>NZ_JBSGDV010000004.1:0-516339 GCF_053602555.1 Nonomuraea sp. NPDC004354 | reverse complement strand
TGCGTCGCGCCTGTCCGGACCGGCCCCGGCCCTGGGCCCGCGCCCGCGTCGCGCTTGTCCTGACCGGCCCCGTCCGACCGGCCTCGGGCTCAGGCGCGCGTCGCGCTTGTCCTGGCCGGCCCCGTCTGACCGGCCTCCGGCTCAGGCCTGCGTCGCGCCTGTCCGGACCGGCCCCGGCCCTGGGCCCGCGCCCGCGTCGCGCTTGTCCTGACCGGCCCCGTCCGACCGGCCTCGGGCTCAGGCCCGCGTCGCGCCCGTCCGACCGGCCTCGGGCTCAGGCGCGCGCCGCGAATGGCCGGGGCCGTCTCGCGCGGTGGGCCACGCCGGTCTCAGGGGTGTGCCGATCTCAAGGGCGTGCCGCGGCGGTCCAGGCCGGGGCCGTCGGCCGTGGGGTGCGGCGCGGGAAGGGTCAGGCGGCGGGGATGTCCATCACCAGCAGCGGTGTCGTGGTCGGCGCGGCCGAGCCGCCCGCGGGTTCGACGGTCAGCCCCACCGAGGTGGCGCCCTTCACCGGTACGGCCAGCGCCGGCGCCGTGTAGCCGCTGTCGTCGGGCCGCAGCAGCCCGGCCGGATGCGCCTGTCCGGGCGACAGCTGCCAGAGCTGGTAGGTCTTGTCCTCGGGCAGCGGCGCCAGCCCCGAGGCCAGGAACACCATCCGGCCCGCCGAACGGGACAGGACGACGGTGCCGGCCACACCCTGCCCCTCCGCGGCGTTGACCCGGCGGGCGTCCGGAGCTGCGAGCACCGCCTCCACCTGCCTGGCGGTCGTCCGCATCTGGTCCAGCTCGGTTCTGGCCTGGTAGGCCAGCGCGCCCAGCGCGACGGCGGCGGCCACCCCGGCGGCGGCGACGACCTTCGCGACACGCGCGCCCGTCCGTTCCCTGACGAACCTGTGACGCGACCCCGGCCGCTCCACGACCGGCGGCAGCTGCCTGACCTGTCCGATCTCGGCCATGACGCGGCTCTTCAGCTCGGGCGGCGGCGTGGCGGCCGTGGCCTGACCGAGCCTGGCGGCCGTCTCGGCCAGGCCCCGCACCTCGTGCGCGCAGTCGGCGCAGCCGTCCAGGTGTGCCTCGAAGCGTCTGCGCTCCAGCTCGTCGTCGATGGCGTCCAGCGCGTAGGCGCCGGCCAGCATGTGCACGTCCTGCCCGCCGTTCATCGCTCCACTCCCAGGCAATCGCGCAGCCGGATGAGGCCGTCGCGCATGCGGGCCTTGACGGTGCCGAGCGGCACCTTGAGCAGCTCGGCGACCTCACGATAGGAGTATCCGCCGAAATAGGCGATCGTCACCGATTCGCGTTGCAGCTCGGTCAGTCCCGACAGACATCGGCGCAGCCGTTCCCGCTCCAGGTTGTTCTCCACCGACTCGGCCACCTCGTCGAAGGGCCGGTGGACGTCCATGCGCGCCACCCGGTCCTCCCGCTCGGTGACGGCGGTGGCCGAGCGCACCCTGTCGATCGCGCGGCGATGGGCGATCGTCATGATCCAGGCCATGGCCGAACCTCGGGCGGGCTCGTACCGGGCGGCGTTGCGCCACACCTCCACCAGCACCTCCTGGGCGACCTCCTCGCTCTGCGCGCGGTCACGCAGGACGCGCACCACCATGCCGAAGACCCGTGCCGCCACCAGCTCGTACACCTGCTCGAAGGCGGCGCGATCGCCGCGGGCCACCCGGCTCAGCAACTCCTCGAGGCCGGGACTTCGGCCGCCACCCGAGCGGTCCCGGTCCGGCCGCGACTCCGGCTCCGATCGCATGTGCCCTCCCGTCGCCATCCGCATACCGGTCATTCGGAGCCGCTCGGCTCGTGGACGGGTGCGGCCTGGTTGGTGGCCCGCGCCCATCACGCTCCAGCGAGCGCATGCGGCTGTCAATGCCATGTCTGCCGATGCCACGCCTGTCGGCGCCGCGTCTGCAGGGTCCTCGTTTGTCGATTCCGCGTCTGTTGGCGTCGCGTCTGTTGATGCCGCGTCTCTTGATGCCGTGTCAACCGGGGTGTCCTTCCGTGTTCGGGGCGCCGGTCCGGGGTGTCAGATGACGCCGCCGAGGCTGCGCACCGTCAGGCCCAGGCCGAGCACGACCACCAGCAGCGCAGTACCCCCGGGGGCGAGGGCCGACAGCCGCGCCGGCAGGGCACGGCCCGCCCGCGCGAGGCGGTCGAGGCGGGCGGCCAGCGTGACGAGGAGCAGGCCGGTGGCGGTGAGGGTGGCGGCCATGCCGACCCCGTAGGCGAGGACGAGGGCGACGCCGAACCAGGTACGGCCCAGCGCGATCGCGCCCAGCAGCACGACCAGGGCGGACGGACTCGGGACCAGGCCGCCCGCGACACCCAGCCCGATCAGCCAACGCCGCCCGGGAGACGGCGGGACCGGAGCCTCCCGGACCGCCGGGTGGGTCGCATCCTCCAGCCGGGTCATCCCTTCCTGGCCGATTGCTCCTTCTTCCCGGATCGCCTCTTTCGCGGGGATCGTCTGGTCGAGAAGGGCGGTCCCTCGTGGGCTGGTCCCGTCTCCCGGGAGGGGCGTCCGTTGCGGGCTATGCCCGTGGCCGTCCCCGTCCCCGTGCCCGTGGCCGTGGCCGTGCCCGTGTTCGTGGCCGTGCCCGCCCCCGTGCCCGTGCCCATGTCCGTCCCCGTGCCGGTGCCCGTGTTCGTGCCCGTGCCGGTGCCCGTGTTCGTGGCCGTGGCCGTGGAAGGGTGTCGGAGGCGTGCCTGTGCGGAACGATCGCCAGGCGGATCGGGCCAGCCCGGCGCCGATGGCGGTGATCAGCAGGCCGCCGGCCGTACCCAGCCAGGACAGGACCGACTCGCCCGCCAGGCCCGAGAAGACCGTCAGCAGCAACCCCACCGCCAGCACCCCCGCGGTGTGCGTCACGGTCACCGTCGCCCCGACGACGAACGCGTCACGCGGCCGTCCCCTGCGTCCCGCCAGGTAGGCGGCCATGACGGTCTTCCCGTGGCCGGGGATCAGCGCGTGCCCCGCCCCGAGGACGGCGGCCAGGAGCACCGCGAGGATGCCGAGCGGCACCGTGAGCGAGGTCGCGCCGACCAGTCCGGTGAAGGTGCGGTCGAGCGCGGCCAGCGCGTCGCCGATCGGGCCGCCGGCGGGCAGGACGCCGGGCAGCGCGGGTGCGGCCGCCGGTCCCGCTCCCGCGCTTCGGACGACGGTCAGTGCGGCCGTGCGCTGGTCGAGCGGGCTGGACAGCAGGTCGTCGGGGTAGCGGCGCAGCTCCTGGCTGACGCTGGTGGCGGGCACCGTCGAGCGGGCCAGCCGTACGCCCTCGGCCACGGCGGTGATCTCACGCCAGCCGATGCGGTCGGTGAGGAACCCGTTGGCGAACCCGATGGTTCCCGGCTCGCCGTCCGCCCGCAGCCGGCAGGTGAGGCGGCTGGTGGGCAGGCCGCCCTGACCGGGCGTGTAGCCGAGGTCGGCCGTGTCGACGCGCCACGGCCTGGCCGTGCCGTTGACGGTGAGCCGCTGGGCCGTGGCCAGCGCGGCGCACTCGGCCGCGGCGTGCGCGGCCCGTTCCGGTGCGGACACGCGGCCGTCGCCGTCGGTGTCCACCAACGGCCGGGCCTGCAGGGTCGGCAGCTCGGCGCGGTCCACGATAGCGAGGTTCTCGATCCGGTCGGGCAGGACCCTCAGGCCGTCGTAGTGGTTGACCGTGAAGTTCCCGAGCGGATGCGCGGTCTGCGTGATCCTGACGTTTCCCGTGGTCGCGGCGGTGGCGGGGAGGGGGGCCGCCGCCATCAGCGCGGTCGCGATCGCGAGAGACACCGCCGCCCCGCGGTACGGCCGGCCGTTCACGAGAACCTCGCCAGGGCGGGAAGCTCGGCCACGAACCTGGGGTTGGCCGCCTCGGCCCTGGCCGTGCTGCGGGTGGCGGCCGCGGTGTCGCCGAGGGCGCGCTCGATGGCCGCCCGGTGCCTGAGCACGAGGGCGTTGCGCCAGCCGGTCGAGGTGGCCGCGACCGCGTACGGCAGTGCCTCGCGGTCGCGGCCGGCCCGGTGGAGCGCCCAGGCCAGCGCGTCGGCGGCCGTCAGGTTGGGGTGGCGGGCGTACTCGGCGCGGGCGTGGGCCACGGCCTTGGCGGGGGAGCCGTGGTCGGCTTCGAACTCCGCCCAGGTCAGGTCGTCCCTGACGGCCGCGGCGTCCATGAGGGTGCGCTGGGCCGCCAGCAGCCGCCACTGTGGTGCGGGGTCGCGGCTGGCCGCGGCGAGGGTCTCGCCGTACTCGATGATGTACTGCGGCAGCGGCAGCCGGGCCACCAGGGTCGCGTAGTCGTCCAGCGCACGAGGGAGCTGCCCGGACAGCGCGCCGGCCCTGGCCCGCCCGGCCAGGGCGGGGGCGAAGGCGGGCGCGGCGTCCAGGGCCAGCTGGTACTGCTCGGCGGCGGCGGCCACGTCCCCGGCGTGCAGGGAGAGCTCGCCCAGCGAGTAGCGGCAGTAGGCGACGTCCTCGGGGGCGTAGGCGTCGAGCAGCGCGTAGTTCAGGAGCCTGCGCGCCTGGGCCAGGTCGCCGCGCAGTTCGGCGGCGTAGGCGGCGCGCGTGTAGGCGGAGACGCCGGGCCGCAGCGCGATCATCCGGTCGGCGACCTTCGCGGCCGCGTCGTAGCGGCCGAGCTGGGTGGCGGCGTCGGCGAGCACCCCGTAGGCGGTGGCGCCGTAGGGGTTGGCGGCGATCGCGCGGTCGGCCAGCCGTACGGCCCCCGCGAAGTCGTGCCGCGCCGCGGCCAGTGCCGCGCCGCCGGTCAGGGTGGCGGGGTCACCGGGGGCCAGCGCGGCGGCCCGGTCGAGGGCCTGCTGGGCCCGCGCGTAGAGGGTGGGGTCGGAGGTGATCCTGGCCTCCTGCACGTAGGCGGCGCCGAGCCGGGCCCAGGCGTGGTGGTCGCGCGGGAGCCGCCGCAGCCTGGCGTTCAGGGCGTCGACCGCCGCGCGGGCGGAGGTGGCCGACAGCGCCGTGTCGGCCTGCGCCGCCGCGGCGGGGACGGGCGCCGGCGCCGGCGGCGGGACGGGCGAGGGGAGCAGGGTCGCGGCGGTGGTCAGCGCGGCGGCCAGGACCAGGCCGCCCGCGGCGAGCACCACCCCCCGTCGGGATGGCATGACGATGACCTCCAGGTAGGAAGGGAAGGGAGCGGGGCCGGGGCGACCGGCCCCGCGGGGTCAGCGCGCGCCGGCGTTGACCGAGGTGTTCGCGGGAAGCGCGACGTACGGGAAGGACGCGCCGAACGCCTTGTCGTTGGCGTCGACCCGGTCGCCGGTCGTCAGGGCGTCGACGAGCTTGCCGGTCCTGGCCGCGCCGGCCATCGCCTGCAGCGCGATGTCCACGACGTCGTCGGTGAGGCGGCGGCCGTTCGGGAAGCCCTGGAGGTCACCGGCGAGCACGCCCAGCCGGTTGGGGGCGGCGGTGGGCGGCACCGACATGTTCAGCCGCAGCATCTCGGCGGGGCGCAGCCGGCCGGCGTCCTTGTTGAGGGTCTGCGAGTTGAGGTCGGACTTGATCGGGCCGTTGTCCTTGGCGATGCCGGTCAGGAAGATCTCGACCAGGTCGGTACGGGGCGTCGCCGGCGCCTTCAGGCCGTAGATCTTCTCCAGCAGCCGGGGGACCTCCGGGTGGGTGACCCGCCTGACGACGGCGGGCAGGCCCGCGTCCTTGTCGGGGCTCACGGAGTTGAAGGCGTCCTTGAGCCCGGCGGGCAGGACGACCTCGTTGACCAGCGGCTGTCCCAGGCGGGAGACCTGCTTGTAGCCCTGCGGGCTCCACTTGTCGACGCTGGACCACACGCCGATGACGGGGTTACGGCGGGCGTCGCCCTTGAGCGCCACCGCGTCCTTGGGCACCTGGACGGCCAGCGTCTGCACGCCGTACCCCTTGAGCGTGTCCTGGCCGACCTCGGACAGGTCGCCGCCGTAGAGGAGGTCGAAGACGCGCAGGTCGAGGAAGAAGGGGTCGTCGGACTGCCCCGCGAACGTCCTGCCGCCGCCCTGCACCGAGGTGACGGCCTGGGCGCGCAGCGTCGCGTAGGAGGGCATGGAGGCGGGACCGGTGTTGCTCGGCGCGACGACGCCGTTCCTGACCAGCGTGGTGACCCCGCGCGGGGTGATCCGCTGGAGCGTGTAGCGCTGACGGAACAGCAGGTTGGGGTCGTCGAGGGAGGTGACGGGCCCGTTGTCGGCGAGGAACGTCGAGGTGCCGCGCCGGTCCTCGTCACGGAACGTCCACTGGTAGGTGACGTCGGGCAGGGCGTCACCGTTGCTGTCGATCTTGATGTTGTAGCGGGAGCGGGTGTCGAAGGTGTAGAAATTGGGCCCGCCGTTCGGCTCCTCGAAGGGGAGGAAGTCGGCCAGCAGGGTGACGGTGTCGGGGCGGTCGGGGCTGACGAACGCGTAGACGTCGGTGTTGTCGTTGCGCGGGTCGCCGGCGATCAGCGGTGCCTCGCGGTGCGAGGACGCGGTGCCGGCCGGCGGCTGCAGCAGGGCGAGGGACGAGGCGGCCAGCGCCCCCGCGGCGGCCAGGGCGAGCAGGGCGCGCCGGTTGGTCGTGAGCTTCATGCGACTGTGAGCCTTTCGCAAGCGTCTGTGTCGTGGTCGAGGGGTCCGGCCGGGTCCTCGCCGCGTGATTCGGGGCGGTGGCGGCCGCGGATGGCTCGAATCGCAAAAGATCTCAACGGGTCTGGTGATATGCCGGGTAATGGGGGTTTCAGGGGGAAATGCCGTTGGGTCTACCGGCGGTCGGGAAGCCACCCCCTGAGGTTGCCCGGCGACCAGCTCGTGCCCGGTGACCCGACACCCCGACGCGCAGATCGGGATCATCGAGGACCTGTCGCGACGGCCGGGTGACCCGAACGAAGGAGGGGCCGATCGGACAGGTGTCCGGTCGGCCCCTCGGATGTTCAGCGCTGGTGATCAGCGCTGTGCGGGTTCAGCTCAGGCCCTGCCGCCCTTCCTGGCCATGGCGGCCTTGCTCGTCAGCTCGTCCTCGAGCTGGTTCCTGAGCTCGGCCTCCAGCCGGTTCCTGAGCTCGGCCTCGAGCCGGTTCCTGAGCGCGGCCTCGATCTGGTTCCTGATCTCGTTCTCCACCTGGTTCCTGGCCTCGGCCTCGGCGCGGTTCCGCGCGTCGGCGTCGGCGCGGTTCCGCGCGTCGGCGTCGGCGCGGTTCCGCGCGTCAGCGTCGGCGCGGTTCCGCGCGTCAGCGTCGGCGCGGTTACGGGCGTCGGCGTCGGCGCGGTTACGGGCGTCGGCGTCGGCCTGGTTCCGGGCGTCGTTGCGGGCGTCGTTGCGAGCGTCCGCGTCCGCGTCGGCGTCCGAGTCGGCCCAGTTCCGCGAGTCCAGGTCCGCCCAGTTCCGCGCGTCGTTGCGGGCGTCGGCGTCCGCGTCGGCCTTGTTGCGGGCGTCGGCGTCAGCGTCGGCGTCAGCGTCGTTCCGGTTGCGGTTGTCGGCGTCCTGGCGCTGGCGGGCGTCGGCGTCGTTCCGGTTGCGGTTGTCGGCGTCCTGGCGCTGGCGGGCGTCGGCGTCGTTGCGGTTGCGGTTCTCAGAGTCCTGACGCTGCCTGGCGTCGGCGTCGGCGTCCGCGTCGTTGCGGTTGCGGTTGTCGGCGTCCTGGCGCTGGCGGGCGTCCGCGTCGGCGTCCACGTCGTTCCTGTTGCGGGCGTCGGCGTCGGCACGCTGGCGAGCGTCAGCGTCGGCGTCCACATCGTTCTTGTTGCGGGCGTCGGCGTCCTGGCGCTGCTTCTGCTCGGCGTCCGCCTTGTTGCGAGCGTCGAGGTCCGCGCGGTTGCGGGCGTCGGCGTCCACGTCGTTCCTGTTGCGGGCGTCAGCGTCGGCGTCGGCACGCTGGCGGGCGTCGGCGTCAGCGCGGTTGCGGGCGTCGGCGTCCACGTCGTTCCTGTTGCGGGCGTCAGCGTCGGCGCGCTGGCGGGCGTCGGCGTCGGCACGCTGCCTCGCGTCGGCGTCCGCCTTGTTGCGAGCGTCGGCGTCCGCGTCGGCCTTGTTGCGGGCGTCGGCGTCGGCACGCTGGCGAGCGTCGGCGTCGGCGTCGGCGTCCGCGCGGTTGCGGGCGTCGGCGTCCTGGCGCTGCCTGGCGTCGGCGTCCACGTCGTTCTTGTTACGGGCGTCGGCGTCCTGACGCTGCCTGGCGTCGGCGTCGGCGTCCACGTTCGTCTTGTTCTTCGCCTCGTTGCGGGCGTCGGCGTCCTGCCTCTGCAGGGCGTCGGCGTCCACGTCCGTCTTGTTGCGGGCGTCGGCGTCGGCGCGCTGGCGGGCGTCGGCGTCCGCGCGGTTGCGGGCGTCGGCGTCCTGGCGCTGCCTGGCGTCGGCGTCCACGTCGTTCTTGTTGCGGGCGTCGGCGTCCACGTCGTTCCGGTTACGGGCCTCGTTGCGGGCATCGGCGTCGGCGTCCTGGCGCTGCCTGGCGTCGGCGTCCGCGTCGGCGTCCTGGCGCTGCCTGGCGTCGGCGTCCGCGTCCTGGCGCTGCGTGGCGTCCGCGTCGGCACGCTGCCTGGCCTCGGCCTCGGCACGCTGCTTGGCCTCGGCCTCGTTGGCCGCACGCTGCTTGGCGATGGCGTCGGAGAGGCTGTCGGAGTCGGCCGAGGTGTTCAGGTGGAAGTTGACGTTCTGGTGCAGGTTCTGCGACTGGCTCTGGAGCTGGCTCTGCAGCTGCTTCTGGAGCTGGCGCTGCTTCTGGAACTGCTTGTTGATGCTGCGCAGCAGGTCGCGCCGCCAGCCCCAGCCACGGCCGCAGCCGCCGCCCCATCCACCAATTCCGCAGCCGCCGCCGGCCTCGCTGGTGCTGGCGTTGGTGCTGGCGCTGGCAGCGGTGTTGGCGGTGGCGGCGCCGAGTCCCACGGCGCCGGCGCTCAGAAGGGTGGTAACAGCGGCTGCCGCGACAGCGCCCGTGAGCTTCTTCATTGCGTGATTCCCCCTGTGAAATGACTTGACTTGCACCAGCATGGCCATAAGCCAAATAGCTGGAAAACGCCCTACGTAACCCTGAAGGATTATCTTGCGCGCAACGTAGATTTCCCGCCGATCACCGGATAAACGGACATTACCCGCTTCTTTGTGCAACTGGCTGCTTGCTTGACTAAGTCGGATTTCCCACGGGCGGAGAGGCATGGCAGGTGTAGCCGTATTCGCCGTGACTCGGAACGTTCGTCCTGGGCGCAAGCCCTGTCCCACGCCTACGGGACGCTCATGAGGCGCGCTTAGCCACCCCTTTCCGGTCCGGCGTGCCGGCTTGAACAATGGCGCACTCTCGGCGGAAGGAGCGGGTGTTCCGGGCTTGGTGGAGCCGGGATGGCGTGTGTCGCTACCCATCGACAAAACGGACAATTGCCATTTCGTTCCGCCTGTCCGGCTGTAAGTATTCGGGCGCCTCGAAAAAGGGGTGAAGGTTACTAATCGCCCCTATTGGAAGAAGTCGCGTCGCCCCGCCGACCGCCGGATCAGCGCCGGGTGCCGTCCTGGGACGGCAGGTGGCCGTGCAGCGCCTGCCGTACGGCGGTGTCGTCACGCCCGTGCGGCGCGGTGATCCAGCGGGTCAGGGCGTCGGCGTCGCCATGGGACAGGAGCCTGCCGCGCAACCGCTGGTGCAGCCGTTCGCGCAGCGCCCCGACGCCCTCCGCGCGCGAGGACGGCAGCAGCGGGCCGGGGTACCGGTCGAGCAGCTCGCCGACGTCCACGCCGGTCAGGTCCTCGTCGAGAGCGAGGAAGTCGGCCGTCGTCCGCCCGAGCAGCCGGTAGGGGTCGGAGCCGAGGCGGTAGCCGAGCACCCGGCGCAGCCTGGTCATCTCGGCGCGCAGGGTGACCGTCTTGGCGCCCTGCCCGTAGACCTCGCGGGCCAGCGCGTCGGCGGTCAGCCCCGCCGGATGGGCCGCCAGCAGCACGACGAGCTCGCTGTGGCGGGCGCTGAGCTCGTGGGTGACACCGTCCAGGCGGATCCATGCGCGATCACGGCCGAGCGCGTGCAGCAGCAGTCCCTCGTCGGCGCTGTCGGCGTCGTCGGTGCAGTGCACCGCGAACGGGCCGGAGGGGGACAGGCGCTCGACCACCACCCGGCGGCCGTCGGCGAGCGTCGCGGGTCCTTCCCTGGGCGGGAACGGCCAGCGCCGCGGGAGCCAGCCCCCGGGCGAGGCGTGCAGCACCCGGCCGTCGGCACCCACCAGCGCGCTGTGGATGCCCTTGTGGCGCATGACGTGGTCGAGGTAGCGCATGCGCAGCAGCTCGTCCTGGTGCCTGGTCTGCTCGCCCAGCTGCGCCTCGGCCAGCCGCGCCGCGGCGGCGACCAGCGACAGGGACAGGGAGTTCGCGGCGGGCGTGGGGCAGGTCACGTCGATCGCGCCGAGCAGCTCGCCCGTGACCGGGTTGCGGATGGGCGCGGCGGAACAGGTGAAGTCGACGGCGACCGACAGGAAGTGCTCGGGACCGCGCACGCGGAACGGCCGGCTGAGCGCGAGCGCCGTGCCCACGCCGCTGGTGCCCGCCTTGCCCTCGCTCCACAGCGCGCCGGGCACCAGGTTCACCCGCTCGGCCAGCCGCCGCGCCGACCGGTCGCCCATGATCCACAGCAGGTGGCCGGCCGAGTCGCTGGCGAAGACCAGGTGACCCGGTTGCGTCGCCGCGTCGCTCAGCGTGGCCAGCAGGGTCGGCCAGACCGAGGCCAGCGGATGGTCGCGCCGCAGCCCGCGCACGCGGTCCTCCGCCAGCTCGATGGGCGGCAGGGACCGGTCGGGATGCACCCCCTGCTGCCGGGCACGGTCCCAGGACTCACGTACCTCGGGGCGCACCTGCGCAGGTCGTTGGCCGCTCAGTGCCCGCTCGCGAGCACGGGCCATGCGTCGCGTCGAGTCGTCCATGATCTCCTGCCGAGAAAGGTAGCGCCGGATGCAACCCCAATGCAACGTGGGCTCGAGCCTTGGCCGGCCGGGGTGCGTAAGCGGATAGTCGTTACGGCCTGGACATTTCCACATCCGAGGGAGACGCGTTGTCATATCTGGAGTTGCCCGACGGCGTTCCGCTCTACTACGAGGACCGCGGCTCCGGGCCCGCCGTGCTGCTCATCCATGGGTGGACGATGAACAGCACCTTCTGGGGTCAGAACGTCGGGCCGCTCAGCGAGTCGAACCGGGTCATCACTGTAGACCTCCGCGGGCATGGTCTGTCCGGAAAAACCGATGAAGGTCACACTTTGTCGCAATATGCCCGCGATGTACGAACCTTGCTCGACCATCTGGGAGTGCGCGATGTGTGCATGGTGGGCTGGTCGATGGGCACCGCGGTCATCCTGTCCTACGTCCAGCAGTACGGCTGCGACCTGCTGCGCTCGGCGGCCTTCGTCGACCAGTCGCCGCGGTTCCTGGACGGGGAGGGGTGGGATTTCCCGCTGCTCGGCGGCTACTCCACGACCGACCTCGCCGTCTTCACCCAGGGCGTGCGCCATGCCAGGCCGAGCGTGATCAAGCCGTTCATCGCCGCGTGCTTCGCCGAGACGCCGCCGGACGAGGTGATCGACGCCGTCTACGCCGAGACCACCAAGATGGCCACGTCGGCGGCGCTGTCGGTCTGGTACGACATGGCCTACGCCGACCTGCGCCCGGTCCTGCCGTCGCTCACCGTACCGACCCTGCTCATGTACGGCGCGCGCAGCAAGATCTTCCCGGGTGAGCTCGACGCCTGGCTGGCGGCGCAGCTGCCCAAGGCCCAGGTGGCCCGCTTCGAGAACAGCGGCCACGCCCCGTTCAGCGAGGAGCCCGACAGGTTCAACGAGATCCTGGCGGCGTTCCTGCGCTCCTGACGTCGGAACGCGGATTGGATCTCACGTGGGGAGTGGGAGTGTCTCGAGTGCCCCGCAGGCGGCAGGACCTCAGGAGCGCCAGGTGACCAGGATCGCGGCCACCGCGGCGGCCGACCTCGCGCACCTGCACGAGGAGTACCAGCTCGTCCGGCTCCGCGACCACCTCGTGCTGCTCGGCGTCAACGCCGAGCTGCGCGACAACAACACCGCTCTCATGGTGCACCGGCCCCCGCCAGGACTTCCCGTCTGGGTCTTCGTCGGGTACGGCGGCGCCTGCTACTCCTGGCAGAACGCCAACAAGCGGCACCCGGTCGACGATCCTCAGGGTGCCGCCACCGTGCTGGCCGAGTACGTCTCGCGGTAGGCGATCAGAGCCCGGTCCCCCTTCGGGGGACGGCTCGCCGTCGCCATCGGATCGTGTGTCCCCGGGCGGGAGGGCGCCCGGGGACACGCTCGCTCGGACCGCACCTCACGCCCGTGCCGCGCTATCGCGCCGGGCGTGAGGTGCGGTGTCGGGCGGCCAGCAGGACGACCGGTCCGGCGGCCAGGAGCAGGGCCAGGGCGGCGAAGCCGTACGCCGGCGTGGAGGCGGTCGCGACGCCGGCCACCAGCAGCGGCCCGCCCGCGTCGCCGAGTTCGCGGCCGAGCTCGGCCGCCCCCATCGTCTGGCCGAGCCGTTCCCGCGGGGTGGCGGCGGCCAGGGCGGCGAACCCGAGCGGGGTGATCAGCCCCGTTCCCGCACCGACCAGGACCGCGCCGGACAGCAGTCCGGGCAGCCCCGGCAGCATCGCGCAGCCCAGCCCGGCGGCGGTGACCAGCAGGCCGGCCGGCAGTCCGGCGCGCAGGCCGAGCCGTCCCGCGTCGAGGGCGCGCCCGGCGACCGGCTGGACGACGGCGGCGCAGGCGGCCAGCACGGAGACGGCGGCGCCGGTGGCCACGGTGCCGAGCCCGGCCGCGGCGCCGGAGACCGGCAGGAAGCCGACCCCGACCGACAGTGCGGCGCTCGCGCCCGCGAGCGCCGCGGTGGGGCCGAGGAAGGAGGGCGCGGACAGCCTCCTGGCCAGGTCGAGCACGGTCTGGCGGGCGCGCGGCAGCGGCGGCACGGCGGGGACGGCCAGCGCCGCCCAGAGCGCGACGGCGGCCCCGAGCCCGGCCGTGACCGCGAACAGCAGCGACAGCCCGCCCGCCCAGACCACGACGCCGCCGATCAGCGGGCCGAGGGTGTAGCCGACGGACTTGGCGAAGCCGTAGCCGCCGAAGGCGCGGCCGTGCTTGGCGGCCGGGTTGAGGCGGGCGACCAGGGCGGCGGCGGATGGGGAGAACGCGGAGGCCGCTGCCCCCTGGCCGAGGCGGGCCGCCCACAGCCAGCCGGGGCTGTCGGCCACCGCGTAGAGCGCGGAGGCGGCGGCGAAGGCGATCAGGCCGCCGAGCAGGACGGGCCGCGCCCCGACGCGGTCGGCGAGCGTGCCGAAGACCGGTTTGAGCACGACCTCGGCCCCGTCGTACAGGGCCAGCAGGCCGCCGAGCATCAGCAGTGAGGTCACCGCGTCGGCGCTGAAGCCACCGAGGTTGGCGGCGATGGCGTGGGCGCCGAACGCGGTGGTGAACCCCGCGGCGTACAGCGGACCCATGGCGCGCGGGGGCGGCGTCTCCTCGTCGCCGGTCATGTCGCTCCTTCGTTCTCGTCCTGGATCGGCTACCGCCTGATCGCGGCGACCGCCGCGAGGTCACGCCATGCCCGCTCGGGCCGCCGGGTCTCCTCCGGGTCCCCGCTGAACGGATCGAGGACGACGGCCTCGGCACCGAGCGCCTTCAACCGCTCAAGATCGGCCGTCACCTGCTCGATCGTTCCCTGGCCCGCCAGCCGGTTCCCCGCGCGGGGGGACAGGTCGAGCGCGATCCGGGGAACCAGCGCGGGGAGCGGGCGGTCCTCCTCGGCGGCCAGCGCCGCCAGCCGTTCGACCGACTCCTCCAGCCGCGCCATCGGGTACCGCAGCGGATGCCAGGCCGCGCCGAGCCTGACGGCCCGCCGCTGGGCGGCCTCGCTGGAGCCGCCCACCCAGAGCGGGATGTCACGCCCTTCCCAGGCGGCGCGCATGACGTCGAGGTACTCGTCGGTCAGCCGGCCTCGCCTGTCGAACGGCACGCCGAGCGCCTCGAACTCCTGCCGGGCCCAGCCCACCCCCACGCCGAGCACGAACCGCCCGCCGCTCAGGTCGTGCAGGTTGATCGCCATCCGGGCGGTGACCAGCGGATGCCGGTACGGCACGATCAGCACGGTCGTGCCGAGCGTGACCCTGGTGGTGATCCCGGCCAGCCACGACAGCGTGGTGAACGGCTCGTAGAAGGGCGCCGGGTACTGCGCGGCCACGTCGGACGTGACCACGACGTGGTCGGAGACCATCAGCAGGTCGAACCCGAGCCCTTCGACGGTCTGCGCCCAGCTGCGCAGCATGCCGGGATCGGTGCCGGGTCCGAAGTTCGGAACATTCACCCCAATTCGCACGGGTTCAGGCTATAGACGCGGGCGCCCTCGCTGAAGGGACTCCGTCACGCCGGTGGAACCCGCCACAATCGGGGGATTGACGAAACTTACTTACATGCTATTGATAGATCAAGTCGGAAAGTTTCAGTACCGCTGCACCTTCTCATCGGGGGACCGTCGGAGCCCACCCCAAGGAGGACGCGCATGGCGCGCAGCAAGCCCACCGACCCGCCCGTCGACTTACTCGGCCCCGTCCAAGGAGAAGTCTCCTGGTTCTGTTGCGGAACCGCCTGGGGCCCGTGCAGCACTACCGGCAGGGGAGCCTGCGGCACCTGCAACTCGGGCAGCCTGCAGCACGCATGGCCCAACACCTCCGACGCCTGCTGGGCGATCACCCGCCCGGACGTGTGCGGAGACTCCCTGTCCCGGCGGACCTGCGGATTCCGCCACCAGACCACGTCGCTGTGCGGCGGCGCCAGCGTCATCACCTCCATCGCCGACTGCGGTCCGCAGACGGACCTGTTCTGCGGTGAGCGCAGCTGCTGCGGCGCGACCTGCGCCAGCAACCGGCTGATCGACCTCACCCCCGCGGCCTACAGCCGGATCGCCAGCCTGTCCACCGGCCTGCGGCCGTGCGAGATCTCGACCGCCTAGGGAGCGCGCCATGACCAGCAGAAGGCAACTGCTCAAGTCCGCCGTGCTCGGCGGCGGCGCCACCGTCGTCGCCGCCACCGCGATGGGATCGCTCGGCGCCGAAGCCGCCTTCGGCGCGGCGGCACCGCAGGTCGAGCCGGGAACCCCCGACCCCGACTTCGCCGAGGGCCGGATCCGCTCCATCAAGGACAACACCCTTCTCGTCCTCGGCTCGAACCTGGTGTTCCACTCCATCAGGGTCGTCGACGGCACCAGCCTGTGGAAGCTCGGCCCGGTCGGCTTCGACCAGGCCAAGCCGGGCGACGGCCTCTACGCCAGAGGCGTCCGCATGCCCGACGGCGTGCTCGCCGCCGAGTCGGTGTGGCTCAACATCATCAACATCAAGGGTCACATCACCAACATCACCAGCGAGAAGATCCACCTCGACCACCACGGCAAGGAGATCCTCTGCCACGTCGTGCCGGGCAGGTCGGTCGCCATCCACTCCGACGCGCCCGCCTCGGCGGACCTGTCGCTGCTCCGCGTCGGTCAGCACGTGCAGATCCTCGGCGCCTGGCGCCCTGACACCAACGAGGCCGACATCGCCACCGTCTTCTCCCCGCACTAGCTTCTCCACGCACCAGGAGCGACACATGCAAGGGATCGCCGCGCTGCAGCCGTACGTGATCGCCGCCTTCCTCGCCTGGGCGGCCGTGCTGAAACTGTTCTCCCGACGGATGCGATCGCAGGCCGGGCAGACCGCCCTGGCCCGGCTGGTCGGCCCGGCGCGCGCGATCCCCCTGCTCCGGCTCGTCGGGCTGGCGGAGCTGGCAGTGGCGGCCGCGCTGCTCCTGCCGCCGGCCTCCCCCTGGGAGGGCACGGCCGCCGCCGCGCTCTCCCTCGGGTTCCTGGCCTACCTCGGCTACGCCGCCGTGGCCGCCCCCGCCTCCTCGTGCGGCTGCCTCGGCGCCCACGCCCAGCCCGTGAACGTGCGCGGCTTCGCCCGTGCCGGGCTCCTGCTCGCCATGAGCCTCGCCGCGATCCCGGCGCCGCCGTTCCGGCCGGACCCGCCGCTCCTGCTGCTGGGCCTGGCCGAGGCGGTCGCGCTTCTCGTCCTGTCGCCGGAGCTGGACCGGCGCTGGCTCACCCCCCTGCGACAGCTGCTCGTACGGCTGCGCAAGCCGCTCGCCGTCCCCGACGGGCGGGAGGTTCCGCCGGAGGTCTCGCTGCGCCTGCTCTACCGGAGTCCCGCCTACTGCACGGCGTCCGCGCGGCTCACCTCGGACGTCCAGGACGTCTGGGAGGAGGACGGCCTGCGGTTCGTCAGCTACGCGGCAGGCGCGCGGACGGCGGTCTTCGCCATCCCGCTGTCCGGCGGCGACCCCTCCGCCGTGCGCGTCGCCCTCGTCGAGGAGCCGGCGCCGGCCTGAGCCCGCCGATCCACCGGTCACCCGCCAACCCGCCGATCCACCAGTCACCCGGTGGGCCGGCGGGCCGCCGGTCACCCGGAGATCCCGGTCGGTGGCCGGTTCAGGAGGCGTCGTGGAGCGGGGCGGACTCCTCGACGGTGTCGGCGATCCAGTCGCGGTAGTGGGTCACGTCCGTCCAGATGCCGACCCCCGGCCCGCCTTCGGGGTTGGTGGAGCAGCCGGCATGGCCGTCCGTGCGCTCGCCCAGGTCGTCGCCGTCGCGCGAGGTGGCGCCGACCAGCTCCCACCGGCCGGCCACCCGGCGGATCAGCGGGCCTCCCGAGTCGCCGTGGCAGGAGCTGGCCGCCCGCCCGTCACGCTCGCCGATGCACAGCTCGCCGCTTCCCCCGAGGTCGGCGCACCGGCCGTCGGCCACGCGCACGGTGTCGAGCTCCTGGAGCCACCGCGTGCTCGTGCAGGCGCTGTCGTTCCTGTCCTCGCAGGTCATGCCCCAGCCGATGACACGGCTGGGCTCGCCGACCTCGCCGGGCTCGGCGGCGATGCGGACGGGCGCGAGGTTCACCCGCCGGTCGAGCTGGACGAGCGCGATGTCGGATCTGGCGGCCATCGGCATCCCGTCCCCGTACCCGCCGCTGTCGCCGTAGGTGACGACGCGCTTGACGCTGGTGACGACCCCGCCCACCTCGCGGTCGAGTGAGCCGATCCGTACCTGTGTCCTGCCCGGCTTCATGAGGCCCTTGCAGTGGGCGGCGGTGACGACCCAGTCGGCGGCGACGAGGGCGCCGCCGCAGTGGTGCTTCGGCAGCTCCTTCAGCTGGAAGGACACCATGAACGGGTAGCTCTCGGTGGCGGGCCGCCCGCCGATGATCGCGGGACGGCCGGCACCCGCGGTGCCCGCGCTCACCGCGCCCGCGGCACTCCCGCCCGCGCTCACGGCGCCCGCAGGACTCCCGCCCGCGCTCGCGGCCGCGCCTGTCGCGCCCCCGCCCGCGCTCACGCTCGGCGTGCCGGCGGCCGCGGCGGCGACCGGAGCGGTGGCCAGCGCGAGACCGGTGGCCATGAGGGCGGCCAGCACCGCCGATCGTCTGCCAGTCGCCTTGGACACGCACCTCTCCCATCAGTCGCAGAGGCGGCCGGGGAGAAACCTGGAACGATCCACGCACCACTGGCCGACGACGTGCCGCCGGCTCGGCCCGCAGCCGCATCGGCAAGGCTACCTGCGGCTTCGGGTGGACGGACCATCGTTGCCGTCCTTCGACACTACCCGGGGAAGGCCCCTCCACGCGTGCGCGCAAAGGTCGGCGAAAAATGCCCCCACGCTTCTTGAGCCCAGGGACAAACCGGACGAATCATCGAAACTGGAGGTGGTTGCCGTGAACAAGAGTCACGAGCTGCGATGGGGCGGACTGGCCGGTATCGGTGCCCTGGTCGTCGGGGCGGTCGGCCGGCTGGTGATGGGGAACGCTCCGAGCATCACCGAGCCGACGATGACGATCGCCGGATACCTGGCCGGCTACCGGGCCCAGATCCTCGCGGCGGCCACGCTCTTCGCCGTCGCGCTGATGCTGTTCCTGTGGTTCGGCGTCGCGCTGGCCACCGCCTTCCGCCAGGCCGACGAGGGCAGCGACACCTCCGCCCTGGTGCTGGCCGGGTTCGTGCTCGTCACCGCGATCGGGTTCATCGGCGTGTCGGTCTTCGCCGGCATGACCTACGCCATGACCGCGAACCCGGCGCTGCTGACCATCGCCTCCGGGCCGTACACGGCGCTGACGGTGATGGGCGGGATCGCCGGGATCGCCGTCGCGGGCCTGTTCGCGGCCATGGCCGCCGCGATCATGCGCACCCGGGCGTTCCCCGTGTGGATGGCCTGGTTCGCCGTCGCCGTCGCCGCGGTCAGGCTGCTGGCCGCGATCCTGGTGGGCGGCGGGAGCGGGGCGCTGCGGCCGGACGGCCCGCTGACGCTGATCCTGCCGGGCCTGCTGACGGCCGCGTGGGTCCTGGCCGCGAGCTGGCTGCTCATCCGCGAGCACCTGCCGGTGCCCTCCGCCGGCGCCCGTCCCGTGATGGGTCACTAGGTCACGGCGGGGATGCCGGGAGCGCGCGTGACCGACGGGCTCGGGGCGCCGGCGCCGGGCGGTCCCGGAGCTAGCCGATGACCTGGATGCCGCGCTGCGACCAGAGCGCCCGCGAGGGCGCCTCGGGGTCGGAGACGTCCGAGGGGTCGACGTCGAACACGTGGGTGGTGGCCTTCACCGGGTCGTAGGCGGCCCAGCCCGGGTCGCCGCCGGCCGCGAACCGGGTCCAGGCGGTGCGGAACTGCCGTGACAGGCCCTCGCCCTCGGGGGAGCCGCCCGTCAGCATCAGCGCGAGCGGGGCGTCGAGGGTGCCGAACGTCAACGGCACGTCGAGCCCGTGGCAGGCGCCCATCCCCGTCGGCGACCAGGCCAGCTCGTAGGCGTGCACCTGCCCCTGGTGCGCGTCGGCCAGCAGCGCGCTGGGCATCCTGAACAGCCAGTCCGACATCAGCAGCACGTACAAATCCTCGGCCGTCGCCTCGGGGCGCGCGGTCCGGTAGGCGGCCTCCGCGCCGGCGGGCGCGAGCGTCCTCATGGCGGCGCCGAGGTCGCCGGTCCTTCCGCCGCCGAGCGTGTGGAAGTACCGGAACTCGTCCCTGGTGAAGCCCACGACCAGCTCGATGTCCCGCCCGGCCCCGGCCGACAGCGCCTCCCACGGCGTGGTGGTCAGCACCTCGCCGTCGACGACCGGCGCGAAGGGCATCCGCAGGAACGCCATCGGCCCCCAGCGCCCGGGATCGTCACGTCCGGGCGCCATCATGAGCGCGCCGGCGCTCTCGACGAGGTCCTCGGGCGCGGCGTCGTACGGCGAGCCGCCGCCGAGCCCTTCCATGATCGCCGCGGTGATGCCGGAGGCGAGTTCGGGTGTGAAGAACGCCCCCGGCACGCTCTGCGCGATCGCGCGCCTGAACAGCCCCGCCGCCGCGGGCATCGCCATCAGGCACGCGATCGCGCCGGCCCCCGCCGACTCGCCGAAGACGGTCACGTTGCCTGGATCGCCGCCGAAGGCCGCCGCGTTCTCCTGGACCCAGCGCAGCGCGGCGACCTGGTCGAGCAGGCCCCGGTTGGCGGGGGCGCCGTCGACCTGCCCGTACCCCTCCATGCCGATCCGGTGGTTGACGCTGATCACCACGACGCCTTCGCGGGCCAGGCGGGCACCGTCGTACTCGGGGAAGTCGGTCGCGCCCGTGAGGTAGGCGCCGCCGTAGATCCATACCATCACCGGCAGGCCCGCGCCGCCGGGGTCGGGCGTCCAGACGTTGACCGTCAGGCAGTCGAGCCCGTCCGCGGAGCTCCATCGCGGCATGCCGGGCAGGATCGCCGGCTGGGGCGGTCGCGGTCCGAAGCTGGTCGCGTCGCGGACGCCGTCCCATGGATCCGCCGGTTGCGGGGCCGCCATGCGCAGCGGTCCGAACGGGCTCTTGGCGTAGGGGATGCCCTTGAACGTCGCGACGCCGTCGTCGAGGTGTCCCTGGATTGTGCCTGTCGTGGTCGCCGCAGCGATCAGCCGCATGGCCCGACCCCTCTCGTGGTGGAGGAGGCGATCCCGTGGGGATCAGCCCCAAGATCGTTACTGCGTGACCGTACCATTCGGCATGGTACGTCCCTGATCCGGGGTGTCAGCGGAAGGCTCGCCTGCCGTGGGGGAGGAACGCGCGCACCGCCGGGGCGGGCGGGCTCTTCCAGGTCAGGGCGAGCAGGGCGGGCGTCTCGACGTCGTCGATGGTGAGGGCGGCGAGCCGGTCGCGGTACGGCACGGCCATCGACTGGCTGAGGACGGCGACGGCGAGCCCGCGGGCCGCCAGGTCGGCGATGGCGTCCGCGGCGCCTGCCTGCAGGGCGATCACCGGCTCGAGGCCTTGCGCGGCGCAGGCCTGGTCGAGCACCGCGCGCAGGCCGGTGCCGGGCGGCATGCACACGATCGGGTGGGCGACCAGGTCACGCAGGGTGAGCCGGCGCAGCCGCGTGAGGGGGTGCCCGGCCGGGACGGCCGCGACGAGCCGCTCGCTGACGATGGTCAGCGCGTCCAGCCCGTCGGGTGTGGCGGCCGCGGTCCCGACGAGGGCCAGATCGAGTCCGCCCTCGCGCACGCCCTCGACGAGCCGGGCGGAGTTGTCCTCCAGCAGCGAGATCTCCACACCCGGATGCTCCCGGTGGAAGGCCGCCAGGGCGTCGAACAGCGGCGTGACGGTGCAGCCGACGACCATCCCGACCGTGAGCCGGCCCCTGATCAGGCCGGTCACCTCGCCCACCGCCTGGCCGACCGCGCCGGCGGCGGCGAGCGCCGCGCGGGCGTGGTCGAGCGCGGCCTTGCCCGCGACGGTCAGGCTCGCCACGCGCGCCGAGCGGTCGAACAGCTCGGCGCCGAGCTCGCGCTCCAACCGGCGGATCTGGGCGCTGACCCCGGACTGGCTGATGTGCACGCGCTCGGCCGCCCGGGTGAAGCTCCGCTCCTCCGCGACCGCGACGAAGTACTCCAGCTGCCGCAACTCCATAACTGTTGATTCTAGATCCCATCAGAACCAGCTGTTGGACTTCTGGAGACGGCGCCGCGAGGCTGGAACCATGACGGAATACGAGAAGGCCATGCGGCCCGAGGACATCACCCGCCTGTTCGTCGAGCGCTCCAACGCCGGTGACGCGGCAGGCGTCGCCGCGCTGTACGAGGAGGACGCGGTGCTGGCCTACCCGCCGGGCGGCCAGACCGTGGGCCGGCAGGCCATCCGCGCCCTGTGGGAGAAGGTGCTGGCCGGCCGTCCCCGCTTCGAGCCGGAGACGCCGCTGCCGACGCTGGTCAGCGGCGACGTCGCCCTCACCTCGACCGCGCCGAGGGACGGGGCCGGCGCCCGCGCCCAGGTCGTCAGGCGCCAGCCGGACGGCAGCTGGCTGCGCGTGCTCGACCAGCCCGAGTTCGTCCCCACCACCGGCTGACCCGGCCCGCGTGCCATCCCCGACATCCCCCGGCATCCCCCGGCGATCAGGGTGTCAGGCTACGGCGGGTCGTCCGATGCCGGGGAGGGCGGCTTCCAGGCAGGCGGCGACCTGGAAGACTGTGACGTCGTCGTAGGTGCGGCCCACGACCTGCACGCCGGTCGGCACGCCGGTGGCGGCCCGCCCCGACGGGACCGACAGGACCGGGCAGCGGCTGGCGATGTTGAACGGGATCGTCATCACCCCGAGCATGTAGTGGCCGAGCTCGCCGTTGATCGGCAGCGGGCCGCCGTCGTGCTCGGCAGGGAAGGCGGGCACGGCCGTGGTCGGGCACAGCAGCGCGTCGAACCGTTCCAGCAGCTCGCCGAGCGGCCGGTAGATCAGGCCCTCCAGCTCCATGCCCTGGTAGAAGCTGAGCTCCGGCTTGGTGCCGGCGAAGCGCCGCGTGTAGTCCGACAGCAGGTCCGCGTGCTCGGCGGCCAGCTCGCCGATCCCGGCGCCGAAGATGCCCGCGAAGTGGGCATCGGCGGCGGCCATGATCTGCGCCCTGGTCCAGGGCAGCTCGACCTCCTCCACGACCGCCCCGGCCGCCCGCAGCGCCTCGGCGGCGGCCAGCGTGCCGGCCACGACGTCCGGCTCCACCAGGTAGTCGCCGAGCGTCGTCGACAGGGCGATCCGCATCCCGCGCACGTCGCCGGTGAGCGGCGGCAGCTCCAGCTTGGGCCGGATGGAGACCACGTCCCACGGGTGCGGCCCGGCGATCACGTTCTGCAGCAGGGCGACGTCGGCGACGGTGCGCGCCATGGGCCCGTCGTGGCAGTACTGGTCGAGGTTGAACGGCGGCAGCGCGGGCACCCGCCCGAAGGGCGGCTTGAACCCGACCACCCCGCAGAAGGAGGCGGGAATGCGGATGGAGCCGCCGATGTCGGAACCGGTGGCCAGCAGCGAGGTGCCCGCGGCCAGCGAGGCGCCGGAGCCGCCCGACGAGCCTCCCGGCGAGTAGTCGAGGTTCCACGGGTTGCGCGTCACGCCCCACAGCCTGCTGTGGGTGAAGGCGGCGCAGCTGAACTCGGGCGTCGTGGTCCTGGCGTGGATGATGCCGCCCGCCTGCGCGATCCGGCTGACCACCGGGTGGGTCTCCTCGGCGATCATGCCCTGGAGCAGGAGCGAGCCCTCCTCGTGGGTGCGGCCCTCGATGGGCTGCTCCTCCTTGACGGCCACCGGGATGCCCTCGAGCGGCCTGGCGGTGCCGTTCAGGTAGGCGGTCTCGGCGGCCTTGGCCTGCTCCATCGCCGACTCGTACAGGCGCTCGGTGAAGGCGTTGATCCGCGGCTCCACCGCCTCCGCCCGGTCGATGACGGCGTTCAGCAGCTCCACGGGCGACAGCTCACGTCTGGACATCAGGGCGTGGGCCTCGGTGGCCGAGAGGTAACACAGCATTTCCATGACTCTCCTCAGAAGGCGGGCCGCGGGACGGAGTCCAGCAGGAGCCGCGTGTACTCGTGCTCCGGCGCGGTCAGCACCCGCGCCGTCGGCCCCGACTCGACGATCCGGCCGCGCCGCATGACGGCCACGTGGTCGGTGACGCAGCCGACCACGGCCAGGTCGTGGGTGATGAACAGGTAGGAGACGTCGCCGGCCGTGCGGATCTCGGCCAGCAGGCCGAGGATCTGCGCCTGGACCGACACGTCGAGCGCGGCCACGGCCTCGTCGAGCACCAGCACCTTGGGCCGTACGGCCAGCGCCCTGGCGATGGCGACGCGCTGCCGCTGCCCGCCCGACAGCTCCCTGGGCATCGCGCGCGCCTCGCGCGGGCCGAGGCCGACCTGCTCGAGCAGCTCGGCCGTCCGGGCCGCGTGCGGCTCGCCGGGAAAGTGCAGCCGCAGCACCTCGGCCAGCGACTCCTCGACGGTGAGGCGCGGGTCGAGCGAGCCGAGGGGATCCTGGAAGACGATCTGGATCAGCCTCGCCCGGTCCTTGCGGCCGAGCGAGGCCAGCGGCCGGCCCGCCACCAGCACCGTGCCCGCGTCGGGGCGCTCCAGGCCGAGCAGCAGCCTGGCCGTCGTGGTCTTGCCGGAGCCCGACTCGCCGACCAGGCCGAGCGAGCCGCCCGTCGCCAGGTCGAAGCCGACGTCGTCCACCGCGGTGAACGCGCCGTACCGCTTGCTCAGGCCGCGCACCTCGAGGTCGATGTTCACGGTTCCGCCTTCACACAGGCCACCCCGTCCACCAGGAGCGGGGCGGCGGCCGTACAGGAGTCCATGGCGTGCGGGCAGCGCGGGGCGAACGGGCAGCCGGGCGGCGCCGACAGCAGGTCCGGCGGGCGTCCGGGGATCGGGGGCGGCAGCGTGCCCAGGTCGCTGACGCGCGGCGTGGCCGACAGCAGGCCCTCGGTGTAGGGGTGGCGCGGCTTGGCGAACAGCTGCCGCGTCGGCCCGGTCTCCATGACCCGGCCCGCGTACATGACGTAGACGCGGTCGCAGATCATGGCGGCCAGCTCGAGGTCGTGGGTGATGAAGAGCATCCCGGTCCGCGTCCTGGCGCGCAGCTCGCGCAGCAGCCGGATGATCTCGGCCTGGGTGGTCACATCCAGCGCGGTGGTCGGCTCGTCGGCCAGCAGCAGCCGAGGTTCGCCCGCCAGCGCCGCCGCGATCACCACCCGCTGGAGCATGCCGCCGGACAGCTCGTGCGGATGCTGGCGCACGTGCCGCTCGGGTTCCGGCAGGCCGACCATGCCCAGCAGCTCGACGGCGCGGGCACGCGCCGCCCTGGCGCCCATCTCCTCCCGGAGGATCTCGGCGAGGAAGTCGCCGATCCGCCGGAAGGGGCTGATCGCCGCCCGCGGGTCCTGGTAGATCATCGCGGCCGCGTGGGTCCGGTGGCGGCGCAGCCCCGCCGGCGACATCGACAGCACGTCGGCGCCGTCCATGCGGATCTCGCCCGAGGTCCGCGCGCCCTTCGGCAGCAGGCCGAGAACGGCCCGCGCGGTCAGGGACTTGCCGGACCCCGACTCGCCCACCAGGCCGACGGTCTCGTTCTCGGCCACGGTGAGCGAGATGCGGTCGATCGCCGGGCGGGCGGTGCGCGGCAGCCGTACCGAAAGGTCGTCGATCTCCAGCATGGTCACCTCCTGGAG
This sequence comes from Nonomuraea sp. NPDC004354, assembly GCF_053602555.1. Taxonomy (NCBI): domain Bacteria; kingdom Bacillati; phylum Actinomycetota; class Actinomycetes; order Streptosporangiales; family Streptosporangiaceae; genus Nonomuraea; species Nonomuraea sp. NPDC004354. The sequence continues at coordinate 491,862 of NZ_JBSGDV010000004.1, read as the reverse complement.
ACGCGGTCGGCGAGGCTCTCACCGACGATGTTGAAGGCGATCACGCTGAGCACGATGGCCATGCCGGGCACGAGGATCGGGCCGAGCGCCCCCTGCAGGACGGCGGACTGGCCCTCGTTGATCATGGCTCCCCAGTCGGCGGCCGGCGGTTGCACGCCCAGGCCGAGGAAGGCGAGCCCGGCCAGGTCGAGCAGGGCGTAGCCGAAGTTGATCGTGGACTGGGCGAGGATCACCGGCGCGATGTTCGGCAGCAGGTGGCGCAGGCAGATGGTCAGGCCGCTGAATCCCAGCGCCCGGTAGGCGGCGATGTACGGCCGGCCCATCTCCCCTCGCGCCACGCCGCGCACCATGCGGCCGACGAACGGCGTGTACGCCACGGCGAGGGTGATCACCGGCCCGAGCTGGCCGGGGCCGTACATCGCGACGACCAGCATGGCCAGCAGCAGGCCGGGGAAGGCGAAGACCAGCTCCATCGAGCGCGACAGCGCGGTGTCCACCCAGCCGCCGTGCCAGGCGGCGGCCAGCCCGATCGCGACTCCGAGCACCGTGGACAGGGCCACGACGCCCAGCGGCCCGAGCAGACCCGTCCGCGCGCCGTAGATCACCCTGGAGAGCAGGTCGCGGCCGGAGGCGTCGGCGCCGAGCAGGTGGTCGGCGCTCGGTCCGGCCAGCACCGCCGACAGGTCCACCGCGTCGGGGTCGGCGGGGGCCACCAGCGGCGCCAGCACGGCGGCCACGACCAGCAGCGCGATCACCGCCAGCGCCGCCGTCCGCAGGCCGCCGCCCTTGAGCCGGCCGGTGAGGCCGCGCAGGCCGGGTCTGACGACGAGTTGTTCCATCAGGTCCTCGCTCCCAGGCGGACGCGGGGATCGGCCAGCGGCGCCAGCAGGTCCACCACGAGGTTGGTGACCACGAACACCGCCACGGTCAGCAGGGTCAGCGCCTGCACGACGGGGAAGTCCTTGACCGTCACCGAGTACTGCAGCAGCTGGCCCAGGCCGTTGACCCCGAAGGTGGTCTCCACCAGCACGGTCGAGACCAGCAGGCCGGGAACGAGCAGGCCGCCGTAGGTGAGGGTCACGGTCATGGCGCCGCGCAGCACGTGCCGGCGCACGATGGCCCGCTCGGGCACGCCCCGGCCGCGGGCGACCGTGACGTACTCCTGGCCCAGCTGGTCGATCATCGCCGTGCGCGACACCCGGGCCAGCACCCCGGCGAAGGTGAGGGCGAGCGCGACGGCGGGCAGCGTGAGATGGTGCAGCCGGTCGGCCAGGCCCTCGCCCGCGCCGATGGACGGGAACCAGCCGAGGTTCACCGAGAACACCGCGATGAGCACGAACCCCAGCACGAACGAGGGGGTGGCGACCGCGACCGAGCTGCCCACCAGCACCGACTTGTCGACCAGGCCGGGCCTGATCGCGCTCCACACGCCGAACGCCAGGCCGAGGACCATGGTGAGCGCGAAGGCCATGCCGATGAGAGTGAGCGTGACGGGCACGCGGGCGGCGATCAGCCCGCCGACGTCGGAGCGGAACTGCACCGAGCGGCCGAAGTCGCCGGTGAGCACGCCGCCGATCCAGTGCAGGTACTGCACGGGGACCGGGTCGTCGAGCCGGTACTGCGCGCGGATGGCGGCGATGGCCTCCGGCGTGGCCGAACGGCCGCTGAGCAGGAAGCTGGCCGGGTCTCCCGGCGCGAGCTGGAGAGCGCCGAACACCAGGAAGGAGGCCGCCCCCAGGATCGCGGCCATCCCGGCCAGGCGCCGCAGCAGGAAGCGCGCCATCAGCCCGCCGCGCCGATGTCCGCGGCCCACGGGTAGTAGAGGTAGGAGATGCTGGTGGGCGCGCCCGTGATGCGCTTGCCGAGGAACATCACGTTGTCGAGGTCCGCCAGCGGGATCCACGGCAGCTGCGTGGCGACGGTGTCCTGGAGCTTGGCCGTCAGCTGGGCCCGCTTGACCCGGTCGAACTCCACCTGGGCCGCCTCGACGAGCTTGTCGTAGGCGGGGTCGGAGAAGCCGCCGTAGTTCTCGAACTGCCCGGTCTCGAACAGCCCGTACAGCTCCAGCGGGTCGGTCGCCGACAGGTACCAGAACGTCGGGAACAGGTCGATCCCCTTGCGCGCCTCGGGGTCGGAGAACAGCGCGGTGTAGGCGTCGGGGGCGACGGTGCGCACCTCGGCGGACAAGCCGATCTCCTGGGCCGCCGCCTGCACGGCGTTGGAGATCACCGACATCTCGGGACCCGTGTTGGAGGTGCCGATCACGATCTTCTTGCCCTGCGCCCCGGCCTCGGCGATGAGCTTCTTGGCCCCTTCCACGTCCCGCGTGACGGCCGGCGCGGACGGCTTGGCCGCCGCGACGTTGCGCCAGGACTCGACCGGCCCCGGCACGAGCGAGGGGCTGCTGTAGTCGCCGAAGGCCGCCTTGGCCAGGCCCTGCCTGTCGATGGCCAGCGACAGCGCCCGCCGTACCCGGAGATCGGCGAGCGTGCCGTTCTTGAGGTCGGAGACGATCAGGTTCGCGGTGGTCAGGTTGGGGCCGCCGTAGACGGTCCCGGCACCCGAGGACCGTAGCCGGGCGACGGAGGCGGCCGGCACCATCCAGCTGCCGTCGGCCTCGCCGGTCACCAGGGCGTTGGTCCTGGCGGCCGCGTCGGCCACGAAGGTGAAGGTGACCTTGCCGGCCTTGGCCTTGTCGCCCCAGTAGCCGGCGAAGCGGTCCAGCTGGATCGACTGTCCCTTGGTCCAGGTGCCGAGCTTGAACGGGCCCGTGCAGTCCAGGCCCCCGTCGGCGGTGCCGAACGACTTGCCCTTCGCCTTGAGCGAGGCGGCGCTGGCCACCGTACCGGGGGAGGCGCCCATCTCCAGGTTGAACAGCGCGTCGGGCCTGGTGAACTTGACCGTCACCTCCATCGGGCCGGTCTTGGTGATCGACTCGACGTTGCGGTAGCTGGAGATCCAGTAGGAGCCGATCTTCTCGTCGAGGTGCCGGTTGAGGCTGGCCACCACGTCGTCGGCGGTCAGCTCGGCGCCGCTGTGGAACTTCACGCCCTTGCGGATGGTGTAGACGAGCGTCTTGGGGTCGCGCTGCTCGTACTTCTCCGCCAGGCCGGGCTCCTCCTTCAGCTCCGGCGTCCAGCGCATGAGGCTCTCGCAGATGTTGGACAACACCATGTTCTGCGGGTAGTCGAAGGCGTAGACGTAGTCGAGGGTCGGGGGCTCGGCGTAGGAGGCCCAGGTGAAGGCATCGATGTCACCCTTGGGCAGGGGAGTGCCGGAGCTGAGGGTCTTGCCGGGGGAGGGCGTCGCGTTCCCGCCTCCTCCGCCGCACGCGGCGGCCGTCACGGTCAAGGTGAGGACGGCCAGCGCCGTCCACCGTCGTCTGCTCATGAGTCACGCCTTTCTCGCGAGATGTCAGGCCTGGTGGACGAGCCGGCCCTGGACGTAGGTCCTGACGACGCGGGTGGCGCCGATCTCCTCGGGCGGTCCGGCGAAGGGGTCGCGGTCCAGCACCACCAGGTCGGCGTCCTTGCCCGCCTCGACCGTGCCGGTGACGTCGTCGAGGTGGTTGATCCAGGCGCTGCCCGCCGTGTAGGCGGTGAGCGCCTGCGCCAGGGTGAGGGCCTGCTGGGGAAGGAACGGCTCGCGGGGCTCGCCCTCGGGCACGGCCCTGTTCACCGCGACGTGCACGCCCCACAGCGGGTTCGGGCTGCTCACCGACCAGTCGCTGCCGGCCACCAGCCGCGCGCCCGCGCGGAGCAGGTCGCCGAAGGGGTACTGCAGGGCCGCCCGCCCGGCCCCGAGGAAGGGGATGGTCAGCTCGTCCATCTGGGGTTCGTGGGCCGCCCAGAGCGGCTGGATGTTGGCGGCGGCGCCGACCTCGGCGAACCTGGGGATGTCGGCGGGGTGCACCACCTGCAGGTGCGCGAGGTGGTGGCGGTTGTCGTTGGCGCCGTTGGCCGCGCGCGCCCCGGTGAGGGCGTCGAGCGCCTCCCTGACCGCGCGGTCGCCGAGGGCGTGGAAGTGGATCTGGAAGCCGAGCGCGTCCAGCTCGCGGACCGCCTCGCGCAGCAGGCCGGGGTCCACGAAGCTGATGCCGCGGTTGGCGGTCGCGCAGCCGCAGCCGTCCAGGTACGGCTCCAGCATCGCCGCGGTGAAGTTCTCCGCGACGCCGTCCTGCATGATCTTGACGGTGGTGGCGTTGAAGCGGCCGACCCGCCCGTTCTCGCGCCGCTCCACCAGGTAGGGGATCTGCTCCAGTCCGCGCTCGCGGTCCCACCACAGCGCGCCGACGACGCGGGCCAGCAGGGTTCCCTCACGGGCGGCGCGCAGGTACACCTCGTAGTTGTCGGGGTTGCCGGGGAAGGCGCCGATCATGGCGTCCTGCCAGGCGGTCACGCCCATCGAGAACAGGTGGGACTGGCCCGCGAGCAGGCCGGCGTAGGCCTCCTCGGCGGTCGCCACCGGCACGTGCTCGCTCACCAGCGTCATGGCGCCCTCGTGGAGGGTGCCCTGCGGGGTGCCGTCGGGCTCGCGCTCGATCCTGCCGTCAACGGGGTCGGGGGTGTCCTTGTCGAGTCCCGCCAGGCGCAGCGCCAGGCTGTTGGCCCAGGCGCCGTGGCCGTCCCTGTTGGTCAGCAGCACCGGCCGGTCGGGCACCACCGTGTCGAGCAGCTGCCTGGTCGGCGTGCCGCCGGGGAAGACGTCCATCGACCAGCCGCCACCGTGGATCCACGCCTTGTCCGGGTGCGCCGCGGCGTAGGCGGCGATCACCGTCAGGTAGCCCTCCACGGTGTGCTCGGCCGACAGGTCGCAACGCAGCATCTGGCCGCCACCGAAGGCCGGATGCACGTGGGCGTCCTGGAAACCCGCCATGAGCAGCCCGCCGCCGAGGTCCACCACGTCCGTGTCGGGGCCCGCCGTGGCCAGCACCTCCTTCCGGTCGCCGACCCGCAGGACGCGCCCTCCGCCGACCGCGACCGCCGCCTCGATCGGGGCGGCGGTCGTGCCTGTGAAGACCCGCCCCATGAAGATCGTTTCCACCATGACCGCACCTTCCGCTCACGCCGTGTTGGGGAGGAGTGAACGCGAGCGCAACATAGATGTCAACACTGTTGCGCTATCCGGAGACCCAACCGATACACTGGAGCGATCATGGCGAAGACACCTGTGAGGACCAGACGCTCGGGCAGCCAGCTCAGCCGCGAGGCCATCATCGAGGCCAGCCTGCGCATCGCCGCCCGGGGCAGCGGCGACGCGTTCACCGTGCGCCGCCTCGGCGAGGAGCTCGGGGCCGACCCCACGGCCGTCTACCGGCACTTCCGCGACAAGGACGAGCTGCTGCTGTCGGTGGCCGACCGGGTCTACGGCGAGGTCATCGAGAGCGTTCCCGACGGGCTCGGCTGGAAGGACCGGCTGCGGGCGCTGGCCGACGCGTCGCTGCGGATCGGGCTCAAGTACCCGGCCGTCGCCTCCATCACCGGCAGCCGTACCACCCGGCGGATCAACGAGTTCCGCCTGGTCGAGTTCATCCTGGGCGCGGTCGGCGAGGCGGGGCTCGACGGCGCCGACGCCGCGCTGTACTACCGGGCCTTCGCCGACGCCCTCCTGGCGCACGTGGCCCAGGCGGCCGCCTACGCGCTGTTCTCCCCCGAGGTCAGAGCGGGGGACGAGTCGTCATGGGGGCGGGAGTACCGCACGGTCGATCCCGAGCGCTTCCCCCGGATCACCCGCCTGAACGCGGAGCTCGCCGAGATACGCCCGGGACCGGTCTACACCGTCCAGGTGGAGGCCCTGATCGCCGCGATCGAGGCCCGCGCCGCGTCGGCGGCCGGGGACGCGCCCCGGACCTGAAGCCACGGCGGGGTTCCGTCAGCGGACGCGGACCTGCGAGGCCAGCGTGCCCACGGCGGGGTTCCGTCAGCGGACGCGGACCTGCGAGGCCAGCGTGCCGCCGCCGGACGCCAGCCATCCGGCCGGCACGAACGCGCCGGGGCCGAGGGCGCGGGTGAGCGGCACGCGCACGGTCGTGACACCGCCGTGCGCGACGGTGACGACGCCGCTGCCCGCCGTCCCCTGACCGTCGCGGACGAACAGGTGCGCCGTGCCCGCGGACGCGGCGCGCAGCGTCACCGTCACCGCGTCCCGCCCGGCCACGGCGGAGGTGACCAGGCCGCGCTCGGACGGCCCGGCCGCCGGACCGCCGGCGAGCGGCAGGCCGAGGCGGGCCGCCTGCTCCAGCGACTGCGGCGAGTCCAGGCTGGACAGGCCGGTGTCAGGGATCACCGGGTCGGGCGGGGTGGTCGGCCGCCCCGGCGGCGGCCGGTAACCCGGCAGCGTCACGACGCCCCACCGGTACGGGTCGCCCTGCACGCCGCCCCACGTCGACCAGCCGATCCGGGTCTGGCCGGTCTTGTCCTGGGTGTCGGAGTCGTACACGAGGACGTTCAGCCCGAGATGCCCGGGATCGACGGCGCCCGGCAGGAGCTCCATCGGGATGGCCATCTCCACGGTGTACTGCCCGGCCGACACCTTCGCGGCCACCCGCATCCCCGGAGCGGTCCGCTCGCCCGGCCCCTGACGGTTGTCGGCGTCCCGCTCGAAGCACGGCGGCCCCTCGGCCGTCACCGGCAGCACCGCCGCCTTGAACGTCGTGGAGGTGTTCTCCGACGCGCCGCGCGGGTCGAGGGTCACCTCGACGGCGTCGGTCCGCCAGTGGCGCTTGCAGTCGGCGGCGGGCAGGCGGGTGCCGGTCACGTCGTCGTTCACCTGGACCAGGAGGAACAACGTGTCGTCGCGCCAGGAGAGCTTGGCCGTGCCGGAGCAGTCCGCCGCCGACGCGCACGCGGAGCCTTCCCAGAGGCGTGAGACGTCCAGGGCCGCGCCGGCGTACTCACCGTCGCCCTCGGCGCCGTCGACGACCGGCGCCTCGGCCGCCCGCGGGATGGCCGCCGCCGGCACCAGCTCCAGCGCGGGCCTGCTGACGCTGGAGCCGTCCGCGCTGGTCGTGGTGATGGTGTAGGCGTAGTCGCCGCCCTCGTTGGCGGTCTTCAGCGAGGTGTCGGTGTTGGTGACGGTGAACGGCACCGTCGTCGAGGCCCCCGCCGCCAGGCCGGTGTAGGCCGCCTCGGCGCGGTCGGCGGCGAAACCGGCGGGCAGGTCCAGCCGTACGGTGCCGGACCGGACGGTGTCGCTCACGTTGGTGACCACGACGCCCACCTGGCGGGAGCCGCCTGAGGGCAGGGTGAGCACGGGAGTGACCAGGTCGCGCAGCTGCGGCACGCCCGCCTGCGCGGCCCACGTCTCGTACTGGCCGACCTGGGGCAGCGACTGCTGCCCTCCGCGTACGGCGGGGCTGACCTCGACCACCCGGTCGGTGTAGCCGCGGCCCTTCTCGGTGGCCAGCGTCGCGGCCACCCGCGCCCGTTGACCGGGGGCGGCCTCCCGCGGCGGCGTGACGGTGAAGGCGGCCGACCCGGTACGGCCGGCGCCGAGCCCGCCGAGGTCGCCCGACCCGCTGACCCGCCAGCCCTCGGGGACGCGCAGTGTCACCGCCGATCGGCCCAGCGGCTCGCGGGCGGGAGCGGTCGCGGTCACCGTGACGGTGAACGCCGTGCCGGGGCGGACGTCGAAGGTGCCGGCGCGCAGGTCGAGCGAGGTGCCGAGCGGGACCGCGCCGGACGCCCTGACCAGCGCGCCGTCGAGGACCGCCGTCGGCGCGGCGGCCGCCGCGGTGCCCGGCTCGGGGAAGGGCACCCGCGAGTCGACCTGGGTGAAGAAGTCGCAGCCGAGCCGGTCCGGGTCCTGCGGCACGTCGGGGAAGCCGGCCCAGCCCTGGGAGGCGTAGACACGCTGGGCGTCGCGCTCGATGGCGGCCCAGCTCCGGCCCGCGCTCGGGGAGACGCGCCCGCTCCACACGCCGTACACGTTCTGCGTCGGATCGGCGGGGCGGAACGTCGCGGCGCACCGGGGACCGTTCTGGGCGGTCCCGCGCGCCCGTCCGAGCAGCACGCGAGCGGGCGCGAAGGGGCGCAGCCCCTCACGGGCGAGCTGCTCGGGGAAGGCCCGGGGGTCGGCCGCCGCGTGGAAGGCCTGGACGGCCAGCCGCGCGGCCTGCTGGTGGTTGCCGTGGTTGCCGGGAGAGGGAGCCGGATCCATCGTCAGCAGGATCTCGGGCCGGGTCTGGCGGACGATCCGCACGACCTTCTCCAGCGTGTCGCCGCCCCAGACGCGGTCGGTCAGCGGCGCGCTCACCGTGTAGTAGAAGTCGACGTCGTCGAGGTTGAAGACCTCCCGCACGCCTGCCTTCGCCACCGCCGTACGCTCCTCGGCCTCCCTGAGCAGGCCGAGCGCCGGGCCCTCCTCGGGGCCGACGGCGTTGCCGCCGCCCTCGCCCCTGGTGACGGTGACGACGCCGGCGCGGACGCCGTGGTCCTCCTTCCACTGCCCGAGCGTCGAGAGGGTGAAGGCCTCGTCGTCGGGATGGGCGCCGACGAACAGCACGTCGAGATCGGCACTCGTCCCACCCGGGGTGGCGGCCTCGGTCCCGCCCGGGGTGGCGGCCTCGGTCCCATCCGGGGCGGCGGGCTCGGCCCCACCCAGGGTGGCGGGCCCGGTGCCGGCCTGCGCGGCGGGGTGCGTCACGGAGTCGGGCGGGGCGGGGTGAGCGTGGGAGCCCGCCGGGGCGGCCGAGCCCAGCGCGGGTACGGCCGGCGCCAGCGCCAGCAGCACCGCGACGGCCAGCACGCCCAGGCGATCCCCCGGCCGCGCGGCCCGCCAGGACGCGGTCGAGGGAGTCACCGTCCGCGAAGACGCGGAATGTATGGCCACCGCCCGGGGAGGCGCGGGAGGCGGGCACACCGCTCGCGGAGGCGTGGAAGGCGGAGACGCCTGCGGAGGCGCGGGCAGCGGATGCTCGGCGCGTGGAGGCGTGGAAGGCGGAGACGCCTGCGGAGGTGCGGGCAGCGGATGCTCGGCGCGCGGAGGCGCGGAAGGTGAGGGCTCGGCGCGCGGAGGTGCGGGGGCCGGGGGAGGAGCGGGAGGGGTGGGTCGCGGGTGCTGCGGATGGCGCATGGAACCTCCGGGATTACTCGCGGACCGCCCCCTGGAGCAGCCCGCGGATGAAATGGCGCTGGAGGAACAGGTAGAAGATCACGACGGGTGTGGCGACGATGACCGAGCCGGCGGCGAGGAGCGTGAAGCCGGAGGTGTACTGGCCCTGGAACAAGGCCAGCCCGAGCGGCGCGGTACGCAGCGACTCCGAGGTCACCATGATCAGCGGGATGAGGAACTCGTTCCACGTCCACATGAAGACCAGGACGGTCAGGGTGACGATGGCGGGCCGGGCCGGTGGCACCAGCACCTGCCACAGGATCCGCCAGACCGAGGCGCCGTCGATGCGGGCGGCCTCGACGATCGCGCGGCTGCCGGTGCGGAAGTAGGCCCGCATCCAGAACGTCCCGAACGCCACCGACAGCGCCACCTGCGGCAGCGCGACCGACCAGAAGGTGTCGGTCAGGCCGAGCGCGCGCAGGTCGAAGTAGAGCGGTACGGCGATGGCCTCGCTCGGCATCATGATCCCGAGCAGGAACAGGTAGAACAGCACCGACCGGCCGCGGAAGCGCATCGTGCCGAACGCGTACCCGCTCATGATCGACAGGACGACGCTGACGACCACGACGAACGACGACACCGCGAGGCTGGTGGCCAGGTAGGTGCCGAAGCGGCCGACCTCCCACGCCGCCGCGAAGTTCCCGACGTGCAGCCCGGCCACGCTGAACCGCTGCCCGTCCGCTCCGGCGGCGTCGTCGGGGCCCAGCGCCGCCGACAGGATCGTCACCACGGGTCCCAGCGCGAACGCGGCGAACGCCAGCAGGATGACGTAGTTGGCCAGCCGTTCCCCGCGAGAGATCACGAGACACCCCTGTCGGCGAACCGGTTGATCACGAACGAGATCGCGAAGATGACGGCGGTGAGGGTGACGCCGACCGCCGCCGCCGAGCCGACCTGGCCGAGCTCGAAGGCCCGATGGTAGACCTCGTACGACGGCACCGCCGTCGAGTCGCCCGGCCCGCCGCGCGTGGTGACGTACACCAGGTCGAACGTCCGCAGCGCGGCGATCACGGTCAGGGTGAGCGCGACCGCGATCTCCCCGCGCACCGAGGGCAGCGTGACGGCGAGGAACTCCCTGACCGCGCCGGCCCCGTCCAGCCTGGCCGCCTCGTACAGCTCCACGGGGATGCGGCTCATCCCGGCCAGCAGCAGCACGGTCACCAGGCCGGTCTCGAACCACGTGCCGACCACGCCGACCGCCGGCAGCGCGAAGGCGTGGTCGCCCAGCCAGCCCCTGGTGAGCGCGTCGAGCCCGAGCGCGCCGAGCAGGTCGTTGAGCGTGCCGTCGGGCGCGTAGACGCGCCGCCAGGCCACGGCCACCACGACCATGGCGACCACCTGGGGCAGGAACACCACCGTGCGGAAGAAGGCCAGCCCGCGCACCTTGGCGTGGTTCAGTATCGCGGCCAGCGTCAGCCCGATCGCCAGCGGCGCCAGCGCGTAGAAGACGATGAGGACCAGGGCGTGGGCGAAGGCGGCCCGCAGCCCCTCGTCCGCGACGATCGCGGCGTAGTTGTCCAGCCCCGCCCACCTGCCGGGGGTCAGGCCGTCCCACTCGAACAGCGACAGGTGCGCCGCCCGCGCGATCGGATAGAGCAGGAACGCCGCGTAGACCGCCAGGGCGGGCAGCAGGTAGAGGTAGGCGATCCCGCGCGGCTCCCCGGGCGGACCTCCCGGGCGCCTGGGGGCGGGCCGGGACCGGGTCACGGCCGCCTCCGGACGCCCTGACCCGGGAGCGCGCGCGGACGAGAGCGGCGTGGCCATGAGCTCGCGGTCACTCGTTGCTTTCGGCGAACGTCTTGTAGTCCTTCTCCAGCGTGGCCAGGAACTCCTGCGGGGCGACCTTTTCGGCCAGCAGGTCCTGCAGCGCCGCGCCGAGCGTGTCGGCGAAGGTCGGGGTGGCGTAGTCGAGGTAGGGCACCAGGCCGTTGCGCTCGGTGACGGCGCCGAACGCGGTGAACATGTCCTGCTGCGCGCCGGCCCCGACGCCGTCCTGCCGGGTGGCGTCGGCGATCGGCAGCAGGCCGTTGGCGGTGAGCACCTTCATGGCCTCAGCGCTGGTGAGGAAGTCGATGTAGGCCGCCGCCGCGTCGGGGTGGGGGCTCTTGGCCGTGATCGCGAACGGCAGGCCGGTGCCGCCGGTCGCCACGGGCGGCGTGCCGGGCGGCCGGACGAAGCCCAGGTCCTTGCCCATGACCTTCTGCAGGTCGGCGACCAGCCAGCTGCCGCCGATCAGGAAGACGCCCTGGCCCTTGCCGAACGCCTGCCAGGCGGCGTCGTAGCCCTGGCCGTTGAAGCCCTTGGCGAAGTAGCCCTTGTCGACCCAGTCGACGAGCTGCTCGGCGGCCTTCAGGTTCTCCGGGGTGGTCCACGAGGCGCCCTTGCGGCCGAAGCCCAGGGCGGTGATCTTGGGGGCGGACACGTGCCGTGCCTGCACGGTGCCGAACACGTGTACGGCCGGCCACTTGTCGAGGTTGCCCAGCTGGAGCGGCACCTCGCCGGCGGCCTTGGCCGTGGCCAGCGCGGCGTCGAACTCCTCCCACGTCGTCGGCGGGCGCAGGCCGAGCCTGGCCAGCTTGGCGGCGTTGTACAGGATGCCGACGACCTCGCCGACCTGCGGCATGCCGTACAGGTCGCCGGTGCCGAAGATCTTGCCGTCGGGGGTGTAGCTCACGTACTGCAGGACCGACGGGGAGTAGCGCTTCCTCCACCCGTAGGCCTCGGCGTAGGCGTCCAGCGGGCGCAGCTGGCCCGCCTTCACGAACGCCCCCATCTGGGCGCGGCCGTTGTTGGCCTGCACCACGTCCGGCGGCTGGTTGCCGCTCAGCGCCAGCCGCAGCGTGGTGTTGAGGTCGTCGAAGGAGCGGGAGACCCGGTTGAGCGTGATGTTGGGGTACTTCTTCTCGAACGCGGCGTTGAGCTGCTTGATCTGGGCGGCCTGCCCGCCGCGGACCTCCTGGTCCCAGACGGTGAGCGTCACGGGGCCGAGGGCCGCGGCGTCGGTGCGCACCGCCGAGGCGGGCTGGGCAGGGGCGGGCGGTGCCGAGGAGCCGGGCGCGCACGCGGCCACGGTGAGGGCCAGGACCGCGGCACCGGCGGCGAGGACGGCACGCGTCACGGCGCCGCGCGGCTCGCGCCCGCGCGCTGTTCGCGTCGTGGAGATCATGGGTTACTCCTTGTGGGCAGGCACGGGCGGCGTGTCCGGATCCGCCGGCGGTCCCGCGGCGGCCTCAGGGCCCGGGTCCGCCGGTGGTCCTTCGGCGGCCTCGGGCGGCGTGTCCGGGTCCGCCGGTGGTCCCGTGGCGGCCTCAGGGTCCGGATCGACCGGTGGTCCCGTGGCGGCCTCGGGGCCCCGATCCGCCGGCGGTCCCGTGGCGGCCTCGGGCGGGGGAGCGACCATGCCCAGGTCGGCGTGCCTGGCGATGGTGGCCACGGCCCGGCGTACCGCGCCCATCGGGACGGTCGGCACCAGCCGGTCGAGGAAGCGGTAACGGCGGGCCAGCGACTCGGCGTAGGCGCCGCCGTGCCCGGCTCTCGCCCGTGCCGCGTGCCACCAGTCGGCGATGTCCCCCCAGCCCGGCGCGGCCAGCGACCCGCCGAACTGCTGGACGGCCAGCGCCGCGCAGAGCCCGGCGAAGGCCAGCCGGTCGGCCAGCGGCCAGCGGCACAGGGTGCCGAGCACCAGGCCGGCGCCGAAGACGTCACCCGCGCCGGTCGGGTCGAGGGCGGTCACCCGGGGGGCGGGCACGTAGGCCTCCTCGCCGGACAGGGAGTCGATGGCCATGGCGCCGTTGGCCCCGTCGGTGACCACGGCGAGCGGCACCAGGTCGGCGATCGCGTACAGGGCGTCGCGCGGGGTGTCGGTGCCGGTGTAGGCCGTCGCCTCGACCGCGTTGGGCATGAACGCGTGGCAGATCGTCAGCTGGTCCAGCAGTTCGGGACGCCACGTGCCCGAGGGGTCCCAGCCCACGTCGGCGAAGATGAGCGCGCCTTCGCGGTGGGCCCGCTCGGCCCAGTTGCCCTCGCCGAGCGGCTCGTCGCTGGCGAGCGCCGCGATCACCGCTCTGGACGGCGGCGGCGTGCCGATCATCTGCGTCGCCGGCATCGGCGCGGGGTGGCCGTGGGTCACCATGCTGCGGTCGCGGTCGACGGCCATGGAGACCGTCACCGGCGAGTGCCAGTGCGCGAAGCGCCGTGACCTGGACAGGTCGACCGACTCCTGTTCCGCCAGCGTGCGCCAGCAGAAGTCGGCGTAGTCGTCGTCACCGAACGCGGCGGCCAGCGAGGTGCGCAGGCCCAGCCTGCTGGTCGCGATGGCGAGGTTGGCGATGCCGCCGGGGCAGGAACCCATGCCCTCGGCCCAGATCTCGGTGCCGGAGACGGGCATCGAGGGCAGGCCGGTGAAGACGATGTCGAGGAAGACCGTGCCCGCTAAGAAGACGTCGAACCGTGGCCCCTCAGGGGTGCGCTGATCGGCGAGAGGGTCGTACGCCTGGACAGACACGGGAATGAGTCCTCCTCGACAGACCGTCTTGTGCGCAATCTTGCATGTTTCCTCGAGCACATCAAGTGCTTTGTGCGGCAAGCTGGTCAATGTTGCTCACTCATGCGCGTAAATGACTGATATGATCCCCCCGTGCTCCAGCACCTCAGGCATGCGGAGATCATGCGCCGGGTCCGCCTCGCCGGTGCCACCAGCGTGCTCGATCTCGCCAGGCAGCTCGGCGTCAGCCCGTCCACCATCCGCAGGGACCTCGAGGTGCTCGACCGCGACGGCACGCTGCGGCGCGTGCGCGGGGGCGCGCTCGCCGACGTCGACGTTGACGATGACCACCCCTTCGCCGAGATGGCCGCGGTCGACGAGCGGGACAAGGAGGCGGTCGCCGTCCGCGCCGCGCGGATGGTGCACGAGGGCGACGTGGTCCTGCTCGACATCGGCACCACCACCATGCGCCTGGCCCGCCGGCTGCGTGGGCGCCGCGTCACGGTGGTCACCTCCAGCCTGGCCGTCCTCGACGTGCTGCGCACCGACACCGAGGTCGAGGTGCTGCTGCTCGGCGGCATGGTCCGCCGGGCCTACCACTCGCTGGTCGGGGTGCTGACCGAGGCGGCGCTGAGCCAGATCTGCGCCGACCACGTCTTCCTCGGCGCCAGCGGCGTCCGGCCGGACGGCCAGCTCGTCGACACCACGCTCGCCGAGGTGCCGCTGAAGCGCGCCATGATCGCGGCGGGCGAGCGCGTGGTGCTCCTGGCCGACCGGCACAAGTTCCCCGGCACCGGCGCCCTGCGGGTGTGCGGCCCCGAGGACATCGACGTGATCGTCACGAACGAGGGCGCCGACGAGAGGACGCTGCGCGCCTGCGCGGCGGCGGGCACGGAGGTGGTGCTCGCGTGATCGTCGCCGCCGCGCGCGAGCCCCTGCCGAGACCGGGCGGCGGACGGGGAGCGCGATGAAACTGGCCGTTCTGGGCGGCGGAGGCTTCCGGGTGCCCCTCGTGTACGGCGCGCTCCTGCGCGACACCGCCACCCCGCGGGTGGAGGAGGTGGTCCTGCACGACGTGTCGGAGGAGCGGCTGGCGGCCATCCGGCATGTACTCGACCAGCTCGCCGCCGGACACGACCGCCCGCCCAAGGTGTGGGCCACCACGGACCTGGACGCCGCGCTGCGCGAGGCCGCCTTCGTCTTCTCGGCGATCCGGGTGGGCGGGCTGGCGGGCCGTACGGCCGACGAGCGGGTCGCGCTCGACCTCGGCGTGCTGGGCCAGGAGACGACCGGGCCAGGCGGCATCGCCTTCGGCCTGCGCACCGTGCCGGTGGCGGTGCGCGTGGCCGAGCGGGTGGCCGCTCTGGCCCCGGATGCCTGGGTCATCAACTTCACCAACCCGGCCGGAATGATCACCGAGGCCATGCGGGGCGTGCTCGGGGACCGCGTGGTCGGCATCTGCGATTCCCCGATCGGGCTGGTCAGGCGCGCCGCCGCCGCCCTCGGGCTCGATCCGGCGCGGGTGTCGCCCGACTACGTGGGGCTCAACCACCTGGGCTGGCTGCGCGGCCTCACCCATGACGGCCGCGACGTGCTGCCGGACCTGCTCGCCGACGACGCCGCGCTGCGCCGGGTGGAGGAGGCCAGGATCTTCGGCGGCGACTGGGTGCGCACCCTCGGCGCGCTGCCCAACGAGTACCTGTACTACTACTACTTCACCCGCGAGTCGGTCGCCGCGCTCCGCGGCGCCGCGCACACCCGTGGCGAGGCCCTGCTCGGGCAGCAGGACCGGTTCTACGCGGCGGTGCGCGAGCGGCCCGAGCACGCCCTCGCCGCCTGGGGCAGGGCGCGCAGGGAACGCGACGCGACGTACATGGCCGAGGCCCGCGACGCCACCGCCGCCGGCGAGCGCGACGTCGCCGACCTGGAGGCGGGCGGGTACGAGGGCATCGCGCTCGCCCTCATGGCCGCCATCGCGCGGGGGGAGCCCTCCACCATGATCCTCAACGTCCGCAACGGCTCCGCGGTGCCGGGCCTGCCCGAGGAGGCGGTCGTCGAGATCCCCTGCCTGGTCACCGGTGCCGGGATCCGGCCGCTGGCCACCCGCCCGCTGCCCGGCCGGTTCCTGGGGCTCGTGCAGCAGGTCAAGGCGGTCGAGCAGACCGCCATCGCGGCCGCCCTGTCCGGCTCGGCCCGCCTGGCCGTCGCGGCGTTCGCGCTGCATCCCCTGGTCGATTCGGTGGCCACGGCGCGCGCGCTGCTGGACGGCTACCGCGCCCGCATCCCCGAGCTGGCCGCCGTCCTGCCCGGTCCGGTCTGACGCCGCGCCCGCATCCCCGAGCCGGCCGCTGTTCCTGCCCGGTCCGGTCTGACACCGCATCCGCATGACCGAGCCGGCCGCTGTCCCCGGTTCGGTCCGGCGCCCGCGTCTCCCTTCCCCGGCGCCGTCGAAAGCCCGCCGTTCCCGAGGTTCGCGTTCCGGCGAATTCCCGAGGCGGCGCGTGTCGGTCCGGCCGGTTCCCGTTCGTCGGTGGGGCGAACAGCCTTCAGCGAAGGGGAACCCGATGAACGACATCAGGGCGGCCGTCGCCGCCGAACGCCGCGACCTCGCAGACGTGCTCGCCGGCCTGTCGGACCGGCAGTGGGACCAGCCCAGCCTGTGCGCGGGATGGCGGGTACGGGAGGTGGCGGCCCATATGACCACGCCCTTCCGTTACTCGCTGCCGAAGGTGGTGCTCGGCCTGCTCGCCGCCCGCGGCGACTTCAACAGGGCGGCCGACCGGTTCGCCAGGCGTGACGCGGGCACGATGACGCCGCGGCAGCTCACCGCCTCGTTGCGCGACAACGCGACCCACCCCTGGAAGCCCCCGGGCGGTGGCCACGAGAGCGCGCTGAGCCACGACGTGATCCACGGCCTGGACATCACCGTCGCGCTGGGCCTGGACCGGAAGGTGCCCGAGGAGCGGCTCAGGCCCGCCCTGCCGGTCAGCGCGTCCGACAGGGGCGTGCTGTTCTTCAAGGTCGACCTCGCCGGCGTCGAGTTCCGCGCCGACGACCTCGACTGGACCTTCGGGACGGGCACGCCGGTCCACGGCTCGGCACAGGACCTGCTGCTGGCGATCTGCGGCAGGAAGCTGCCGCCCGGCAGGCTGCGCGGCGCCCCGGCGGCACGCTTCACCCGCGCCTGACCGGAACGCCGCCACACCCGGCGCTCCGCGTGACGAGCCGGGTCCGGCCAGGGTCCGCGTCACGAGCCGGCGGTCCGGTCAAAGTCCGCGTCACGCGTCGGTAGTCCGGCCGGGGTCCGCGTCACGAGCTGGCGGTCCGCGTCACGAGCGGTCCGGTCGGGTCCGCGTCACGAGCCGGTCCGGTCGGGTCCGCGTCACGCGTCGGCGGTCCGGCCGGGGGCGGCGGCGGGCCGGGCCCCGCTGTCGGCGTCGAGTTCCGCCCGCCACGGCGGTTCGGCGCCCACGCGGGTACAGGTCAGCGCGGCCACGTGCTGGGCCTGGTCGAGCGCCGCCGCCAGCGGGCCGGCGGGCAGGGCGGCCAGCCGGTCGCGCGCCAGCGCGCCGCCCTCGGCGAGCGCGGCCAGCAGACCGGACATGAACGCGTCTCCCGCCCCGACCGTGTCGGCCACCCGCACCTGCCGGCCGGGCAGGTCGACCGGCCCTTCCGGCCCGAGCGCGTGCACACCCGCGGCCCCGCGCGTCACGACGACGACGGCGGGCCCGCGCTCCCGCCAGCGGGCCGCGACGCTCTCGACCGGCTCGCCGGGAGTCAGCCAGGCCAGGTCGTCGGAGCTGATCTTGACCAGGTCGACCAGGCCGATCCAGCGATCCAGCCGCGCGCGCAGGGCGGCCGGATCGCGGGCCAGCCGGGGCCGCAGGTTCGGGTCGAAGGCGAGGGTGCGCCGCGAGCGCTCCTGCCGCAGCAACGCCTCCAAGGTGTCGCCCATGGCCGGTACGGCAAGCGCGAGCGACCCGCTGACGTGCACGCAGGCCGTACCGGCCGGTAGCTCCGGTGGCAGGTCGGCGGGCTGCCAGGCGCCGTCGGCGCTGCCCGTGACGTAGAAGGTGTATTCGGCGCCGCGCTCCGGCCCGAGGGTGACCACGGCCAGCG
Organism: Nonomuraea sp. NPDC004354; assembly: GCF_053602555.1. Lineage (NCBI taxonomy): Bacteria > Bacillati > Actinomycetota > Actinomycetes > Streptosporangiales > Streptosporangiaceae > Nonomuraea > Nonomuraea sp. NPDC004354. Next base: position 474,149 of record NZ_JBSGDV010000004.1, on the reverse strand, counting down.
TCGTCGGCTCGCCCGCCGGGACGGCGAGGCTCAGGTCGACACGGGAGTCCGTCAGGTGCGCCCGCAGGAGCCGGCCGAACCCGTCGTCGGCGAGCCGGGCGAGCATGGCGACGGCGACGCCGAGCCGGCCGAGGCCCACGGCGACGTTGGCCGGGCTGCCCCCCGGCCGGGCGACGAAGCAGCCGTCCCGCCGCGGCACCAGGTCGACCAGCGCCTCACCACAGGCCACGATCACGCGTCCGGCTCCTCTCCTGGTGCCTGGTGGTCAGGTGGACAGCCGCTGCCCGGTGACAGCGGAGAAGAGCCGCTCCTTGCCCGGCTGGATCCGCAGGCGGACCACCTGGCCCTTGGCGGGCGGCGCGTTCGGGTCCACGCGCGCGATGACCGTCCGGTCGCGCAGCGCCGGGTCGGTCGTGTCGGCGTACTGGCCGTAGAGGAAGGCGTCCGAGCCGAGCTCCTCGACGACCGTGACCGAGATCGGGAAGGTCGGCTGCTCGCCGTTCGTCTCCCCCTCGCCGACCACGTCGACGGCCTCGGGCCGGAAGCCGACGATGACGCGCTCGCTGCTCTCCTCCTTGAGCAGCTTGAGCGTCTCGCGGCTCAGCCGGATGCGCATCTCGCCCAGGACCGCCTCGTCGCCTTCGACGCCGTACTCGGCCAGGTTCATCGCCGGGGAGCCGATGAAGCCCGCGACGAAGACGTTGGCCGGGTGCTGGTACAGCGCCAGCGGCGTGTCGACCTGCTGGAGCACCCCGTCCTTCAGGACGGCCACCCTGTCGCCCATCGTCATGGCCTCGACCTGGTCGTGGGTCACGTAGACGGTCGTGACGCCGAGCCGGCGCTGCAGGGCGGCGATCTGGGTGCGGGTCTGCACCCTCAGCTTGGCGTCCAGGTTGGACAGCGGCTCGTCCATGAGGAACACCTTCGGCTCGCGGACGATCGCCCGGCCCATGGCCACGCGCTGCCGCTGACCGCCGGACAGCGCCTTGGGCTTGCGGTCGAGGAAGTCCTCCAGGTCCAGCAGCTTGGCCGCCTCGCGGACCCGCCGGTCACGTTCCTCCTTCGGCGTCTTCATCACCCTCAGGGCGAACCCCATGTTGTCGGCCACCGACATGTGGGGATACAGGGCGTAGTTCTGGAACACCATCGCGATGTCCCGGTCACGCGGCGGCAGGTTGGTGACCTCCCGGTCACCGATGCTGATGTGCCCGCCGTCGACCCGCTCGAGACCCGCCAGCATGCGCAGGGAGGTGGACTTCCCGCATCCTGACGGGCCGACGAGGACCAGGAACTCGCCGTCGGTGATGTCGAGGTCGAGGGCGTCCACCGCGGGCCTGGTGGATCCGGGGTAGACGCGGGTCGCCTCGTCGTAGACAACTCTGGCCATCGGTGTCTCCTTAGTCGGCGCCGAGCCGGTGGCGGCCTGGTGACGGCCGCCGCCCCGGTCCGGGGCCGGTGGTGTTGGTGCTGGTGGTCCGAGCGCGCGCCATCCTCATCACTCCTGCGGCCGGACGACGGCCTTGACCAGGTCGGGATCGCGGCTGCCGGCCGTGAGCGCCTTCTCGACCTCGGCCAGGCCGTAGTGGCCGGTGACCAGGTCGTCCAGCCGCACCCTGCCCGAGGCGGCCAGCGCGATGGCGGCCGGCCAGGTGTTGGCGTAGCGGAAGGTCCCGGTCACCTCGAGCTCGCGGGTCTGCACGTACGACAGCGGCAGCGGGATCTCGTCGCCGCCCATGCCGATGAGGACGACCCGCCCGGCCCGCGCCACCTCGCGGACGGCCTCGCCGATCGCCGCCGGATGGCCGGAGCACTCGAGCAGCACGTCCGGCTCGAAACCGGCGTCCGCCAGGCGGTCGTCGCGGACGTTGAGAGTCGCGCGGGCACCAAGGTCGCGGGCCAGCCCGAGCCGGGTGCCGGTGACGTCGGTGACCAGGACGTCGGTCGCGCCGAAGGCCAGCGCCGCCTGGAGGCAGAGCAGCCCGATCGGGCCCGCGCCGGTGACGAGCACGCGGGTGCCCGGCCCGACCCGTGCTTTGCGGCAGGCCCACACGCCCACCGACAGCGGTTCGATGAGGGCGGCGGCGTCGTCGGAGACGGAGTCGGGGACGGGGTAGGCGAACTCCTCGTGCACCACGACGTACTCGCAGAAGGCGCCGTCGATCGGCGGGGTGCCGAAGAAGCGCATCCGGGGGCACAGGTTGTACCGGCCGGCCCGGCACTGCGGGCAGGTGAAGTCGGGCACCCCCGGCTCCAGCGAGACCCGCTGGCCCGGGCGGTGGCGGCCCGCCGCGGATCCGACCTCCACCACGGTCCCTGACGGCTCGTGCCCGAGCACCAGCGGGGACGTCACGACGAAGTCGCCGATCCGCCCGTGCTCGTAGTAGTGGACGTCCGAGCCGCACGTGCCCACCGAGTCGACCCGCACGAGCACCTCCCGGGGGCCGGGCTCGGGCCGCGGCCGCTCCTCCAGGAGGACCGTTCCCACGCCGTGCAGTACGGCGGCACGCATGGCTGCCTCCTACTCTCCGGTGACGGCGCCGAGGGTCAGGCCGGTGACCAGCCAGCGCCGCACGGCGAGCCCGGCCAGCATCATCGGCACGACCACGATGGTTCCGATCGCGGCGAGCTGGCCCCAGTCGACACCCGTCTGGGTGACCAGCTGGGAGGCGGCGATGGGCAGCGTCTGGGAGTTCGGGCCGGAGAAGACCACGGCGAACGCGTAGTCGTTCCAGGCGAACACCAGGCACAGCACGAAGGTGGTGACCAGGCCCGACTTCGTCAGCGGCAGGATCACCGTGCGGAAGGCCTGCCAGCGGGTGCAGCCGGCCACCAGCGCGGACTCCTCGAGCGACGGCGGCACCTCGGCGAAGAACGCGCTCATCAGCCAGATGGCGAACGGCAGGTTGAAGGTCAGGTACGCCAGCACCAGTCCGGGGATCGAGTCGATCAGGCCGAGCCCGCGGAAGATGAGGAACAGCGGCACCACGACCGCCGCGATGGGCGCCATACGGGTCGAGATGATCCAGAAGGCCAGGTGTCGTTTCCCGCGCATCTGCGTGCGGGCCAGGCCGTACCCGGCCAGCGCCCCCAGGGTGACCGCGAGCAGCGCGGAGATCCCGGCGGCCAGCACGCTGTGCCAGATGTACGGCACGAGGTTGTTCGCGCCGGTGAACAGGCCGACGTAGTTGTCCATCGTCGGCGCGAACGCGAACTTCGGCGTGGGCGCGGTCACGTCCGTGCGGTTCTTGAACGACGACATCAACATCCACACCAGCGGGACCAGCGTCCAGAGCAGGGCCAGCCCGAGCAGCAGCACGGTCAGCCACCGCGTGCTCCTGCTCGTGGCCTCCAGGGGCGACTGCGGCACCCCGCGCGGGGCCGCGGTGACCGCCGGGCCGGCCGGCGCGGTCTGGGTCGTGCTCATCGGGTCAACCCCCTCACGTCGAGCAGGCGGACGAACGTACGGGCGATGATGATCGAGAAGGCCAGCATCGCGAGGCCGATGGCGGCGGCGTAACCGAAGTCGAAGAAGCGGAACGCGGTCTCGTACAGCCGGATCGGGACGATCTTGGTCGCGTCGGCGGGACCGCCGTTGGTCGTGACCCAGATGATGTCGAAGTAGCGGATGGCGTCCATCGAGCGGATCAGCAGCGCCACGAGCAGCACGTTGGAGATCGCGGGGAAGATGACGTACCGCAGCGTCATCCACCCTCCGGCACCGTCGACGGCCGCCGCCTCGCGCACCGACTGCGGCACGCTCGACAGGCCGGCGAGGGTGATCAGAGCGATCAGCGGGGTCCACTCCCAGACGTCCATCAGCACGACGGCGATGAAGGCGCTGACCGGGCTGCCGAGGATGTCGCCCTGGTAGCCGAAGGAACGCAGCACCCACGCGTACAGGCCGAAGGTGGAGTCGGTGAGGTAGCGCCCCAGCAGCCCCACGATGGACGGCGCGGCGAACATCGGCAGCAGCAGCAGGCTCAGCATGATGTTACGGCCGTGCAGCACCCGGTACAGGCACAGCGCGATGGCCACGCCCAGCGTCATCTCCAGCCCGACGGTGAGGACGAAGTAGATGACCGTGCGCGCCCACGACATCCACATGTCGGCGTCGGTGAAGAAGCGCACCCAGTTGGTGAGGCCGACCAGGTCGAGCGACACCCCGCCGAGCAGCCTGACGTGGGAGAAGCTCATCGCGACGAGGGCCAGGAACGGCACGATGGACAGCGCGGCCAGCACGATCAGGCCCGGTGTCATCATCCTGCCCTCGAAGCCGATCCGCGGCTCGCGCGGAGCGGCTTCCTTCGGCCGGGCCGAGCGGCTGAGCACCGGTGAGGTGTCCGCGGCGTGTGTCATCTAGGCCACCCACCCTCGCGCCACGATCCGGTCCACCCGCGACTTGATCTCGCGCATCGCCTCCTCCGGCGAGGCTCCGCCGGTGAGCATGCGGGACAGCTGGGTGAAGATCGCGGTGTTGCACTCGTTCCACATGGGGATCTTGGGTCGCAGCCCGATCCGGTCGGGCCGCCAGGCCTCCCGCACCGCGGCGGCCGTGAGCATGTTGGGCATCGGCGAGGGCCGATGCTCGGCGGCGCGCACCTGCGGGAGCTCGTAGACGGAGATACGCGTGGGCGTGCCGCCGCCGGCCTTGCTCTGGAGGTTGGCCAGCTGCGTCTGCGGCGAGGTGGCCCACACCAGGAACAGCCAGGCCGCGCCGCGCTCGTTCGGCGGCGTGTTGGCGCTGATCCCGATCCCGGTGCCGCCGTACATGTTGGCCGTGCTGACCGGGCCCTTCGGCAGCGCCGAGTAGCCGGCCCTGCCGGGCATGACCTGCTCGTTGCTGGCCGCGAACTCGTGCCAGTTGGGGCACATCGCCAGCCTGCCGCCCCGGAAGGCGGCGCCCACGCCGTCCCAGTCCCACGTCGTGGAGGCCGGGTCGGCGATGCTGAGCAGCCGCTGGTAGAACTCCGCGCCGGCGATCGCGGCGGGGGAGTCGAGGCGGCACGGGCCGGGGTCGCGCGAGCCCAGGCGCCCCACTTCCTTGCCGTTGTCGAAGTAGTCGCCGCCGTAGGACCACAGCACGTTGCTGAAGTCGTTCATCAGCGAGTCGTGCTGGCGGGCCTGGTGGCCGGTGCCGTACTTGACGTCCTGCTTGGCGTTCTTGTTGAACCACTCGGCGATCCTGAAGTACTCCTCCCAGGTCCGCTCCCCGCTGGGCGTCGGGTCGAACCCGAGGTCGGCGGCCATGCGGTCGTGGTACTTGGCGAACAGGTCGCGCCGGTACTGCCAGATCATCGTCGGCGCGTCGTACGGCAGGGCGTAGACGGCCTGGGGGTCGACGAACCGGCCGGCCGCGTCCATCTGCGCCGGGATGAAGTCGGCGATGCCGCCGGGCAGGTCAGGCAGGCTCGGGTCGGCCTGCAGGGTCCGCAGGTCCACCAGGCCGCGCTGGTACGGCGCGAGCACCTGGTACGGATCGGCGTAGATCACCTGGTACTGGGAGTGGCCGGAGGCCAGGTCCAGGGCGACCCGTTGGACCAGCGCGGTGAGCTCGAGCGTCACGATCTTGACGTCGATCCCGGTCAGCGTGGTGAACGGGCGGGTGTTCGCGGCGATGGCCGCGGTCGGAGCGGTGTTCTCCGAGATGAAGTTCAGGGTGGTGCCCTGGAACTGGCGCCATGGGCCGGCACCGGCGGTTCGCGGCGCGTCGGTTTGCGTGCCGCAGGCGCCCGTCATGGCGAGCGCCGCCCCCGCGGCCAGCGCGCCACGAAGCACATCCCGCCTACTCGGCTCGGGCGGATAGCAGTCCACTGTCCACTCACCCCCGCACTCCAGGCAAAAAAAGGGCGGTAATGGCGGTCAACTGTCCTTGGGTGCCCTATATAAACGAATGTGTATTCTATTTTCTTGCAAACAAGATTTTGGGCTTCGGGGGAATGTGTCAGCAATTTGCACTTTCGCGCACGTCGAATCACCGGCCGGAAACGGCGCGGCCCCGGCCGGCCCGCCGAACCCCGAAACTGGCCCTTGAACCTGGCCCCGGAACCTGCCCCTACGTGCGCCTTTCCCGCTCCGCCAGCTCCCGCACCGTCGCGCGGGCGCCCCGCGTGTGCAGGGACTCGAGCGCGCGCAGATACGGCTCGACGAACCGCTTGTCGTCGGCGAGGTCGCCGAAGAGGTCGCGATTCTCGATGAAGGCCGTGGGCCGCGTGCGCTGCGTTCTGGCGATGGGTGTCAGCCGGTCCTTCAGCGGATCGACGATCGTGATCGGCTCGCCCGCCTCGTCGACCCCCTCGGCGTACCGGGCCCAGCTGGCCACGACGGCGGCCGCGCGGGTGACCTCGCCGCCCCTGGCCAGCTGCTCGCGGACCACGGGGAGCAGCCACTTGGGGATCCGGTCCGAGGACTCGGCGCACAGCCTCGCGACGGTGTCGCGCACCTCGGGGTTGGCGAAGCGTTCGATGAGGGTCCGCTTGTAGTCCTCCAGGTCGACACCGGGGACCGGGCGGAGCGTCGGCGTGGCCTCGATGTCCATGTAGTCGCGCACGAACCTCGCCAGAGCCGCGTCCGTGGCCGCCTCGTGGACGTACCGGTGTCCGCTGAGACGGCCGAAGTAGGCAAGCGCCTGGTGACCGGCGTTGAGCAGGCGCAGCTTCATCAGCTCGTACGGCTCCACGTCCGCGACCATCTGGACCCCGGCTGCCTCGAACGGCGGACGCCCGCTGGAGAAGCGGTCCTCAAGCGCCCACTGCGTGAACGGCTCGCAGGTGACCGGCCAGGCGTCGAGGACGCCGAACCGCTCGGCCACGGACGCGCGGTCCTGGTCGGTGGTGACCGGGGTGATGCGATCGACCATGGAGTTGGGGAAGGCGACCGCCTCCTCGATCCAACCGGCGAGATCGGCGTCGGCGAGCCGGGCGAAGGCCGTGAAGCTGCGCCGCGCGACGTCCCCGTTGCCCTGGATGTTGTCGCACGACATGACCGTGAAGGGCGCGACCCCCCGGGCGCGCCTGCGCCGCAGCGCCTCGGTGACGAGCCCGAACACCGTCGCCGGAGCCGCCCCCGGCTCCAGGTCGGCGCGGACCGCCGGAGCGTCGGCGACGAACTCGCCGGTCACGGGGTGGAAGTTGTAGCCGCCTTCGGTGACCGTGAGCGACACGATGCGGACGGCGGGATCCGCCATCTTCTCGACGACGGCCTCCGGATCGTCGGGCGCGAAGAGGAACCCGACGATCGAGCCGATGACGCGCGCCTCGAGGGTGCCGTCGGGGTGCTTCAGCACCAGCGTGTAGAGGCCGTCCTGCGCGTCCAGCGCGTCGCGCATCCGCGCGTCGCCCGGCAGCACCCCGACGCCGCAGACCGCCCAGTCGTGGGCCAGGCCGTCGTTCATCAGCCGGTCCAGGTACATCGCCTGGTGCGCCCGGTGGAATCCGCCCACCCCGACGTGGACGATGCCGGCCGTGAGTCTCGACCGGTCATAGGAGGGAACCGCGACCTCCCGGGAAAGAGCCGCCACCGTCTCCTGCGTCAGCGCTGTCACCGCCATCATCCCCCTACCGGGCTCGACCGGCCCCCGCGGCGTCGACCACCTTCATCATTAATCTTCGCTCCTCGGCACCTACCCTTGACCCCGCGGGGACATGACGAGGCCATGGTGAACATCGGCTACACCCTGATGTCCGAGCAGACCCCGGCCCGCCAGCTCGTCGGCAACGCGGTGGCGGCGGAGCGCACCGGCTTCGACTTCGCCGTCATCTCCGACCACTACTTCCCGTGGCTGGAGGAGATGGGGCATTCGCCGTATGCCTGGTCGGTGCTCGGCGCCGTCGCCCACGCCACCCGGCGGCTGCCCCTCATGACCTACGTGACCTGCCCGATCATGCGCTACCACCCGGCCGTGGTCGCGCAGAAGGCCGCCACGATGGGGGTGCTGAGCGAGGGCAGGTTCACCCTCGGGCTGGGCGCGGGCGAGAACCTGAACGAGCACGTGATCGGCGAGGGCTGGCCGCCGGCGGACACCCGGCACCGGATGTTCGCCGAGGCCGTCGAGATCATCAGGCGGCTGTTCAGCGGCGACTACGTCACCTACAACGGCGAGTTCTACGACGTCGACTCCGCCAAGCTCTACGACCTGCCCGACGAGCGGGTGCCGATCGGCGTGGCCGCCTCCGGCGGCAGGTCCGCCCGTATCGCCGCCGAGCACGCCGATCTCCTCGTCGTCAACGATCCGATGCCCGAGGTCGTCGCGCAGTTCCAGGCCGCGGGCGGCGCCGGCAAGCCGATCTACGGCCAGCTCGCCCTGGCCTACGACAGCGACGCCGAGGCGGCGGAACAGCGGGCGCACCGGCTGTGGCGCTGGGCCGCGGCGGGCGGCTGGAAGGTCATGGCGGAGCTGCCGGGGCCGGTCAACTTCGAGGCGGCGGCGTCCTCGGTCCGTCCCGAGGACGTGGCGCGGAGCGTGCCCTGCGGCGCCGACGTGGACGCGGTCGTGCACGCGGTGCGGGCGTTCGCCGACGCGGGGTTCACGCACGTGGCCCTCGTGCAGATCGGTGCCGACCAGCAGCAGCCGTTCTTCGAGTGGGCCGAGAAGGACCTCCTGCCCGCGCTGCGCGGCCTCTAGCAGCGGGATCGTCGTCGTCTCGCCGGCCGAAAAGTCGCGCCGGCACGCGTAAACGGCTTCACCGGGGTACGGGGCCGACATGCCTTTCGGTTTGTCGCTGCCCGGCCTGCCCAGGCTGCCCGGCCTGCCCAGGCTGCCGGGCCAGGATCTCGTGGCCGCACCGCTCAGGTGGGCCGCGGACAAGGCGGCGCAGGCGCCCGGCTGGGCCGCCACCACCCTCGCGGAGCTGGCCGGCGTGCGCCGGTCGACGTGGACCTATCCGGGCCGGATCCACCTCGCGCTGTCGTGCCCGGTCCCCGAGCAGCTGACCGACGCGGTCGAGTCGGCCCTGTCGGTCCACCCCGGCGTCCGATGGGCGCGCGTCAACCTCGCGCTGGGCCGCGTGATCGTCGCCGTGGACGAGCCGCCGCCCTCCGTCGACGACCTCGTCGCCGTCCTGGACGAGGCCGAGCGGGCCGCCGTGGAGAAGGACCCGGCCATCACCGAGGGCACGTCGGCAGGGCCGCCCGTCGCCCTCGTGCTCGCCGCGGACGCGCTCGGGCTGGCGGTGACCGGCGTGGAGTGGCTCGTGCACCGGGCGCCCCTGCCGTCAGGGGTCGCCGGCGTCGCCGGCTACCTGAGCGCGGTCCCGCAGCTGCGCAAGGTGCTCGACGACTCGATCCCCGCCTGCCGGTCCTGGATGCCGATGGTGAACACGGCGATCCAGACACTCACCCCCGGCGGCACGGGCCTGGCCATCGACCTCGTGCAGCGGACGCTGCAGATCCGCCAGTCACGCGTGCAGAACGACGTGTGGGCCGAGCGGGAGGAAGAGCTGACCGGCACCCCGGAACGCGCGCGCGCCCACGTGCGTGCCCCCGACCGGCCGCGGCGGCTGCCCAACGGGCCGATCGAGCGGCACGCCGAGAACGTGCTGTCCGGCAGCGCCATCGGCAGCCTGGCCGGAGGGGTGCTGACCGGCGACATGCAGCGGGGCCTCGAGGTCGCGCTGGCCGGACTGCCCAAGGCGTCGTCGGCGGGACGTGACGCCTTCGTCGCCGAGCTGGGCACGCTGCTGTCCCAGCGCGGCGTGATCATCGCCGGCTCCCAGGCGCTGAGCCGCCTGGACCGGGTCGACACGCTCGTGCTGGACGAGGACGTGCTGATCGCCGAGGACCTGATGATCGGCGAGGTGGCCGCCGCGGAGAAGGCCGACCACGAGGCGGTGGCCGCGCGGCTCCACGGCCTGTTCGAGCCGTCGGAGCCCGACCGGGTGCGCAGGGAGGGCGACTGGGCGCTCGGCCCCTACGACGAGCTGCCACGCAAGGGCTGGGCGGGCAGGTCGCACCACGACCGCTTCAGGAAGGGCGCCGCCGTCCACGTGCTGGCGCTGACGCACGGCGAGCGGCTCCAGGCCGTGATCGAGGTCGTGCGGGGGCGGGTGCCGGAGGCGCACGCGCTCGCCGTCGCCGCGCGCGGGGCGGACCTGCGGCTGGTCGAGGAGAGCGGCGAGGAGCTCGCCGCGTCGGTGCGCGAGCTGCAACGCCAGGGCGCCGTCGTCATGCTGGTGTCACGTGACGGCGCCGCGCTGGCCGCCGCCGACTGCGGCGTCGGCGTGTCCGGCCGCGACGGCCGGCCGCCGTGGGGCGCCCACCTGCTCGTCGGCGCCGACCTGGGCACCGCGGCGCTCGTCATCGAGTCGGCGCGCGACGCCCGGGCCGTCAGCGAGCGCGGCGTGACGCTCGCCAAGGCGGGCACCGGCGTGGCCGCGATCTACGGGCTGACCGACCGGATGAGCCGGGTGACCGGGCACGTGCTGTCGGCCGTGAACGGCGTGGCCGCGCTCTCGCTGGCGCAGGGCGCCTGGCAGGCCCACGCGAGCATGCGGCGGCCGATCGCGCCCGCCCTGTCCGTGACACCGTGGCACGCCATGCCGGTCGAACGGGTGCTGGCCGTCCTGGAGACGCGGGACGGTGGGCTCAGCGCGGCCGAGGCGCAGGCACGCCGCCGAGCGCGCGCACCGGCGGCCTCACCGCTGGCGACGCTGGTGCGCGGTGTCGGGGCCGAGCTCGACAATCCGTTCACCCCGATGCTGGCGGCCGGCGCGGCGGGCTCGGCCGTCCTCGGCTCGCTCGTCGACGCCCTCCTCGTGGTCGCCGTCATGGGCGTCTCGGCCCTGGTGGGCGGCGTGCAGCGGACGGCCACCGCGAGCACCCTGGCCGAGCTGGCCGAAGAGACGAAGGTGCGCGCCCGGCTCCGGCGTGACGGCACGGAGAGCGAGGTGGAGGCGGGCGAGCTGGTGCCAGGGGACGTCGTCCTGCTCGACACCGGGCAGGTCGTGCCCGCCGACTGCCGCGTCATGGAAGCCGACGGGCTGGAGGTCGACGAGTCGTCGCTGACGGGGGAGTCGCTGCCGGTCTCCAAGGGCACCGGTGCGGTCCTCGCCCACCACGTCGCCGAGCGGAGCTCCATGCTGTACGAGGGGACCACGGTCGCCGCCGGCAGCGCCACCGCCGTCGTGGTGGCCGTGGGCGACGCCACCGAGTCCGGCCGGGCGATGGCCGCCACCGCCGGCGTCGAGCGGGTGAGCGGCGTGGAGGAGCGGCTGACGGCGATCACCAGGGCCACCACGCCCATCGCCATCGGCTCGGCGCTGGGCGTGACCCTGTCCGGCCTGCTGCGCGGCAGGCGCCTGCGCGAGACCCTCGGCGAGGGCGTCAACCTGGCCGTCGCCTCGGTGCCCGAGGGACTGCCGCTGCTCGTGAGCGCGGCCCAGCTGGCCGCGACGCGCCGGCTCGCCGCCGGCGGCGTGCACGCCCGCGACCCGGGGACCATCGAGGCGCTCGGCAGGGTCGAGGTGCTGTGCTTCGACAAGACCGGGACGCTCACGGAAGGCCGCATCCGGCTGGCCAGGGTGAGCGACGCCGAGCACGACAAGGACGTCGGCGCGCTCGACGACAGCCTGCGCGAGGTGCTCGCCGCGGCCCTGCGCGCCACCCCGCACTCCGCCGACGGGGACTACAGCCACGTCACCGACGGCGCGGTCGGCGAGGGCGCGGCCGAGCTCGGCGTCTCGCGCCAGACCGGCGCCGACGGCTGGGAGGAGATCACCGCGCTGCTGTTCGAGTCGTCCCGCGCCTACCACGCCACGCTCGGCCGGCGCGGGTCCGACCGGCTGCTCAGCGTCAAGGGGGCACCCGAGGTCGTCGTGCCGCGCTGCGCCGGGCTCGACGAGGGGCGGCGGCGCGAGATCGAGGCCCGCATCGACCACCTCACCTCGTCGGGGCACCGGGTCCTCGCCGTGGCCGAACGTCCCATGGACTCCGACGAGCTCACCGACGACGACATCGACGACCTGCGCTTCACCGGCCTCGTCGGGCTCGCCGACGTCGTCCGCGACACGGCCGGGTCGGCGGTCGCCGCGCTGCGCAACGCCGGCGTGCAGATCGTCATGCTCACCGGAGACCACCCGGGTACGGCCGGAGCCATCGCCGCCCACGTCACCGACGACCCTCACCCGCACGTCCTGACCGGCACCGACATCGACGAGATGGACGACGGCGCGCTGGACAAGACCCTCCCCGACGTGGACGTGGTCGCCCGCTGCACGCCCACCCACAAGGTCAGGGTGGTCGAGTCGTTCCAGCGCCTCGGCAGGGTCGTCGCGATGGCCGGCGACGGCTCCAACGACGCCGCCGGCATCCGGCTGGCCGACGTGGGCATCGCCGTCGGCTCCGGCGCGACCCCGGCCGCGCGGGCCGCCGCCGACCTGGTCGTGGCGGACGAGAGCCTGGAGACCATCATCTCGACGCTGGTCGAGGGGCGGGCCATGTGGGCCTCGGTCCGCGAGGCGCTGGCCATTCTCGTCGGCGGCAACCTCGGCGAGATCGGCTTCACGCTGATCGGGTCGCTCACCACCGGCCGCTCGCCGCTGACGGCCAGGCAGCTGCTGCTGGTGAACATGCTCACCGACCTCGCGCCCGCGCTGGCCATCGCCGTACGGGCGCCGTCGAAGGACGCCGCGGCGGCGCTGCTCGACGAGGGGCCGGAGACCTCTCTGGGTTCGGCGCTCACCCACGACATCGTGCGACGGGCCGTCTTCACCACCCTGGGCGCCACCACCGGCTGGACGCTGGCCAGGCTGACGGGACCGCAGGCCCGGGCCCGCACCGTGGGACTGGTCGCCCTCGTCGGCACCCAGCTTGCCCAGACGGTGATCGCGGGCGGCACGGGCCGCCCGGTCCTGCTCAGCTCGCTCGGGTCGGCGGCCGTGCTGGCCGCGATCGTGCAGGTGCCGGGGGTCAGCCAGTTCTTCGGCTGCGTGCCGCTCGACCCGCTCGCCTGGGGCACGGCGCTCGCCGCCGTGGCCGCCGCGGTGGTCGCCGAACGGTTCGTCCCCCTCGACCGGCTGCCCCTGATGAACCGCCTGCCGTGAAGTCCGCGCGGATCTGCCCGCCCGGTCCGGAAGGGTGAGCGGGTGGTGCCGCTCACCAGGACGGATCAATCATCACACGTGCCACATCTTGATCAGAGAAGGCGGATCGTACGATACTGCGGCGGAGAGTCACTTATGTCGCAAGAGTTAGCTTTTGCGACGCGTGTTGCTCCCTGACATGTTTGGAGTGGGGATCATCGCCATGTCGGTTGCCGCGGGCGCTGTCGCGACCACGCCACGAGTGCTTCCTTTCTATCGGGCCATCCCCCGCCTGATGAGGGACCCTGTCGACGAACTGGCGAAGGCGGGCATGGAGGCGGGCGGGCGGATCGTCCGCCTGGACCTCGGCCCGTTCAGGCCCTATCTGATCTCCCACCCTGACCACGTGCAGCAGGTGCTGAAGACCGACTGGTCCAACTTCGTGCGCGAGGGCATGTTCTGGCGGCCGCTGCAGCGCCTGATCGGCCACAGCATCCTGGGGGACGGGGAGGCCTGGGAGTCCAGCCGCAAGATCCTCCAGCCGCTGTTCACCGCGAGGTACACCGCCTCGCTGGCCGAGGACATGGCCGACGTCATCGCCGAGTCCATCCTCGAACTGGACGACCACGCGAACACCGGCCGGCTGGTCGAAGGCGGTCACCAGATGACGACGATCGTCAACCAGGCCGTCATCAAGGTCCTCTTCGGCGGGCGGATCTCCCGCGACGTCGCCGAGCGGCTGTCGCCCGAGTTCTCCACGTGCGCGACGTCGATCGCCTTCCGGCTGATGTTCCCGTTCGTGCCGTACTCCATCAAGGTGCCGGGGGACCGGGCCTTCCTGGCGGCCGCCAGGAAGGTCGACGAGATCGTCTTCCCGCTGATCGAGCAGGCGCGCGAGGAGAACACGGGCAGCAAGGAGGTGGTCTCGGCGTTGATCGGCGCCAGGATCGCCGCGGACGGCGAGGCGGACCTGCGGCAGATCCGCGACGACCTGGTCAGCATCTACGGCGCGGCTTCGGAGACCACGGCGATGTCGCTGACCTGGCTGTGGTCGGTGCTGCACGACCATCCCGAGGTGTACGCCCGGTTACAGCAGGAGATCGACGAGGTCGTCGGCGACGGGCCGGTGCGCCCGGCCGACGTCGCGAAGCTCCGGTACCTCCGCATGGTGCTGCAGGAACTGCTGCGCGTCTACCCGTCAGGCTGGATCATCCCCCGCCAGACCGTGGCGGACACCGAGATCGGCGGCGTCCCGATCAAGGCCGGGTCGCAGGTGCTGGTCAGCCCGTACACGACCCACCGGCTGGCCGACTTCTGGGACCGGCCGCTGGAGTTCGACCCTGAGCGCTGGGCGACGGAGAACACCGAGCGGCGGCACCGCTACAGCTTCATCCCCTTCGGCGCCGGCCCGCACGTCTGCCTCGGCCAGCACCTGTTCTACGTGGAAGCCCCGCTGGTGATCGCCAACCTGCTGCGCAGGTACCGGGTGGAACTGACCAACCCGCAGCGCCTCACGCCCGTGCCGGGCGCGTCGGTGCGGCCGAAGGAGAAGCTCATGCTGAAGCTGGTGCCGAGGGCGCGGGACTGACGGGTGAGCGAGCGAAACAGACCGGCACGGCCGACGGAGGTGGGCGGGTGAGCATCACCGCTCAGGGAGTACCGGAGACGATCCCGGCCGCGGACGCGCTGCTGACCGATCTCATGCGCAGGCCGTGGGGCCAGGTCTCCCCGTCGGTCTACGAGACCGGCCGGCTGGTCACCCTGGCTCCGTGGCTGGTCGGGCACGAGGAGCGGCTCGCCTTCCTGGTGGCCACCCAGCGGCCGGACGGCAGCTGGGGGGCGCCGGACGGCTACGGCCTCGTGCCGACGCTGAGCGCCACCGAGGCGATCCTGTCGGCGCTGCTGCGCGACGACCACGGCGCCCCCGGCGCCGACCGGCACCCCTTCGAGTCCGAGGACGGCGACCGGCACGGCCTCGAAGGGGCTGAGCGGCACGGCCTCGAAGGGGCTGACCGGTACTCCCTCGGCGAGGCCGACCGGCGCCGCCTCGAGGAGGCGGCCCGGCGCGGCCTGCGTGCTCTGGCCGACTACCTGGGCGCGCGGCGGGAACTTCCCGACATGCCGGCGATCGAGCACATCGTGCCCTCGCTCGTGGCGCTCATCAACCAGCACGTGCAGGCGCTGCCTGGCCAGCCGCCGCTGCCGCTGCCCGACGACATGAGCTACGACACGCTCGCGCTGATCAGGTCGTGGATCGCGGCGGGGACGGAAGTCCCGGAGAAACTGCTGCACGCCCTGGAGATCGCGGGCCCGGCGGCCAGCGGCGCGCCCGCGGTCGCCCCGACGGCGATCGGCACCGTCGGGGCATCGCCCGCGGCCACCGCGGCCTGGCTGGGAGAGCGCGGGTGGCGCGACGCGGACGACCCGGCGCGCAGCCACCTCGAGGCGCTCGCCCGGCGGCACGGCGGCCCCGTGCCCGTCGGGGTGCCGATCACGGTGTTCGAGCGGGGCTGGGTGCTCAGCTGGCTGATCCGCGCCGGAGTGCCGATCGACGTGCCGCCGGAGATGGTCGCCGATCTCAGGGCGGCGATCGGGCCCGCCGGGACGCCCGCCGGACCGGGGCTCCCGGCCGACGCCGACACGACGTCGGTGGCGCTGTACGCGCTGTCGCTGCTCGGCGCGCCGTACGAGCCGGACAGCCTGTGGGCCTTCCACTCCGGCACGCACTTCTCCACCTGGCCGGGGGAGCAGGGCTCCTCCGTCAGCGTCAACGCGCACGTGCTGGACGCCTTCGGCCAGTACGTCGCGCGCCGCCCCGCCGCCGCCGACCGCTACGGCGCGGCCATCACCGGAACGGCCGAGTGGATCCGGGACCGGCAGCGGCCCGACGGGAGCTGGGACGACCGCTGGCACGCGTCGCCGTACTACGCCACGGCCAGCTGCGCACTGGCCCTCGACGAGTTCGGCGGCGAGGAGTCGGCGGCTGCCGTGCGCGCCGCCGCCGACTGGGTGCTGGACGGCCAGCGCGCCGACGGGTCGTGGGGGCGGTGGGAGGGCACCGCGGAGGAGACCGCCTACGCCATGATGACGCTGCTGCTGACCGGCCCGCGCGGGAGCGACCCGCGGCGTGCCGAGGCGGCGGCCCGCGGCCACGCCCATCTGGTGCGTTCGGCGGGTGCCGACCATCCGCCGCTGTGGCACGACAAGGACCTCTACACGCCGGTCGCCGTGGTCCGCGCCGCGGTGCTCGCCTCCTCCTACCTCGCCCAGCAGTACTAGCCGGCCCGGCCGTCCGGGCGGCCACCGGCCTCGGCGGTGTCGGCCGCCAGGTCCCCGACGGTGTAGGCGTGGGTGTCCCTGGCCATGTACCAGCGGCCGTTGAACGCCACGCTCCTGTTCTGGCCGTCGGCGATGCCGGCCAGTTCGGCCGGCATCTTCGCGAGCTCGGCCGTGAAGTCCGCCTCGAGCGCGTCGATGTGCGCCGCGATCCGGGGGATCGCCGCCGTGGCGGTCATGCCGGCGCGCTCCAGGATGCTGACGGCGTTCGGCTTGCCCTCCGCCTTCTCCCGCTGGAACGTCCTGATGTCGTTGGCCAGCCGCAGGCAGGAGGCGCCCAGATCCGTGGCCGGCTCGATCGCCGTCCAGTGCGCCGCCTCGGCAGGCTCGGGGCCGCAGACGATCAGGGCCGCCGACCACCAGCTGTGATAGAGGATGGTCAGCATCCCGTTGGCGAGATAGGCGTCGTACGACGGCCACGGCTGCCTTCGGGCGGCCCAGGCGCGCTCGCGGTTCATGGCCTCGCCCGCCAGCTGTAGCTGCCGTGCCAGGGCCGGCACGTGGACGGAGGCGCCCGGACGGTCGTGAAGGCGGCGGCACCACTGCGCCCAGGCGCTCAGGACCTGGGCGGGCGGGCTCTCGGAACCGTCCGCGTGAGAGCGGCCGGTGAGGATCGCGGGAAGCTCGGTGAAGAACGCCGCGACCTCAGGCTCGGACCACTGCCCGGCGATGCTGTCGGCGATGTCGTCGACACCGAACAGGATGGTGGTCAGCGCGCCGAGATCGGCGATCTGGTCACGGCGGGCGTGCGGGAAGGTGGCCGCCGCCGACAGGCAGCTGAAGGCGAGCCTGCTGGCCGAGCTCCGGCCGTCGGCGTACAGCACGGGATAGGGGCGCAGGAGCGCCGCGGCCTCGTCGACCGCGTCGAGCGCCGCCCGCAGGACCACCTCCCGGTCCTCGGCGGGCACCCCTGCCAGCTGGTGCGATCCGGTGAGCAGGCGGTCCGCGAGGTCGTTGCGGATGCCGAAGTATGCCTCTGCGTCCGAGCCACTCATGTGACGACAATACCGTTGTGTGATCTTATTAGACGACTAAGGTGACAAAGCAGGATGACAGGTCGGAAAACCCAGTTGTTGGTTGAGCAAGATCATGCTCCTTGCTAGAGTTCTCGGGTTGCTCGCGCCTGCATGCAATCAGATGACTTCGCAGAGTAGGTACTATGCCCCCCCGCAATTCCCGACTGCGGACAAAAATCACGGCTTTGCTCCTCTCCCTGACAGCGCTGTGGGCGTTCGCGGCCTGGGTCACCTTGCGTGAAGGCGTCAACCTGCTGTGGGTCACCCAACTGGACAGCAGCGTGGTCAGCCCCAGCGAACCGCTGCTCGTCGAGCTCCAGCGGGAACGCAGGGCCTCGATGATCCACCTGGGAGAAGCCTCCACACGCTCCAGGGAGGAGCTGCGCAAGCAGCGCCAGCGGGTGGACCGTACCCTGGCCGACTTCGAGACCTCGGCGCGCGCCGACATCGTCGAGTGGGCCGCCGACGACGAGGGTGAGAAGCGGCTCGCCGAGATGTTCGGCAAGCTCGACGGTCTCGCGGACATCCGGCGGGCCGTCGACACGGGGCGCATGAACCGGATCAGGTCCAGCCAGGCCTTCGCCGACCTCGTCGGCTCCTTCTACCGGATGTACGGCTCGATGGCGACGCTTGACGACAAGACGCTCGCCAAGGACGCCCGCACCCTCATGGCGCTGAGCAGGGCGCGAGAGATCATGGCCACCGAGGACGCCCTGCTGGCCGGCGCGCTCGCCGCGGGCCGGTTGAGCGTCGAGGAGCACGCGCAGTTCATCAGGACCGTGGGCGCCTGGCGCGACGTCGCCGAGCAGGCGGCCGCCGAGCTGCCGAGCGCCGACCGGGCCGCCTACGACAAGCTTCTCAGCGGCCCGGTGTTCACCCGGCTGGGCGAGCTCGAGAACCTGCTCGCCGAATACGGCCAGAGCACCCAGAGCATCCCGTTCGGCGCCGAGCAGTGGAAGGCGACCACCGAGCAGGCCCTGGCCGACTTCAACACCATGGTGCTCACGGCCGGAGACGGCGTGGTCGACCGCGCGACGCCCGTCGCGGCCGGCGTCGTCGTGCGGCTGGTGCTGGCCGGCGGCCTGGGACTCATCGCGGTCATCGCCTCGATCGTCCTGTCCATCACCACGGCGCGGTCGCTGTTCGCGCAGCTGCAGAAACTCCGCGACGCGGCGCACGAGCTGTCCGACGAGCGGCTGCCCCGGGTGGTCGAACGCATCGGGCACGGCGAGCACGTCGACGTCGCCGTCGAGGCGCCCCCGCTCCAGTTCGGCGCCGACGAGATCGGCCAGGTCGGCCAGGCGTTCAACACCGTGCAGGAGACCGCCATCCGCATCGCCGCCGAGCAGGCCGCGCTGCGGCAGAGCATCCGCGACATCCTGCTCAGCCTGGCCCGCCGTACGCAGGGGCTGGTGCACCGGCAGCTCAGCGTGCTGGACGTGATGGAGCGGCGCGAGACCGACCCGGAGGACCTGAAGGAGCTCTTCCGGCTGGACCACCTGGCCATCCGCATGCGCCGCAACGCCGAGAACCTGATCGTGCTGTCCGGCGCCTCGCCGGCGCGTACCTGGCGCAACTCGGTGCCCATGGTCGACGTGGTCCGCGGCGCGCTGGCCGAGGTCGAGGACTACACGCGGGTGGACATCCTCCCGATGGGCGACGTCGTTCTCGTGGGCCGGGCCGTCGGTGACGTCATCCACCTGCTGGCCGAGCTCATCGAGAACGCCGCCTCGTTCTCCCCGCCCTACACCAACGTCCAGGTCGGCGGGCAGTTCGTGGCCAACGGCTACGTCGTGGAGGTCGAGGACCGCGGCCTCGGCATGAAGCCCGAGGACCTGGACGCCGCCAACGACCGCATCGCCAACCCGCCCGAGTTCCGCATCACCGGCACCACCGCGCGCCTCGGCCTGTACGTGGTCAGCCGCCTGGCCGAACGCCACGGGATCCAGGTGTCGCTGCGCTCCTCGGCGTACGGGGGGACCACGGTCGTGGTGCTGCTGCCGCGCGAGCTCGTCGAGACGGACCAGGGACGACCCGACGACGACCCGGAGGCCGACCTGCCCGCGGGTCTGCCGCGCAGGCAGACCGCGGCGCCCGCGGCCGGGCGCACGGCCACCTTCACCGCGCCCCGGCCGCGCACCGCGCAGCACTCCGACATGGCCCACCTGTCCGACCTGGCCCAGCTCTCCGAGATCGCACAGGTCTCCGACCTGGCACAGCGCTCCGGTACGGCCCAGCGCTCCGGTAGCGCGCAGCGCCCGCACCCGGATCTGGACCCGCACCCGGACCCGGACTCGCGCCCAGGACCGGACTCGCGGCCAGGACAGGACTCCCGCCCGCAGCTGGACCGCCGCCCGGTCCGGGACTCCCGCCCAGCGCCGGACTCCCGCCCGGAGCTCGACTCCCGCCCGGGGTCGCAGCCGCGCTCGGCGCCGCAGCTCCGCACGGTGCCGCCGCTCGGCGGCCCCGACACGACGCCCGCTCCCGGCGCCGCTGCGCCATCACCCGGCGCCGCGCCGTCCAGCACCGCGTCGCCCGCCGCCGACCTGCCCAAGTCCCCGCCGGCCGGCCGTACCCCGTCCGGGCTGCCGCTCAGGGTGCCCCAGGCCAACCTGGCCCCCGCGCTGCGCGACGAAGCCCCCGCCACGCCGCCGAGCCGGCAGGACGACGGTGACGAGCGCTCGCCGGAGGAGATCAGGGCCATGATGGGCTCGCTGCAGATGGGCAGCAAGCTCGGCAGGTCCGAGGCGGCCAAGCTCATGCAGGACGATCGGTCGGGAGACGACGAGTGACCAGTACCAGCCCAGATCTGAACTGGCTGCTGGACGATCTGATCAGCCGGGTCGGCAACACCGAGCACGCCATCGTGCTGTCCTCCGACGGGTTGCTGATGGCCTCCTCCGCGGGGTTGGAACGCACCGACGGCGAACACCTGTCCGCCGTGGCCTCCGGGGTGCAGAGCCTGGCCAGGGGAGTCGCCGAGCACGTGAAGGGCGGCGCGGTCCGCCAGACGGTCATCGAGTGGAAGTCCGGCTTCCTCATCGTCAGCGTGGCGGGGGAGCGGGCCTGCCTGGCCGTCCTCTGCGACCAGGCGGCCGACATCGGCCTGGTCGCCTACGAGATGGCCATGCTCGTCGCCCGCGTCGGCCAGTACCTCACCTCGGAGGCGCGCACCACTCTGGCGCAGGGCGGGGGCGAACGGTGAGCCGGCCGGACGAGCCCGCCGACGGCACCTGGGTCGATCCGCAGGTCGTCCGGCCCTACGTGGTCACGCGCGGGCGTACCCAGCCTGCCAGTGGCACGTTCGACATGATCTCCATGGCGCTCGCTCTGGGGCCGGTGCCGGGCCCGGAGTCCGGCCTGGACCCCGAGCACCTGTCGATCCTGCGGATCTGCCGCGTGCCGAAGTCCGTCGCCGAGATCGCCGCGGACCTCGACCTGCCCATCAACACGATCCGCGTGCTTCTCGGGGATCTGTACGAACGGAATCTCGTCTCCGCGCAGGAACCACACTACGAGGCGGACATGAACGACATGAACCTCTACCGGGCGGTGCTCGATGGCCTTCGGGCGCTCTGACGGGCCGCGCATGCCGACCGCGATCAAGATCCTGGTCGCGGGTGGCTTCGGCGCGGGCAAGACCACCATGGTGGGCGCGGTCTCCGAGATCAAGCCGTTGCGGACCGAGGAGGCCCTGACCGACCGCAGCGTCGGCGTGGACGACCTGTCCGGTGTGAGCGACAAGCGCACGACGACCGTCGCGATGGACTTCGGCCGCATCACGATCAGCAAGGACTACGTCCTCTACCTGTTCGGCACCCCCGGCCAGGAGCGGTTCTGGTTCGTCTGGGACGAGCTGGCCGAAGGCTCGCTGGGGGCCGTCGTGCTGGCCGACACCCGGCGCCTGGCCGACTGCTTCCCGTCGATCGACTACTTCGAACGGCGGGGCACGCCCTTCGTGGTCGCGGTGAACGCCTTCGAGGGCGCCCCCACCTACGAGCTGGACGAGGTACGGCTCGCGCTCCAGCTCAGCCCGTCGATCCCCATCGTGATGTGCGACGCCAGGAAGCGGCAGTCGAGCCGCGACGTGCTCGTCGCGCTGGTGAAGCACGCGGCCGAGATGCGCGTGGAGGCGGTCGGCGGCTGACCCGCGACCTCCGAGCCGCCTGAGCGTGGCGGCGGTCGGCGGCTGACCTGCGCATGCCGGTGGTCGGCGGCTGACCCGCGACCTTCGCACCGCGCGGCCCGGGCCAGGGCCCCGCGGCTGCGGGGGCGCCGCTCGCCGTCATGAATCTACTTTGTAAAGGGCCCGGGGTCCCTTTCGGCACAACTTGCGGAGTGTTTTGCTCCGCTATAGTGTGCCCACATATCGGAGTGATTTGCTCCGGTATGGAAGGGGACGGCAGCGGCGGCCCCTGCGTCGCGCCGAGCCTCGTCCCGGCAGGCGAGCGGTTCCCCGCTGACGGCCCGTGGTCCCGCACGGATGCGAGGAGAGCGAATGCACGACGACCGGGCGGCGCACGACGGTGCCGCGACGCGGCGCGAGTTCCTGGGATGGCTGTCGAAGGCCGGGGTCCTGGTCGCCGGGGCGGGTGCGGCGACGGCGTCGTGGCCCGCGCCCGCCGGCGCCGCGACCGGCGGGCCGGGAGCCGGCATCACCGTGCTGCGCGACGCGACGGTGATCGACGGGCTCGGCGGGCCGCCCCTTCGGGACGCGACGGTCGTGCTGGCGGGCGACCGGATCGCGTGGGTCGGCCGGCGGACGGGCGCTCCCGTTCCCGCCGGGGCCAGGTCGGTCGACCTGCGCGGCAAGTACGTGATCCCGGGGCTGTGGGAGATGCACGCGCACACCGAGCTCGACAAGCTGGATCTGCACCTGCCGTTGTACCTGGCCAACGGGGTGACCGGCATCCGGGAGATGTGGGGTACCCCTGACCGTCACGACCTGCGGCGCAGGCTGGAGGCCGGCGACCTGGCCGGGCCGCGCATGGTGCTGGCGGGCAACATCCTCGACGGGCAGGAGTCGTTCCTCGGGGCCTTCCCCATCCGTACGGTCACCTCGGAGGCCGACGCGCGTGAGGCGGTGCGGGAGACCCGGCGGGACGGTGCCGACCTGGTCAAGGTCTACTCCTTGCTGCCCCGGCACCTGTACGCCGCGATCGCGGACGAGGCCGGGCGGCAGGGCCTGCCGTTCGCCGGTCACCTGTCGGACCACGTGTCGCTCTGGGAGGCCGCCGAGCTCGGCCAGCGCAGCGTGGAGCACCTGTTCGGGACGTTCTTCGCGACGTCGCGCGACGAGGCCGCCTTCCGCCGCCTGATCGGCGGGACCCCGGTGGGGGCCAAGGGCGGGCCGTACCCCTGGTTCGTCTGGGTGCGGGAGCTGGAACGGCAGGCCGTCGCCACCTACGACGCGCGCAGGGCGGGGCGGCTGTTCGCCCGGCTGGCGGAGCGGGGCACCTGGCAGACCCCGACGTTGGCCGCGTCGCGTGTGTCCGCCTCGCCGGCGGGCACCTTTCGCGGCGACTGGCGGCTGAAGTACCTGCCGCGCGGTACCGAGGAGTACTGGGAGGGGGACCTCGGCGCCCCGGCCACGCCCGAGGAGGTCGCGTCGCAGCGTGAGTACTTCCAGGCGAGGTTGCGCGTCGTCGGCGAGATGCGCCGGGCGGGCGTGGGGATCCTCGCCGGGACCGACAGCAACCAGCCGTACGTCTTTCCCGGCTTCGGGCTGCACGACGAGCTGGGCCTGCTGGTCGAGGCGGGGCTGACGCCGATGCAGGCGCTGCGGAGCGCGACCGCGGACGCCGCGCGCCACCTGGGGTGGGAGCGGGACACGGGCACCGTCACCGCGGGGAAGCTGGCCGACCTGGTCGTCCTGGACGCCGACCCGCTGCGGGACATCGGGAACACGCGGCGGATCCACGCGGTGGTCAGCAGGGGCCGTCTCATCTCCGCCGCCGAACGGGAGGGGATGCTGGCGGCGGTGGAGGCCGCCGCGAAGGAGCACCCGCCGGCGGGGACGACGGCCGCCGCGGGCGCGATGGCCGGATGCTGCTGACCGGCGACGGCGGCCCGGGGCGGCGACACGTTCAGCCGCCCGACTTCATCCAGCCGAACGTCCGCTCCACCGCCCGGTGCCAGTTGTCGTACTCGGTGGCGCGGCGCTCGGGCTCCATGCTGGGCAGCCACTGGGCGGCCCGGTGCCAGTTGCGGCGCAGCCCTTCCAGGTCCGCCCAGTAGCCGACCGCCAGCCCGGCCGCGTACGCGGCGCCGAGCGAGACGGTCTCGGCCACCATGGGGCGGACGACCGGCACGTCGAGCACGTCGGCGATGTACTGCATGAGGAGGTTGTCGGCGGTCATGCCGCCGTCGACCTTGAGGGTGCGCAGTTCCAGCCCTGAGTCGGCGTTCATGGCGTCGACGACTTCGCGTGTCTGCCACGCGGTGGCCTCCAGGACGGCTCTGGCCAGGTGACCCTTGGTGATGTAGGAGGTCAGGCCGACGATGACGCCGCGGGCCTCGCTGCGCCAGTGGGGGGCGAAGAGCCCGGCGAAGGCGGGGACGATGTAGCATCCGCCGTTGTCGTCCACGGTCCGGGCGAGGGTCTCGATCTCGGGGGCGCTGTTGATGAGGCCGAGCCCGTCGCGGAACCATTGGACGAGGGCGCCGGTGATGGCGATCGGGCCTTCGAGCGCGTAGACGGCGGGCTGGTCGCCCACCTGGTAGCCGACGGTGGTGAGCAGGCCGTGGCTGGAGCGGACGGGTTCGTGGCCGGTGTTGAGCAGCAGGAAGCTGCCGGTGCCGTAGGTGCACTTGGCGTCGCCGGGCGCGAAGCAGGTCTGGCCGAACAGCGCCGCCTGCTGGTCGCCGAGCGCGGCGGCGATGCGTACGCCCGGGAGCACGCGGCTGGCCAGGCCGTAGGTCTCGGTGGACGGCCGGATCTGCGGCAGCATGGCGCTCGGGATGCCGAAGAAGTCGAGCAGGTCGGGGTCCCAGGCCAGCGAGGCGAGGTCCATGAGGAGGGTACGGCTGGCGTTGGTGACGTCGGTGACGTGCAGGCCGTCCTGGGGGCCGCCGGTGAGGTTCCAGATGAGCCAGGTCTCCATCGTGCCGAACAGCACGTCGCCCCGTTCGGCTCGTTCGCGCAGTCCCGGGGTGTTGTCGAGCAGCCAGCGGATGCGGGGGGCGGAGAAGTAGGTGGCCAGCGGAAGTCCGCAGCGCTTCTGCACCATCGAGGCGTCGGGGCGGGCGGCGAACTGGTCGACGAGTGCGTCGGTGCGGGTGTCCTGCCAGACGATGGCGCGTCCGAGGGGTGCGCCGGTGCGCCGGTCCCACAGCAGCGTGGTCTCGCGCTGGTTGGCGATGCCGATCGCCACCACCTGGTCCAGGCCGATGCCCGCCTGGGAGAGCGCTTCGGGTGCGATGCGCTCCAGGTTGCGCCAGATCTGGACGGCGTCGTGCTCGACCCAGCCCGGTCGGGGGAAGTGCTGTCGATGTTCGCGTTGCGCCACCGACACCAGGCGCCCTCGTTGGTCGAAAACGATGCAGCGCGTGGATGTCGTGCCCTGATCGATGGACATCACGTAGCGCATGACCATGGCATCCTACCTCGGCAGATGGGGGTGGAGGGGGGTCACCAGCGGGCCGCGCCGAGGTCCCTGGAGACCGCGCGCGCCGCGTCGCGTACGAACGTCACCAGGGCGGCGTTCGGCTGTCCTTTGGTGTCGCAGATGCGTTCGACGGCGCCGGAGATCCCGATGGCGCCGACGACGAGTCCTCCGTGGCCGCGGATGGGCGCGGCGATGCCGGCCTCTCCGATGGTCATCTCCTCGACCTCGACGGCCCAGCCGACCTCGCGGACCTGAGCGACGGTGCGGGCCAGCGCCTTCGGCTGCACGACCGTCCGGCGGGTGAAGGCTTCCAGGACGCCGTCGCCGAGGGCGGCGGCGGCGCCGACGTCGTAGGCGAGCAGGACCTTGCCGAGCGCGGTGGCGTGCATGGGCAGCAGTGCGCCCACGTCGAGTGTCTGCAGGGTGTCGTCGGGTCTGAAGACGTGGTGGACGATGAGGATCTGGCCGTCGAGGAGGGTGCCGATGCGGACGGCCTCGCCGCTGCGGGCGGCCAGCGCGTCGGCCCAGTTGATCGCCCGCGAGCGGAGCTCGTTGACGTCGAGGTAGCTGGTGCCCAGGTGCAGCAGGGCGGCGCCGAGCTGGTACTTGCCCGTCGCCTCGTCCTGTTCGACGAAGCCGACCCGCTGCAGGGTGCGCAGCAGCCCGTGCGTGGTGCCTCTGGCCAGCCCCAGCGCGTTGGAGATCTCACCGAGGCCGAGCCGGCCTGAGCTGCGCGCGATGAGACGCAGGATCGCCGCCGCCCGCTCGATGGACTGAACTGGACCTGGCATGTGCCCGATCGTAGTGTGGCCGACAGGTGTTCGACAATGTCGACACCCATGAGCGGGCAATCTACGCAATCGCCCACAGACGTGGACTTTTGTAGCCTGCGTCATAGTTCTCAGACTCTAACCCGGCGCGGCATCGCTGACTAGTGTTCGACATTGTCGACACCTTGCCGTTGACCCTCCGTTTTCTCTCACCTAGCGTCCACGGCAACCGTGAGGCCGGTCACACCACCTGGGACGACTACTCACGGCGACGGTCCGCTCCCGCTTTCCACCGGGGGAGCACGGCACTGTGAGGAGAGAGAAATGGCCGAACGACTCAAGGCCCGCGGACTGCTCGGTGAAATGGCCGCCGAGTTCGCGGGCACCATGATCCTGATCCTCTTCGGGGTCGGCGTGGTGGCCCAGGTGGCCGCCGCGGGGATCGGCGCGCACGACAGCATCGCGTGGGCGTGGGGCCTCGGCGTCACCCTCGGCGTCTACGTCGCGGCCCGCGTCAGCGGCGCGCACCTCAACCCGGCCGTCACGGTCGCGCTGGCGGTGTTCAAGGGCTTCTCGTGGCGCAAGGTCCTGCCCTACTCGCTGGCGCAGACCGCGGGCGCGTTCGTGGCCGCCCTGATCGTCCGGTTCAACTACGCCGAGGTGCTGGCGAAGGTCGACCCCGGCTTCACCATCAAGACCCAGGGCGTCTTCTCGACGCTGCCCGGCAACGGGACGCTGCCCGTCGGCACGTGGGGCGCCTTCCGCGACCAGATCATCGGCACGGCCATCCTGCTGTTCCTCATCCTCGCCATCACCGACCTGCGCAACTCCTCTCCCGGGGCCAACCTCGCGCCCTTCGTGGTCGGCCTGCTCGTCGTGGCGATCGGCATGGCCTGGGGCACGAACGCCGGCTACGCGATCAACCCCGCCCGTGACTTCGGCCCGCGCCTGGCCTCGTTCCTGACCGGCTACGAGACCGCCTTCCACGACCAGTACGGCTCGCTCTACTTCTGGGTGCCGATCGTGGCCCCGGTGATCGGCGGGCTGATCGGCGCCGGCCTGTACGAGGTCCTGGTCGGCCGGTTCCTGCCGCCCGCACAAGAGCCCGAGGCCGCCCAGCCCGCGGCCAAGCCCGCCTACGAAGCAGTCTGAAACCCCCCAACCCCATCCAGGAGGCACGATCGTCATGGCCGACTTCATCGGAGCCGTCGACCAGGGAACGACCAGCACCCGCTTCATGATCTTCGATCACGGCGGGAACGAGATCGCCCGGCACCAGCTCGAGCACCAGCAGATCATGCCGCAGGCCGGCTGGGTCGAGCACAACCCGACCGAGATCTGGGAGCGCACCCGCGCGGTGATCGAGACCGCGATGAACCAGGCGAACCTCGTCGCCTCCGACCTGGCCGCGCTGGGCATCACCAACCAGCGCGAGACCACGGTGGTCTGGAACAGGGTCACCGGCCGGCCGTACTACAACGCCATCGTCTGGCAGGACACCAGGACCGACCGGATCGCCGCCGCTCTGGACCAGGACGGCAGGGGCGAGGTCATCCGCCGCAAGGCCGGGCTGCCCCCGGCCACCTACTTCTCCGGCGGCAAGATCCAGTGGATCCTGGAGAACGTCGACGGCGTGCGCGAGGCGGCCGAGGCCGGGGACGCCCTCTTCGGCACCACCGACACCTGGCTGCTGTGGCACCTCACCGGCGGCCCCGACGGCGGCGTGCACGTCACGGACCCGACCAACGCCAGCCGTACCATGCTGATGGATCTCGAGACGCTCGACTGGGACGACGAGTTGCTGTCGTTCTTCGGCATCCCCCGGCGGATGCTGCCCGAGATCAAGCCGTCGTCCGACCCCCGCCTGTACGGCACGACCCTGGCGGGCGGGCCGCTCGGCGGCGAGGTCGCCCTGTCCGGCGACCTGGGCGACCAGCAGGCGGCCACCGTCGGCCAGGTCTGCTTCTCGCCCGGCGAGGCCAAGAACACCTACGGCACCGGCAACTTCCTGCTGCTCAACACCGGCCACGAGCCGGTCCGGTCGAAGCACGGCCTGCTGACCACCGTCTGCTACCAGTTCGGCGAGGACAAGCCGGTGTACGCGCTGGAGGGCTCGATCGCGGTCACCGGCTCGGCGGTGCAGTGGCTGCGCGACCAGCTCGGCATCATCTCCGGCGCGGCGCAGAGCGAGGCGCTGGCCGCGCAGGTCGACGACAACGGCGGCGTGTACTTCGTGCCCGCCTTCTCCGGGCTGTTCGCCCCCTACTGGCGCTCGGACGCCCGCGGCGCCATCGTCGGCCTGTCCCGCTTCAACACCAACGCCCACGTGGCGCGGGCCACCCTCGAGTCGATCTGCTACCAGAGCCGCGACGTCGTCGAGGCGATGCGGCAGGACTCCGGCGTCGCCCTCGACGTCCTGCGCGTGGACGGCGGGGTCACCGCCAACAACCTGTGCATGCAGCTGCAGGCCGACATCCTCGGCGTCCCGGTGTCCAAGCCGGTCGTGGCCGAGACCACGGCGCTCGGCGCCGCGTACGCCGCCGGCCTGGCCGTCGGTTTCTGGGAGTCGACTGACGAGCTCAAGCGCAACTGGAACGAGGACCGGCGCTGGCAGCCGACCTGGTCGGAGTCGCAGCGGTCCCGTGGATACGCCGGCTGGAAGAAGGCCGTGTCCCGCACCCTCGACTGGGTCGAGCTGGACTGACTGGCGGATCCGCGGGGGCCGGCCAGGTCCCCGCGGGTCCATCCCTCTGATCGACGCAAGGAGTTCTGCAATGACGTCTGTACCGCTCGGCCCGGCCCACCGCGCCGCCACGCTGCAGAGGATGCATGAGACCGAGTTCGACGTGCTGGTCATCGGCGGCGGAGTGGTCGGGGCCGGAGCGGCGCTGGACGCGGTGTCCCGCGGCCTCACCGTCGCGCTGGTCGAGGCACGCGACTGGGCGGCCGGCACCTCCAGCCGGTCGAGCCGGCTGATCCACGGCGGCCTGCGCTACCTCCAGCAGCTGGACTTCCGGCTGGTCAGGGAGGCGCTCAAGGAGCGCGGCCTGCTGCTGACCCGGCTGGCGCCGCACCTGGTGCGGCCGGTGCCGTTCATGTTCCCGCTGCGGCACCGGGTGGCCGAGCGGCTCTACGTCGGCGCGGGCCTGGCCCTCTACGACGTTCTCGGCGGCGCCCGCACCATGCCCCGCCACCGGCACATGAGCCGCAGGAAGGCGCTGGCGGTGGCTCCCGGCCTGCGCCCCGAGTCCCTGGTCGGCGCCGTCCAGTACTTCGACGCGAAGGTGGACGACGCGCGTTTCACCATGATGCTCGCGCGCACCGCCGCCCAGTACGGCGCCGCCGTCATGACCGGGGCCCGCGTCACCGACCTGGTCCGGGACGGCGCCCGGGTGAGCGGGGCGCGCGTGCGCGACCTGGACAGCGGCGAGGAGATTTACGTCCGCGCCCGCCAGGTCGTCAACGCCACCGGCGTCTGGACCGACGAGACGCGCCAGATGGCCGGCGCCGACGGCAGGCCCACCGTGCAGGCGTCGAAGGGTGTCCACATCCTGGTCCGGCGCGACCGGATCCGCCTCGACACCGGCCTGATCATGCCGACCGAGAAGAGCGTCCTGTTCGTCATCCCCTGGGGACGTCACTGGATCATCGGCACCACCGACACGGCCTGGCGCCTGGACAAGGCGCACCCGGCGGCCAGCGGCGCCGACATCGACTACCTGCTCGACCACGTCAACTCGATGCTGGCCACCCCGCTGGCCAGGGAGGACGTCGAGGGCGTCTACGCCGGCCTGCGCCCGCTGCCGGCCAGGGACGCGGCCAACACCGCCACGCTGTCGCGCGAGCACGCGGTCGCCCGTCCGGCGCCTGGCCTGGTGACCGTGGCCGGCGGCAAGTACACCACCTACCGGGTGATGGCCAAGGACGCCGTCGACATGGCGGTGCGGGAGCTCGGCGGCGCGGTGCCCGCCTCCGTCACCGACCGGCTGCCCGTCCTCGGCGCCGTCGGCTTCGAGACGATGTGGAACGGCCGGCGCCACCTGGCGCGGCGCTACGGGCTGGACCTGGCCAAGGTCGAGCGGCTGCTGCGCCGGTACGGCTCGCTCACGGAGGAACTGCTGGAGCTGGTCGCCGGCGATCCGGTGCTGGGCGAGTGCGTGCCGGGGACCCGCGACTGTCTCAAGGCCGAGGTGGTCTACGCCGTCTCGCACGAGGGGGCCAGACACCTGGAGGACGTGCTGGCCCGCCGTACCCGCATCGCGACCGAGGAGAAGGACCGGGGCCTGGCCGCCGCGCCCGAGGTCGCCGCGCTCATGGCGAGCGTGCTCGGCTGGGACGCGGACGACGTGTGGCGGGAGACCGAGCACCACCGGCTGCACGTCCAGGCCCAGCTCGCGGCCGAGCGGCAGCAGGACGACCAGGCGGCCGACAGCGCCCGGCTGGACGTCCCCGACCGTTCCGCGCTCTCCCGATGAGGGAAGGTCGTGGCGATGAGATGGTCGCGCTCGTCGTGCTGATAGACGTCGTCCTGGCGGCGGCGGGACTGCTGCTGATGTGGCTGTGCACCTGGCCCCTTCCCGGTCGTGCCGTGAGCCGGGCGAGGGCGGCGGTGCGGCGGGCGGCGTCAGCGGTCGAGCCGGTAGAGGCGGAAGAAGTCGTTGGCGACGGGCAGCACGGTGCATCCGCTGAAGCCCGCCTGCCCGGCGTACCGGTCCACGGTGGCGGCCCGCAGCACGGTGCCGACGGCCGCCGACGGCTGCTCGACGAGCTGGGTGGGCAGGCAGTGCGTGACGCTCCAGCCGTACATCATCCGCTCCACCGGGTCGCCGGGCGCGGTGAAGCGGTCGGCCACGCGCTCGTCGGCCACGAGCAGCACGCCGTCGTCGGCCAGCGCCTCGCGTATCGCCCGTAGCGTCTCCACCGGGCGCGACAGGTCGTGCAGGACCTCCATGAGGAGCACCAGGTCGTACGGCCCGCCGTCGCGCAGCGTGGCCGCGTCGGCCCGCACCAGCCGGACGCGGTCGCCGAGACCGGCCTGCTCGGCGTGGGCGCGCGCGTCGGCGATCGAGGACTCGTCCGCGTCCACGCCGTCCACCCGCGCGTTCGGGAAGGCGCGGGCGGCCGCGATGGCGGCCCAGCCCTGCCCGCAGCCGACGTCGGCGATGCGCGGGCGCGGCGCCGACGTCAGCCGTTCGACGACGTCGGGCATGGCGGCGATCCAGGTGGCGGCCAGCTCGTGGGTGAAGGCGGGCCGGTTGATGTGTCCCTGGCCGTGGCGGAAGGCCGTGCCGTACGACTCGTACGGCACGCCGCCGCCGGTGCGGTAGGCCTGCGCCACCTGGGAGATGACGCCCCCGATCCCGGCGAGCATGTGCGCGAACGGCGCGGCGTGCGCCGGATCGTCGGCGTCGACCAGCACCGGGACGTACGCAGGGTCCAGGCGGTAGCGGCGCTCCTCGCCGGGCACGTCCGGGTCGGCCTCCAGCAGCCCGGCGACGGCCTGCTGCTCCAGCCACTCGGCGGCGTAGCGCGGCGCGATCCCGGCCCGCTCGCTCAGCTGCGCCGCCGTCAGCGGCCCGTGCTCCTGGAGGGCCCGGTAGAGGCCGAGCTCGCCCCCCAGGTAGACCGCGAACAGTTCGAGGGCGCCCAGGGTGTTCTCGAAGAGGCGCTCGACGAGCTGGGTGGTGCGGTCGGCGGCGGGTTCGACGCCGGTGTCCAAGGCGTTCATGATGGCGTCCTCCGAGTGCGAAGCCGTGAGCGCCTGGTGAGGCAGGCGCGCGGGATGAGATCGCGTGCGGGGGATCGCGGGCCGGTCGGGGGACAGGCCGCCTGAAGGTCAGGCGTCCCGGCGCGCGCGGTCATCGGTGGGCACCGAAGGTGACGACGAGCTCGCCGTCGCGCTCGTCGACGATGATCGTGGAACCGTCGGCCACGTCGCCGGCCAGCAGCGCCCGGCCGATGCGGGTCTCCACCTCGCGGGCGATGAACCGGCGCAGCGGGCGCGCGCCGTACACCGGGTCGAAGCCCTGCTGGGCGATGAAGCGCCGGGCGCTGTCGGTCACCTCGAGCTTGAGGCGCCGGTCGGCCAGCCGGTCCCTGATGTCGTCGAACATCAGGTCGACGATGCGCTCGATCTCCGCCTGCGTGAGCGGCTTGAACAGGACGATGTCGTCGACCCTGTTGAGGAACTCCGGGCGGAAGTGGCGCCGAAGCTCCGCCATGACGCTCTCGCGGTTCTCCGGCTTGATCTCCCCGTCCGGGGTGACGCCGTCGAGCAGGTACTGCGAGCCGATGTTCGACGTCATGATGATGACGGTGTTGCGGAAGTCGACCGTACGGCCCTGCGCGTCGGTGAGCCGCCCGTCGTCCAGCACCTGGAGCAGGGCGTTGAAGACGTCCGGGTGCGCCTTCTCGATCTCGTCGAACAGGACCACGGAGTACGGCTTGCGCCGGACCGCCTCGGTGAGCTGGCCGCCCTCCTCGTAGCCGACGTACCCGGGAGGCGCGCCCACCAGCCTGCTGACGGTGTGCCGCTCCTGGTACTCGCTCATGTCGAGCCTGATCATGTTCTCGTCGGTGTCGAACAGGCCCTCCGCGAGTGCCTTGGCCAGCTCGGTCTTCCCCACGCCCGTCGGGCCGAGGAAGATGAAGGACCCGATCGGCCGTCGCGGGTCCTTGATGCCGGACCGGGCGCGGATGATGGCGTCGGCCACCAGCTGCACCGCCTCGTCCTGCCCGATGACGCGCTGGTGCAGGATCTCGTCCAGCCGGAGCAGCTTGTCGCGCTCGCCCTCCTTGAGGCGGCTGACCGGGATGCCGGTCCAGCGCGAGACGATCGCGGCGATCTCGTCCTCGGTGACGACCTCGCGCAGCAGCCGGTGCCCGCCCTGCTTGGCCGCCAGCCGTTCCTCCTCGGCCGCCAGCCGGCGTTCCAGCTCCGGCAGCTTGCCGTGACGCAGTTCGGCGGCCAGGTTCAGGTCGTAGGCGCGCTCGGCCTCCTCGGCCTGCTGGCGTACGCGCTCGATCTCCTCGCGCAGCTCCTGGACCTTCTTCAGCGCCCGGCGTTCGGCCTCCCACTGGGCGCGCATGGAGCCGGCCTCGGACCGCAGGTCGGCCAGCTCCCTGCGCAGCGCCTCCAGGCGGGCCGTACCGGCCGGGTCGTCCTCCTTGGACAGCGCGGCCTCCTCGATCTCCAGGCGCATCACCCGCCGGGTCAGCTCGTCCAGCTCCGCGGGCATCGAGTCGATCTCGGTACGCAGCATGGCGCACGCCTCGTCGACCAGGTCGATCGCCTTGTCGGGCAGGAACCGGTCGGAGATGTAGCGGTGGCTGAGCACCACCGCCGCGATCAGCGCGCTGTCCTGGATCTTCACGCCGTGGAACACCTCGAGCCGCTCGCGCAGGCCGCGCAGGATCGAGATGGCGTCCTCGACGGAGGGCTCGTCGACGAGCACGGGCTGGAAGCGGCGTTCGAGGGCGGCGTCCTTCTCGATGTGCTTGCGGTACTCCTGCATCGTCGTGGCGCCGATCATGTGCAGCTCGCCGCGGGCGAGCATCGGCTTGAGCATGTTGCCGGCGTCCATGGCGCCTTCGGCCGCGCCGGCTCCCACCACGGTGTGCAGCTCGTCGATGAAGAGCAGGATCCGCCCTTCCGCGGCCTTGACCTCGTTCAGCACGGCCTTGAGCCGTTCCTCGAACTCGCCCCGGTACTTGGCTCCTGCCACGAGCGAGCCCATGTCGAGGCTGAAGACCGTCTTGTCCTTGAGCCCCTCGGGCACGTCGCCCCGGTGGATGCGCTGGGCCAGGCCCTCGACGATGGCCGTCTTGCCGACTCCCGGGTCACCGACGAGCACGGGGTTGTTCTTCGTCTTGCGGGACAGGATCTGGATGACCCGGCGGATCTCCGCGTCCCTGCCGATCACCGGGTCGAGCCTGCCCGCGGCCGCGTCGGCCACCAGGTCGCGGCCGTACTTCTCGAGCGCCTCGTAGGCGACCTCGGGCATCGCCGAGGTGACCCGCTGGTTGCCCCGTATCGCGGTGAGCGCCTGGAGGAACCGGTCGCGCGTGATGCCGTGCTCGCGCAGCAGCCGCCCACCGGCCGTCTGCGCGCCCTCGTCCAGCAGCGCGATCAGCAGGTGCTCCACCGACACGTACTCGTCCTTGAGCCGGTGCGCCTCCCGTTCGGCCGCGTCGAGCAGGCGGGACAGGCGCTGGGTGACGAAGACCTGGCCGGGGGCCGCGCCCGGCCCGCTCACGCGGGGACGGCGTGCGAGGTCGGCCTCCAGGTCGGCCTTGAGGCGGTCCGCGTCCGCGCCGGCCTGGCCCAGCAGGCGCGGCACGAGCTCGTCAGGGCGGTCGAGCAGGGCCAGGAGAAGGTGCTCGCCGTCGACTTCGGTGTGCCCGAAACGCAGCGCCTTGGTCTGCGCGTCGTGCAGAGCCTCCTGGGATTTCTGCGTCAGGCGGTTGGGGTCCACATCACCCTCCTGTGCGTTGGTCGCGCAGTGCCGCTTCCAGCCGCGCGATGTGCTCGAGCAGGTCCACCACCAGGCCGACGGCGGCGTAGTTCAGCCCGAAGCAGGCGCGCAGCCGCTGGATGCGGCCCGCCAGGGCCACCTGCGAGACCGGGAACCACAGCCGGCCCGCGGCGTCGCGCCGCGCCTCGATCAGGTCCAGGGCGACCAGCCGCCGCGCCAGCTCCGGATGCATCCCGGTGACGCGGGCGAAACCGTCGAGGTCCATCTCCGCCTCGACGGCGGTCCTTCGCACGAGCGCGTAGGTCATCGCGATCTCCTCGGGTCGAAGGACGAGCCGGCGGCCAGCTGCTCGAACAGGCGCTGCTCCTCCGCGGTGAGGCGCTCGGGCACCATGACGCGGGCCTCGGCGTACAGGTCGCCGGGCGCGCCGCGCGGGTTGGGCATCCCCTGTCCGCGCAGGCGCAGCCGGCGGCCGCTCGAGGTGCCCTTCGGCACCCTGACCTTGGCCTCGCCGCCGGGAGTGTCGACCGGTACGGTCGCCCCCAGCGCCGCCTCCCACGGCGTGAGCGGCAGCACGACGCGGATGTCGCGGCCTTCGACGCGGTAGCGCGGATGGTCGACGATCCGGACGATCAGGTAGAGGTCCCCGGCGGGCGCGCCGCTCGCGCCGCGCCCGCCCTGGCCGGCCAGGCGGATGCGCTGGCCGTTCGTCACACCCTGCGGGATGCTGACGTCGATCTGGCGGCCGCCGCCGAGCGTGAGCTTCCTGCGGCCGCCGTGGTAGGCCTCCTCGAGCGTGAGCGGCAGCTCCGCCTCCTGGTCGGCGCCGGGCGCGGGCCCCCACCCCCGGCCCCGCACGCCGCCGAACATCTCGCCGAAGAGGTCTTCGAGGTCCGCGTCGGTCCAGGTCGTCCTGCCGGCCCACTCGCCACCGGGCCCTGCCCCCGCCCCGGCCCCGGCGCCCGCGCGGGCGCGCCGCCAGGTGTCAGGGTCGACGCCCTCGGGGACGCGGCGGAAGTCCTCCCCGAACGCGTCGTAACGGCGGCGCGTCTCCGGGTCGGACAGCACCTGGTAGGCCTCGGAGATCTCCTTGAACCGGTCCTCGGCCTGCGGGTCCTTGTTGACGTCCGGGTGGTAGGCGCGGGCCAGCCGGCGGTAGGCGCGCTGGATGTCGTCCTGGTCGGCCGTCCTGGGGACGCCGAGAGCCTCGTAGAAGTCGCGTGCCATCAGTCGGCCTTCGACACGATGACCGCGGCGGGACGCAGCTGGCGCTCGTCTTCGCCGTACCGGGGACGGACCACCTGGACGACCGTCCCCGGCGGGGCCTCCGTGCCGGCGAGCGCGCCCACGGCCTCGTGGCGGGACGGGTCGAACGCCTCACCGGTGTCGTCACGGCGGGGGAAGCCCAGCCGTTCGAGGAGGGCGAGGGCGTGGTCGCGCACGACCTTGACGCCCTCGACGAGCGCGTCGTCCGGGCCGGCGTGCTGGAGCGCGAGATCGAGGTTGTCGAGGACGGGCAGCCACTGCCTGACCACCCGTGCCCGTTCGAGCTCCGCCTCCCTGGCCGCCCGCTTGCGGACGTTGTCGAGTTCGGCCAGCGCGCGCAGGCGCTGGTCCTCGAGCTCGGACACGCGGGACTCGAGCTGTTCGATCAGCGCCTTGTCGTCGTTCCGGGGTCCGGCGGGCGCGGCGTCGTGCTCGGACATGTCGATCACTCGGGAGTGGTGAACTCGGCGTCGATGACGTCGTCGTCGGCTCCGGCGCCGCCGCCCTGTCCCCGCGCCCCGCCCGGCGACGGGCCCTGACCACCTGCGGCGCCCGTGCCGGCCGCGGCGGACAGGCCGTGGTAGATCTGCTGCAACTCCGAGGTGAGTGAGCGGAGCCGGTCGAGCGACGCCGCCTCCTTGACGGCCTGCCGGGCGTCGGCGACCAGCATCTCCGCACGGGCCTTGTCATGGGCGGCGACGTTCGGCCCGAGCTCGTTCAGGCGCCGTTCGACCTGGTAGGCGACGCTGTCGAGCTCGTTGCGGGCATCCACCAGCTCGCGCAGCCGCAGGTCCTCCGAACGGTTGCGCTCGGCGTCCTTGATCATCCGCTCGACCTCGGACTTGTCCAGCGTCGAGCTCTCGCTGATGGTGATGCGCTGCTCGGCGCCGGTGTCCTTGTCCCGGGCGGAGACGTTGAGGATGCCGTTGGCGTCGACGTCGTAGGTCACCTCGATCTGCGGGACGCCGCGCGGCGCGGGCCGGATGTTCTCCAGCCTGAACCGGCCGAGCACGCGGTTGTCGGCCGCGCGCTCCCGCTCGCCCTGCAGCACGACGACGTCGACCGAGGGCTGGTCGTCCTCCGCGGTGCTGAACACCTCGGTACGGCGGGCGGGAATGGTCGTGTTCCGCTCGATGACCTTGGTCATCACGCCGCCCAGCGTCTCCACGCCCAGCGACAGCGGCGTGACGTCCAGCAGCAGGACGTCCTTGACCTCGCCCTTGATGACGGCGGCCTGGATGGCGGCGCCGATGGCGACCACCTCGTCCGGGTTCACCGACATGTTCGGGTCCTTGCCGCCGGTCAGCCGGCGCACGAGGTTCTGCACGGCGGGGATGCGCGTGGAGCCGCCGACGAGGATGACCTCGTCGATGTCGTCGGCGGTGAGCTTGGCGTCGGCCATCGCCTGCTTGACCGGCTCCAGGCACCGCTCGACGAGGTCGGCGGTGATCTGGTCGAACGTCGACCGCATCAGCGTGGTGTTCAGGTGCTTCGGGCCGGAGGCGTCGGCCGTGACGAACGGCAGGCTGATCGTGGTCTGGGTGACAGAGGAGAGCTCCACCTTCGCCTTCTCGGCCGCCTCGAACAGGCGCTGCAGCGCCTGGGGGTCGCGGCGCAGGTCGATGCCCTCCTGCCGCTGGAACTCGTCGGCGAGGTGGTCGACGATGCGCCGGTCGAAGTCGTCGCCGCCGAGGTGGGTGTCACCCGAGGTGGAGCGCACCTCGACGACTCCGTCCCCGATGGTGAGGATGCTGACGTCGAAGGTGCCGCCGCCCAGGTCGAACACGAGGACCGTCTCGTTCGCCTTCTTGTCCAGGCCGTAGGCCAGGGCCGCGGCGGTCGGCTCGTTGATGATGCGCAGGACCTCGATGCCGGCGATGCGTCCGGCGTCCTTGGTCGCCTGGCGCTGGGCGTCGTTGAAGTAGGCGGGAACGGTGATGACGGCCTCGGTCACCCGCTCGCCGAGATACTTGCCGGCGTCGTCGACGAGCTTGCGGATCACCAGCGCGGAGATCTCCTCAGGCGTGTACTGCTTGCCGCGGATCTCGAAGCGGGCCTCGCCGTTCGGGCCGGGCACGACGTCGAACGACACGGCCGTCTGCTCGCTGCTCACCTCGTCGAAGCGCCGGCCGATGAACCGCTTGGCGGAGTAGATCGTCCCCTTGGGGTTCAGGATCGCCTGCCGTCTGGCCAGCTGCCCGACCAGGCGTTCGCCCTGCTCAGTGAAGGCCACCACCGAGGGCGTCGTGCGCGATCCCTCGGAGTTGGGGATGACGGTGGGTTGCCCGCCCTCCATCGCGGCGATCACCGAGTTGGTGGTACCGAGATCGATGCCGACTGCCTTGGCCATCGGTATGTCTCCCCTCTGGGGTCGCTAGGCGGGGGGCGTCTGGAGCAGTGCCCGCGCGCGCTCGGCGTGCGCGGGGGCGACGAGCACCTCGTACCTGTCGGCCACCAGCTGGCTCGTCGCGACGAAGTCCCTCCGCCCGCCGGTGAACAGGTGCGAGATCAGCCCGAAGACGACACCGGCGATCGCTCCCCAGATCAGCCCCCAGACGATCACGGAGAACATGGACGCCGCCGTCGTCGCGAAGATCGCGAAGAAGATGCCGATCAGCAGGCCGAACCAGGCGCCCGACAGGGCGCCCAGCCCCGCCGCCCGCGGGTAGGTCATGCGGGCGAGCACCTTCTCCAGCAGCTTCAGGCCGGTCCCGACGATGGCGACCTCCCCCACGGGGAAGCGCTCGTCGGACAGCCGGTCGACCGCCCGCTCCGCCTCGAGGTAGCTGCCATAGCCGGCCACCGGTACGTAGCTCGCGATCACGGAGGTGGGTACGGGGCCGGAAGGTGATGTGGTCATTGACCTGGCCTGCCCTTCACTGGAAGTGGAGCGCACTCTTTCGAGGCTTGTCGCGGGCGGCGGGATTGACATCCCCCATTCGGGTAGACCTCTGGGAGCGAGGCAGTGCCGGAGCGAGTGCCGGCAGGAGCAGGCGTGAACGGGGGTGATGCCTGCACCACCTGTTCGATGTCCGGGGGCGGCTCTGCGGAGTATCTGGATGCATGGACGCGAGCGCGAATGGCGCGCAGTCCTCGAGCTCTTCCAAGCGGCTGGACCTGGAGCCGGCGGGGTGCTGCTCCTCGACGGCGGCCTCGGCACGGGCAAGAGCAGGTTCCTCGCCGAGGTCGTGGCGACGGCCACGGAACGCGGCTTCGGGGCCGCGGTCGGGCAGGCCGAGGCGTTCGGCGGGCTCGTCCCGATGGCGCCGCTGCTCGCGGCGTTCGACGAGCCGCCGTCGGAGGCGATCGACTCGCCGGTCGTGCTGGTGGAGCGGTTGCGGGCCCGCGCCGAAGCGCTGGCGGGGATCCGTCCGGTTCTCGTCGCGCTCGACGACCTCCAGTGGGCCGACCCCGCGACGCTCATGGCCCTGAGGACCCTGCAGCGCCAGCTGTCGGCGCTGCCCATCGTCTGGTTGCTGGCCCGCAGCACCTGCGCGCGCAGGACGGAGGCCGAGCGGCTGTTCGCCCTCATGGAGGGTGAGGGCGCCGGCCGCGTCGAGCTCGGCCCGCTGCCCGCCGACGCCGTGGCCGAGCTGATCGCCGGCTTCCTGCCCGCGCCGCCCAGCCGCGAGCTGTCGGAACTGGCCGCCGGCGCGGCGGGCAACCCCCTCCTGCTGACCGAGCTGCTGGCCGGCCTGCGCGACGAGGAGTCGCTCCAGGTCGTGGGCGGGCAGACACGGCTCGTCTCGGGACGGCTGCCTGAGCGGCTCGTGCGAGCCGTGACGCGCTGTCTCGACGGGCTGAGCGGCCCGGCGCGCCAGGTGGTCGAGACCGCCGCGGTGCTGGGCCGCGCCTTCTCACCCGAGGACGTGGCCGACGTGCTCGGCCGGACGCCGGCCGGTCTCCTGCTCGCCGTACAGGAGGCCATCGACGCCGACATCCTCATGGGAACGACCGACGTCCTGGTCTTCCAGCAGGACATCCTCAGGAAAGCCGTCCTCCAGATGCTGCCCCCGCCCCTGCTCCAGGCCCTGCACCACCAGATCGGCGGGATCCTCCTGGAACGCGGCGGCCCCGCCATGGAGGCCGCGCACCTGCTGGTCGGCGGCCACGACGGCTACAGCCGTACCCTGGCCAGGCTGGACCAGGCGGTGGACGACCTGCTGGCCGACGCGCCAGAGGCGGCGGCCGCCGTCGCCCTGCGCGCCATGAACCTGACCGCCGACCACACGCCGCAACGGCTGGCCCGCACGTTGCGCACCGCCAGGGCGATGACCGAGGCGGGGCGGCTGGCGGAGGTCGTGGAGCTGGTCACGCAGGCTCTCATCCAGCCCCTGCAGCCGTCGGGAACGGCACAGCTGCGCAGCGTGCTCGCGGCCACGCTCCTGCTGGGCGGCAAGGCGGCGGACGCGGCGCGGGAGGCGGAGCAGGCGCTGACGGCAGCCGACCTGCCGCGGCAGGCCCGGGACGAGGCGCGGATGGCCATGCTCCAGGCGCAGGCCGGAGCGTACGTGGGGGAGCAGGTCGTGCGGCAGGCCGAGGCCGTCCTCGGCGAGCCTGACCACCACGCCGACGCGCTCCTGGTCACCGCCACCACCCTCCTGGCGGTCGCGAGCTGGGAGGCCGGCCGGCTCGCCGAGGGCATCGGCCTGGCCCGCGAGGCGGTACGGCGGGCCGGCGCGGGCTCGGCGGCGGCCCGCCGTACGCACCCGCGGCTGGCGCTGGCCTCCATGCTGCTCGACGCCGGCCGGCTGGACGAGGCGCGGGCCGTCCTGCGGGCGGCCCGCGAGGAGGTCGAGGTGCTCGGCCACACCGCCTGGACGGCGGGCCCGGCCCTGCTGTCCGCGCGCCTGCGACTGGCCGCCCATCACCCGGCCGAGGCGGTGGACGCGGCGGAGGCGGGCCTGCTGGCCGCCGACGCGCTCGGCACGCACCTGTTCTCCGCGGTCGGCGCGGCGGTGCTCGGCGCCGCCGCCCTGCGCCGGGGAGACCTGCGGGAGGCGGCCGCCCAGGTGGAGGGCGAGCACGCGCGGCTCGCGTGCTACGCCGGGTCCCAGGGGAGCATCCGCTGCGCGCTGCTCGCCGCCCAGGTCATGGAGGCGCAGGGCCATCCGCGCCGCGCCATGGCGTCGCTCGCCGGCGTCTACCCCATGATCGAGCGCAACCGCGCCCTCCTCGTCCTGGATCCGACCACCGCGGTCTGGCTGGTCCGCCTGGCGTTGCGGGTGGACGACCGGCCGCGCGCCGAAGCGGTCACCACGGCGATCGAGAAGCTGGCCGGCGACAACCCGGACGTCGTCCTGGCGGCGGCCGCGGCGGCCCACGCCCGCGGCCTGCTGGACGGCGACGTGCAGAGCCTGTCCGTCGCGGTGGACCTGGCCGCCGACGCCTACGCGCGGGCGTCGGCCAGGGAGGATCTCGGGGTGGCGCTCGCGCCCTTGGCGCGCGCCGACGAGGCGATCAGCACCTTCACCGACGCGCTCGCCGGATACCAGGCGACCGGAGCGGCCAGGGACGCCGCCCGGGTGCGCAGCCGGCTGCGCCTGCTGGGCGTACGGCACCGCCACTGGGCCCGCACCGATCACGCGAAGCTCGGCTGGGACAGCCTGACCGGCACGGAGAACTCCGTCGCCCGGCTGGTCGCCCAGGGGATGACCAACCGGCAGGTCGCCCAGCAGATGTTCATCAGCGCGCACACCGTCGCCTTCCACCTGCGGCAGATCTTCCGCAAGCTGGACATCGGCTCGCGCGTCGCCCTGACCCGCTTCGTCGTCGAGGAGGACCGTCTGCACGACCGGTCCCAGCGGTCCCAGGACTAGGCGCAGGCCGCCGGTGCGGTTCAGAGCGTCAGGACGACCTTGTTGCACTCGTCCTGCTTGTTCTTGAAGAGCTCGAACCCGCGCGGTGCCTCCTGGAGCGGCAGGTGATGGGAGATGACGAAGCTGGGGTCGATCTCCCCGTCGCGGATGCGCTCCAGCAGCGGCTTCATGTAGCGCTGCACGTGACACTGGCCGGTGCGCAGGGTCAGGGACCGGTTCATCAGCGCGCCCATCGGGAACTTGTCGAGCAGCCCGCCGTAGACCCCGACGACCGACACCACCCCGCCGCTACGGCAGGCCAGGATGGCCTCGCGCAACGCGTACGGACGTTCGGTCTCCAGCCGGGCGGCCTGCTTGGCCCGGTCGTAGGCGTACATGGCGGGAGTGGGGTGGTGCGCCTCCATGCCGACCGCGTCGATGCAGGCGTCGGGCCCGCGCCCGCCGGTCATGTCGCGCAGCGCGTCGAGGACGTCGACCTCCTCGTAGTCGAGCGGGAGCGCGCCGGCCCGCTCGGCCCGCCTGAGCCGGTAGCCGAACCGGTCGATGCAGATGACCCTGTCGGCGCCCAGCAGGTAGGCGCTGAGCACGGCGAGCTGGCCGACCGGCCCCGCACCCCAGACGGCGACCGTGTGGCCCGGCTTGATGTCGCACATCTCCGCGCCCATGTAGGCGGTCGGCAGGATGTCGGACAGGAAGAGCACCTTGTCGTCCGGCAGGCCGTCCTCGATCTTGATCGGCCCGACGTCGGCGAACGGCACGCGCGCGTACTCCGCCTGGCCGCCGGCGAAGCCGCCCAGCATGTGGGAGTAGCCGAAGATGCCGGCGGTGGCGTGCCCCATGAGCTTCTCGGCCATGCCGGCGTTGGGGTTGGAGTTCTCGCACACCGAGTACAGCCCGTCCTCGCAGGCGAAGCAGTTGCCGCAGGCGATCGGGAACGGCACGACGACCCGGTCGCCGGGGCGCAGGTTCGACACGCCGGAGCCGACCTCCACGACCTCGCCCATGAACTCGTGGCCGAGGATGTCGCCCTTCTTCACCGTCGGGACGTAACCGTCGACCAGGTGCAGGTCGGAGCCGCAGATCGCGGTGGAGGTGACGCGGACGATCGCGTCGCGCGCGTTGAGTATCACCGGATCCGGCACGTCGAGCACCTCGACGGTGTTGCGGCCCGTGTAGCAGTTGGCCTTCATGATCGTC
This sequence comes from Nonomuraea sp. NPDC004354, assembly GCF_053602555.1. Classification (NCBI taxonomy): domain Bacteria; kingdom Bacillati; phylum Actinomycetota; class Actinomycetes; order Streptosporangiales; family Streptosporangiaceae; genus Nonomuraea; species Nonomuraea sp. NPDC004354. The sequence goes on along the minus strand of NZ_JBSGDV010000004.1, from coordinate 431,651 downwards.
CTCCCACCGGTTGGGCGGGACGCTGCCTGCGTTGCCGCGGGGCGTGGGTGCCCTCGGGGCTGCCCTCGGACCGGAGCACCTCGCCCGTCTCCAGGATCTGCTTGAGGCGGCGCAGGTCGTCGCGGATGCGCTGCTCGGGATGCTCGCCGAGCATCCTGGCGACCGCGGCGCCGAGCGCGCGGCCCGGCCGGCCGTACCGGAGGGTGTACTCGACGACCGTGCCGCGCCCGGCGGGGCCGTCGGCGAAGCGCGCCGAGCCGCTGGCGGTGACGGACCGGCCGGGGGACGTCCAGGCGATCAGCTCGCCCACGCGGTCCTCGACGATCTCGGCCACCCACGACAGGTCGGCGGTCGGTCCCTTGCCCTGCCACCGCGAGCGGCGCTCGTCGAGCGGCTGCACCGACTCCAGGTGGGTCATGAACCTGGGCAGGTTGTCCAGGTCCCGGCAGAATCGGTAGACCAGGTCGCGCGGCCGGTTGACGGTGATCGAGGCGTGGATGGACAGCGGTTCCCTGCCGGAGCGCAGGCTGTCCAGCGTGGTGAACAGGTCGAGGGCCGTGATGCCGCCGACCGCGGCGGTCGCCGCCGCCAGCCGGCGCCGGTCGTCGCCCGAACGGGTGGTCATGGCCTTGCCCAGCAGCGCCAGGTCCAGCGCGTCGCCGGCCACCCGGGTCCAGGCCCATCGGGCAGGCCTGCGGCTGCCCAGCAGCAGCGCGGCCTGCACCAGCTCGCGCGCGCCGGCCGCCTTCGTCACCGCCTTCGCCGACGGGGAGCCGTCGATGCCGCTGACACGGCGGACGGCGTCCGGAGCGAGGAGGTGTGTCGCCCCCAGCCCCAGGCTGACCCACCCGAGCACCCGGGCGAGCTTGTCGGTTCTGTGGTGTTCATGTCGCGACATAGCCGATTGCTTCCGTTCTGTCGGGCGGTCGGGTGACGCGTCCGGTTTGGTGGGGATCTGCACCCTGAGCCCCCTGCCCGCCCGGTGGGTGTCAACCGTCCAGGTCTCGCCAAATGCCGTCCCCGATTCCGCCAACTCCGGCACCGCCCGGCCCCAGAAAGGCGGCCGATCCAGCGCCGCGGCCTGGCCTCAGCCGGTCCGGGAGAGCTGGGCCTCGAACATCCAGGCCTGCTTCTCCAGGTCGGCGGAGACGTCGATGAGGATGTCCTGCGTGACCGGATCGGCCTCGGCCACCGCGTCGATGCGGGCCCGCATGAGCTCCCCGACGCGGCGCAGCATGGCCACCGTCCGGCTCACGACGGTGTCGTCGGACAGCCAGCCGGCCTCGTCGGCGTCGGTGACCTCGCTGACCGCGACGGTCTTGGCGCGGCCGTCCGGGTTGACGCCGATGGCGGCGGCGCGCTCGGCGACGGTGTCCGCATGCGTGCGCGCGACCCCGACCACCTCGTCGAGCTGCAGGTGGATCGACCGGAACCGCGCGCCGACGAGGTTCCAGTGGTACTGCTTGGCGGTCAGGGAGATGTTGATGAGGTCGACCAGCGCTCCTTGCAGCGCGTCACCCGTGAGCTTGCGTTCGGAGTCCCCCAGCGGGCTCGTGATAACGGCCATGATCGCTGCCTCTTTCCTGTCTCCGCGATGCGTCGTCCTGCTACCCGGCCGGTCCCTGGACAACCACCCGGGGTCGCCGGCGTCCTGTTCTGCCACCCCCTCGGCGGCCTTGGGGGTCCGCGGCACGCTCAGGCCGCGGCCTTCTCGTAGACGCGCACGAGCTCGCGGCTGACCCGGTCCCAGGCGTACCGGGCGTTGGCGCGGTCGGTCCCGGCGAACCCCATCGCGGCCCGTCGCGTGGGGTCGGCCAGCAGCCGCCGGATCAGCCAGGCGGCCTCCGCGGGCCGGTCCGGTGCCACCAGCAGGCCGGTGACACCGTCGACCACGGAGTCGAGGTGGGTGCCGACGGCGGAGGCGATGACGGGGATCCCGCAGGCCATGGCCTCCAGGGCGACCCGCCCCTTGGGCGCCTGGTGCGGCAGGCTGAGCACGATGTCGCTGCCGCGCATGAGCTTGGGCATCGACGCGTGAGGCACCTGGCCGAGGAAGGTGACCCGGTCGGCGACGCCGTACCGCTGGGCCATCCGGCGGAGCTCGGTCAGCTCCGGGTCGTCGGCCAGCCGCTCGGGCGCCGGGCCGCCGGCGACGACGAGCTCGACGTCGGGCACCGCGCGCAGCGCGTTCAGCGCGGTGTGCGCTCCCCGGTCGGGCGCGAGCGAGCCGACATGGAGCAGGCGCCCGCGTGACTGCCGGGCCTCGGCGACCGGGCGGCGGCGGAACCTGTCCACCTCCACGCCGTACGGCACCACCTCGATGCGCTCGCGCGGCACGCCGGACCTGACCAGGCTCGACCGCTCCTCCTCCGACCGGGCCACCACGGCGTTCGCCCGCCTGCCGAGCGCCCGCTGCAGCTTCAGCTGCCCGGCGGCGTCGCCGCCCCGGCGGTGGAGGAACGTCTGCGCCACCGGCAGGCCCAGCCCGCTGCTGCCGGCCATGGCAGCCAGGCCGCAGGTCCAGGCGTGCGCGTGGACGACGTCGGGACGGTCGGCGGTCCACTGCCGGCGCAGCGAGTCGCCCAGCTCGGCCAGGTACGGCGTGAGCTCCTCGGAGGTCAGCTCACGCGCGGGACCGACCTCGAGGTAGCGGACGGTGACGCCCTTGCCGATGCGCGCCGCGGGCCTGGCGTCGCTGCTGCGGCGGCTGTAGAGGGTCACGTCGTGGTCACGCCCCAGTTCCCTGGCGACGGACAGCAGCTCGGCGCGCTTGGCGAGGGATTCGGCGGCGACAATGGCGATCTTCATGGCACACCCGTTCGAGGAATGACGAACGAAAAAGGGGTGTGCCTGCGTCTTAGGCACCGCCGTGGAGGCAGAAGATTTGTACCACGATCCCGCCGGATCCCAAACCTCGAAATTCATCTGAATCTTGATGATTGAACCGCTCGAAGGTGGGGCATACTCGGCGCCATAAGTCCAGCAGAGGGCTTGACCGCCGTTGAGGCGAGGTGTGCCCCTGCGCGGATTCATTCTGGCGGGCCGCCTGCATCCCCTTTCTGAAGGAGTAGCACCGTGACCGTCCAGAATGTCGTTCGCGCCGATGACGTGACCGCCGAGGACCTCCTCGAGGAGATGGCCCGGCCAGAGACGTCCCCCGCGGATCGTGAGCGGCTGTGCGAGCGCCTCGTCCAGATGCACCGGCCGCTGGTCCTGGAGATCACCCGGAAGTACCGCTACCGGGGCGAGCCGTACGAGGACATCCTCCAGGCCGCCTACCTCGGCCTCATGAAGGCGATCAACGGTTTCGACGCCTCGCTCGGCCACGCGTTCAAGGGCTACGCCGCCGTCACCATGAGCGGCGAGGTGAAGCGCCACTTCCGCGACCGCGCCTGGGCCATCCGGGTGCCGCGCGTCTACCAGGACCGCCGCGCCGAGCTGAACCGGCTGGTCGGCGAGCTGACGCAGGAGCTCGGCACGTCGCCCACCGTGGCCCAGCTCGCCGAGCGGATGAACATCTCGCAGGAGGACGTCCTGCTCACGCTCGACGCCTCGGCGGCCTACAGCACGCTGTCGCTCGACGCCCCGGTCGGGTCCGCCGGTGGCGACGACGTCGCCTCCCTCGGCGAGATGATCCCCGACGAGGACGGCGCCCTCGCCACCCTGGTCGACACCGAAGCGGTCAGGCCGCTCATCGACGCCCTGCCCGACCGGGAGCGGAACATCCTGCTGCTGCGCTACTTCGGCAACATGACCCAGGCCGAGATCGCCGAGGAGTTCGGCATCTCGCAGATGCACGTCTCCCGGATCCTTCGCAAGGTCCTCGACCAGCTCCGCGGCGAGCTGACGGCCGCCGTGTAGGCGGCCCCCGCACGCCGGGGCAGGGGCGACGGGCCGCGGCCGGCCGGACGGCACCCGACGGGCCCCGCGATCGGCCGGGCGGGCACCCGGCGGGCTCCGCGATCGGCCGGGCGGCACCCGGCGGGCTCCGCGATCGGCCGGGCGGCACCCGGCGGGCTCCGCGACCGGCCGGGCGGCATCGGCTCAGGCGACGGGCTCCGCGATCGGCTGGACGGCGGCCGACAGGTCGGTGCGCAGCGCGAACGGCACGAAGCCGGCCAGGGTGACCAGCGCGAGGCCGGTGGCGGCGGCGAACACCGTCCGCACGTCCCACAGCTCCGCCCCGAGCCCGGCCAGCGCGGCGCCGGCCGGGATGACGCCCCAGCTCAGCACCCGCGACGCGGCGTAGACGCGGCCCAGCAGGTCGGGCGGGGTCAGGTTCTGCCGGACGGTGGCCACGAGGATCCGCCAGACGCTCGACCCCGCTCCTGCGACCACCACGCCCGCGGCGACCAGCCACGCGTCCGCGCCCAGCGCCACGGGCGCCACCAGCAGGACGGTGCCGACGGCGTCGGCGACGAGGAGCGTGGTCACCCCGTACCGGCGGCGCAGCGGCTCGACCAGCATCGAGGCCAGCAGCCCGCCGACGGCCATCGCCGTCATCAGCAGGCCGTACTGGACCGCGGTGAGGCCGAGCGGGCCGGGGCTGACGGCGTACACGACGAGCAGTGCCGTGGCGGCCGCCCAGACGACGTTCATCGCGGCGGTGAAGAGCGTCAGCGTCCGCACCACCGGCTGCCGCCACAGGGAGCGGAACCCGGCGACCACCTGGCCCGCGCCGCCGCCGGTCCGGCCGTCCGCCGGCGCGCGGCGGAGCGTCATCGCGGCGAGCCCCACGGCGGCCAGGACGTACAGAGCCGCGCTCGCGCCGGTGGCCAGCGCCAGCGTGAGGGCCGCCAGCAGGCCCGCGAGCGGGGGTCCCGCCAGCTGGTTGGTGACGTTGACGGTCGCCTCGATCCTGGCGTTCGCCCTGGAACGGCCCGCCGGCTCGACGACCATGGGGACGGTCGAGGTCAGCGCCGTGTCGGCGAGCGTCTCCGCCGCGCCGAGCAGTACCGCGGCGGCCAGGATCAACGGAAGCGAGAGCGCGCCGGCCAGGTGACCGGCGGTGAGAGCGGCCAGCACGAGCGCCCGGACGAGGTTGACGGCGCCCAGCAGCAGGCGGCGGTCGAGGCGGTCGACCAGCCAGCCGGCGTGCAGGCCGAAGACCGGCCAGGCCAGCGTCAGCGCCGTCGTCACGGCCGCCACCCCGCCGGGCGAGGCGCCGACCGCCAGGGCGAGCAGGGGGAGCGCGAACAGCGCCACGCCGTCACCCAGGTTGGCGGCGCCGGTGCCGAACCACAGCCCGTTGAAGGACCGGCCCAGCGAGACGGGGAGGACGCGCATGCATTCTCACCTTTCAAAGTGGTTTGAAGGGTCATAGCGTGCTGGAGTCCCGTCTCACCTGTCAACAGCGTTTGATTGGTGAGATAATCGGCGTGTGATCGACATGGAACTGGTCGGCAACGCCCTCTGCCTGGACTTCGCCAACACGGTCAACAGCCGCCCGGTGGCCCGGCGCGACTGGCTGGCCGTCCCCGAGCAGGCGCTGACCTGGGCGCGGGCGGCCGGCCATCCGATCGAACGGCAGGCGGACCTCGCCGCCGCCCTGCCCGGCGCGCGCGAGCTCCGCGAGTCGGTGTTCCGGGTGTTCGACCCGCTGACCCGCGGGGCCGACCCGCCCCGCGCCGACCTCGATGCCGTCACCGCCGTGTACGCCGACGGCCTCGCCCACGCCCGGCTCGAGCGCGCCGACGGCCGCTTCGGCTTCGCGTGGCCCGCACCGCGCACCCCCAGGACCCTGCTCTGGGAGGTCGCCGCCTCCGCCGTCGCCCTGCTGTCCCGCGGGCCGCTGGAACGGCTCGGCGCGTGCCCGTCATGCTGCTGGCTGTTCCTCGACACCAGCAAGAACGGCCGCCGCCGATGGTGCAGCATGACCACCTGCGGCAGCCGCGACAAGGCGCGGCGGTACTACGCGACCCGCACGTCACCCTGAGCGCCCCGACCCGCGGTTCCGCGCGGGCGGCAGGCGATGACTTCCGCACGCGCGGGCTGCGGTTCCGTGCGGGCGGCAGGCGATGACTTCCGCACGCGCCGGCTGCGGTTCCGTGCGGGCGGCAGGCGATGACTTCCGCACGCGCCGGCTGCGGTTCCGTGCGGGCGGCAGGTGATGACCCGCACCATCGCCCGCCTGGTGCCTTCCGCGCGCGGCGTCTCCCGCGCGCGGTGTCTCCCGCGCGCGGTGTCTCCCGCGCCGGGGAGTCGCTGTCCCGTCGGGCCTACAGGCCGAAGGCGCCGCCCGAGACCAGGATGACCGCGCCGATGCCGATCAGGACCAGCGGCAGCAGGACGTGGCCCCAGCGGCTGAGGGTCCCGGCCACGAACGGGCGGGTGGCGAGGAAGCGCCCGGCGGCGCACCAGACGGCGACCAGGACCAGGAAGACGGCGACGTAGCCGGTCATCGCGCCGGCGCCCGCCGTGGCGAAGACGGGCACGTACACGCCGATGTTGTCGCCGCCGTTGGCGAAGGTGACCGCGGCCACCTCCAGCGCCCCGGGCCCGCCGCCGCGCGCTCCCGCCGGGTCGTCGCCGGCGCCGTCGCGGTGGTTGCGCCATTCCCGCCAGGCGGCCCTGACGCCGAGGGCCAGCGGCAGCAGGCCCAGGTAGGGGATGACCGGGTCGGGCAGGAAGGTCGCGCCGAAGGCGGCGGCCACGGCGACGACCAGGATCGCGAGGAAGCCCAGGTACTGCCCGGCCACGATCCGCGCTGCCGTACCTCGCCGCCCGGCACCCTGGGCGAAGAACAGCGCCAGGATCAGGATGTCGTCGACGTTGGTGACGGCGAACAGGCCGGCCGCCTGCCCGAGGATGCCTGCGTTCACAGGGCGAGACGCTACAGCGCGGGCCGCGGCGGTCCGCCCGCGCGGGCGCCCGGAACCGCGCGGCATGCGTGCGGCTCCCGTCGGCGGCGGCCCTCGACACCACGAACCGCACGGCGTGCGGCTCCTGTCGGCGGGGGCTCGCGGCACCACGAACGGCACGGCGTGCGGCTCCTGTCGGCAGGGGCTCGCGGCACCACGAGCGGCACGGCGTGCGGTTCCTGTCGGCGGGGGCTCGCGGCACCACGAGCGGCACGGCGTGCGGTTCCTGTCGGCGGCGGCACCGGGAACCGCGCGGCCTCCTAACATACGCGCATGACCACGCACGGATTCACGCTCACCGCCGAGGGCCCGTTCGACTTCGGCGCCTCGCTGCGCTTCGTAGAGGACTGGCCGGCCACCAGCGCGCTGCCCTCCGACGGGCGGGCGCTGCGCTTCGCCTACTGCGCGGAGTCCGACTGGCGGCCGATCGGCGTGACCGTGACGGCCGCGCCGGGCGGAGTCGCCGTCACCACCACGAGGGCGGCGGGAGCGGGGATCAGGGGCGAGGTGTCCCGCATCCTCTCCCTGGACGTGGACGGCTCCGGCTTCGCCGAGCTCGGCGAGGCCGACCCGGTGCTCGGCGATCTGCAGCGGCGCAGCCCGGGGCTGCGGCCGGTGTGCTTCTGGAGCCCGTGGGAGGCGGCGTGCTGGGCGGTGATCGTGCAGCGCTCGTCGATGCTCATCGCCTCCCGGCTCAAGCAGCGCATCGCCGATCGGTACGGCGCCACGATCACCCTGGACGGCCGGCCGTACGCGGCCTTCCCGCCGCCCATGGCGCTGGTGGAGGCGGGCGGCCTGGGCCTGCCCGCGCAGAAGGAGGAGTGGCTGCGCGGGCTGGCCCGCGCGGCGCTCGACGGCGTGCTCACCGCCGAGCACCTGCGCGCGTTGGCCCCCGAGGAGGCCCTGGCCGAGCTGCGCGCCCTGCCCGGCGTCGGCCCGTTCTCGGCGGGCCTGATCCTGATCCGCGGCGCCGGCGCGCCTGACGCGTTCCCCGGCGACGAGCCGCGCCTGTTCGCGATCCTGCGTGAGGCCTACGGCCTGCCGGAAGACGCGACACCGGCCGCGTACCGGAGGCTGGCCGAGTCGTGGCGCCCCTACCGCAGCTGGGCCTCCTTCCTGTTCCGGGCCGCCACCTACGGCGTCATGGACGACCGGTCGCCCGCCGGCGCCGGGTGAAGGCCTAGAGCGCGAGATCCGGGGCAGCTGCAAGGTCTTCGACGGAGCCGCACGGGAGGGGAGAGGTCCGCTGGCCGGGGAGATGAGGCTCGACGACTGGTTCCTCACCCGCGAGGAACGCGGGAACGACTGGACCAGGCTGGTGTCCTGGTCGGAGGGAAACCTGGTGCGGCCGCTCCTGCACGGCGCGACCTACTTCGCCGAGCTCCACGCGGGACTGGCCGCTCTCGGCAAGGACGACCTGCTGATGTTCACCGACTGGCGCGGCGACCCCGACGAGCGGCTCCGACCGGACGGTCCCACGGTGGCGGCCGCGATGGCGGCCGAGAGGGGAGCCCTGGTCAGAGGGCTGATCTGGCGCTCGCACCTGGACGTCCTGCGCTTCAGCGCGGCCGAGAACCGGCACCTCGGCGAGCACATCGAGGCGGCCGGCGGCCAGGCGCTGCTCGACACCAGGGTCCGGCTCGGCGGCTCCCACCACCAGAAGTTCGTCGTCCTGCGCCATGACGGCGACCCGGACAGGGACGTGGCGTTCGTCGGCGGCATCGACCTGTGTCACAGCCGCCGCGACGACGCGCGGCATCTGGGCGACCCGCAGGCGGCGTCCATGCCGGCCACGTACGGCCCGCGCCCGCCATGGCACGACGCCCAGGTGGCGATCAGCGGCCCCGCCGTCGCGGAGGTGGAGAAGGTCTTCCGCGAGCGGTGGGAGGACCCGGCGCCCGAGACCCGCCAACCGCTCAGGCGGCTGCGCGACCGCCTGGACCGGATGGCCGACGTGCCGCCGCTGCCCGAGCCGGCTCCGCCGCCGCTACCGGCCGGGACGCACGCCGTCCAGCTGCTGCGGACCTGTCCTTACCTGCGCCGCCGCTACCCGTTCGCACCGGAGGGGGAACGCAGCGTGGCCAGGGCCTACCGCAAGGTGCTGGGCCGGGCGCGAACGCTGGTCTACCTGGAGGACCAGTACCTGTGGTCCACGGAGGTGATCGAGCCGTTCGCCCGGGCGCTGGAGCGGGAGCCGGAGCTCCGCATGATCATCGTGGTGCCCCGGCATCCCGACCAGGACGGCTGGCTGGCAGGCCCGGCCAGCCTGATCGGCAGGGCGGATGCGCTGACCCGGCTGATGCGCGCAGGACCCGGCCGGATCGCCATCTACGACCTGGAGAACCACGCGGGCGCGCCGGTGTACGTGCACGCCAAGGTCTGCGTGGTCGACGACGTATGGGCGAGCGTCGGCTCCGACAACGTCAACCTGCGCTCGTGGACGTTCGACTCCGAGCTGAGCTGCGCCGTGATCGACGAGCAGCCCGATCCGCGCCCGCCCGCCGGAGCGCGCCGGTTCGCCAGGGACCTGCGGCTCACGCTGGCCGCCGAGCATCTCGACCGTGACCCCGGCGAACTGGCCGATCTGTGCGACCCGAAGGGCGCGTTCGAGGCGTTCGCCGAGTCGGCCGCCCGGCTCGACGCCTGGCACCAGGGCGGCCGTCGCGGCCCCCGCCCGCCCGGCCGGCTGCGCCCGCATCCGAAACCGGAGCTCGGCCGCGTCCGCCGGGCGATGGCCATGCCGCTGTACCGGACGGTCGTGGACCCGGACGGCCGGCCGCCGCGCCTGCGCAGGACGAACGCGTTCTGAGCGCTGCCACACCGCCGACCCGTGTGTGACCTGTCCGGATATGGTGCTGAAGATCCCTTACCTGCTGTCACCGGAGTCCCGTGCCGCATGCCGAACGCCTCCGGGAGGGCGATCCCGCGATCGTGGGGCCCTACTGGCTGCTCGGCCGCCTCGGCGCCGGTGGGCAGGGCATCGTCTACCTGGCAAGGGGAAGGGCCGGCGCGCTGGTCGCCGTCAAGGTCCTGCGCGACGGGGCGCCGACGAGCGCCTGGCCAAGGAGATCGACGCGGCGCGGCGGGTGAAGCCGAACACTCGCACGGTGGCGTGGGGTGGAAACCTAGTGGGGCGTTCTGGTCTGGAGGAGGTCGGCCAGGAAGTGCAGCAGCGCCGCCAGGGTGGTGGCCGAGGTGATGGCCTGCTCGTCGATCAGCTGCTGGATGCGCAGCATCGGCAGCCACTCGGCGCGCCCGCCTTCCACGTCGTCGGCCGGGGCGGCGCCGGGCGCGGCCTGATGGGCGACGAAGACCAGGTGGTCGCAGTCGGCGACGTCACCGGCCGGGCGGATGCGGATCAGCGGCAGCAGCGGTCCGGGCCGCCAGCCGGTCTGCTCCTCCACGTGCCGGGCGGCGGCGGCCTCGGGCTGCTCGCCGGGGCCGATCTCGCCGAGCGGGATCTCCCATCCCCACGTGTCGGTGACGAGATGGTGGTGCCACCGCAGCAGGACGCGCCCGCCGCGGACGACCACCGCTCCGGCGGCCCGCGGGGTGCGGATGAAGGGCCGCTCGACGTGCTCGCCGTCGGTCAGCGCGACATCCACGACGCGAAGATCGACCCCGTTCGCCGCGTAGAGCAGCCGTTCCGAGCGCCGCATGGACCCGCACCTCCCCGCTTCGCCGGACTCGCCCTTCGAGGATACGCACAAGGTGGTCACGGCCGCCCGGACGGGAAGAACGTCGGTGGGAGGAATTAACCTGGGCGGTGTCGGCCCGCCGCGGGGCGACGCCGGGCTGCGGCCCGGTCCCGATGTCATGAACGTCCCATCGTTCGACCGGGGGAGGCGATCGTGGGGTCTGTCTTGGGCGAAGGGCTGCCCCCGGACGACGTCGTCGTCACGGCTCTGCGCGCCGGCGACGAGGAGATGTTCGCGGCGGTGCTGGACACCTGGTCCGGGGGCCTGTTGCGGGTGGCGAGGTCCTACGTGTCCACCGACCACTCCGCTGAGGAGGTCGTCCAGGACACGTGGCTGGCGGTGATCGACGGGATCGACTGTTTCGAGGGCCGCTCCTCGGTCAAGACGTGGGTCTACCGCATCCTGGTCAACACCGCGAAGAAGCGCGGCGTGCGCGAGAGCCGTACGCTGCCGTGGAGCGCCTTCGAGCAGGACGGCGGCAGGTCCGCGGGCCACGGCCCGGTGCCGCCGGGCGGCTGGAAGGAGGTTCCGGGGGCATGGCCGACGCCCGAGGGCGAGGCGCTGGCCGCGGAGGTGCGCGGGCTGATCGCCGAAGCCCTGGGCAGGTTGCCGTCCCGGCAGCGGATCGTGATCACCCTGCGCGACGTGGAAGGCTGCACCTCCGACGAGGTGTGCGAGATCCTGGAGATCTCCGCGGCGAACCAGCGGGTGCTGCTGCACCGCGCCCGGGTGGCGGTGCGCGGCTGGTTGGCCGGCTATTTCGAGTCGGGGAAGCGGCCGGAATAGCGCGTAGGGCTTCCGCTGGCCCGTGGAGCGGCCACAATAAGTGAAACGGTTCAATTCCCAGGCGATAGGGCGGTCACGTCGTGAAGCGGTTCACCTGCGACGAACTGGTGGAAGTCATCACCGCCTACCTTGAGGACGCCCTCGACCAGCCGGCCCGTGACGGCGTCCGGCAGCATCTGACCTGCTGCGAGGCCTGCGCCCGCTACGTCGAGCAGTTCCGCGCCACCGTCGGCGTCCTGGGCGACCCGCCCCCGGAGAAGCTGCGGTCCGACGTGCGCGACCGGCTCATGGCCGCCTTCCGCGCGCGGAGCCGGTCATGAGGAGCCGGTCATGAGCAAGGTCATGAACCGGTCATGAGGCGAGGAAGCTCTCCCGCAGCGCGGTGACCACCGGCGCGGGGACGGCGCCGTCACGCAGGCAGCCGAGCGCCGCTATCGTCGCCCGCACCTGAGCCAGCCACCCTGAACACGCCGGGCACGCCGCCAGATGATCCGTGACGAGCCGCCGCCGCCCGGCGGGGAGCGCCGCCTCCAGATAGTCCGTGATCGAGTCGAGCACGTCATCGCACCCGAGCTCGCCTCGTGCCCACCCCATGTGACCTAGTGCCGGTCGCGCTCCATCCGTTACGCGAATCCGCGTGTAACGATCGCGGGGCTCGCGGGTCTGTAGACCTGTGCGCCGTGCGAAGGGGAGACGATGATCGGGCTCACCGCCGAGGACACGCCGCTGCGGGACACCTCGGAGGTGGTGGACTTCGCGCGCCGCTGCTTCCGTCCCGCCACCGCCGACCATGTGGGCGTCGAGCTGGAGTTCCTGGTCTTCGACCAGACGGCGCCGGCCGCTCAGGTCCCGCTGGCCAGGATCGAGCGGGCGCTGCCGGCGCTGACGGGCGGCAGCCGGGTGACGTTCGAGCCGGGCGGCCAGCTCGAACTGTCCGGCCCGCCGGGGCCGCTGCCGGACGCGCTGGCCCGCCTGTCCGCCGACGTGGCCGCCGTGCGCGCCGCCCTGCGCGCGGCGGGGCTGGCGCTGGCCGGGGTGGGTCTCGACCCGGTACGGCCGGCCCGCCGCCAGCTGCGCCTGCCCCGCTACGACGCGATGGCCGCCTTCCTCGGCGTGCCGTACGGGAGCCTGATGATGTGCTCGACCGCGTCGATCCAGGTCAACCTGGACCTGGGGGAGCGGCCCGCGACGCGATGGGCGCGGGCGCACGCCGTCGGCCCCGTGCTGACGGCGGCCTTCGCCAACTCGCCGCTGAGCGGCGGCAGGCCGTGCGGCTGGATGTCGGGCCGCCAGGCCGTCTGGGACCACCTCGACCGCACCAGGACCGCGCCCGTGCCTGCCTCGGGCGATCCGGGCGCGGACTGGGCCGACTACCTGCTGGAGGCCCGGCTCATGCTGGTGCGCGAGGACGAGGAGCGCTACCGCACGGTCAGCGACGGCTCGACGTTCGGCGACTGGCTGCGGTCGGGCGGCGGGCGGCGGCCCACCGTCGAGGACCTGCTCTACCACGCCACGACCGTCTTCCCCCCGGTGCGGCCCAGAGGCTGGCTCGAGATCCGCTACCTCGACGCGCAGCATCCGGCGACCTGGCCGGTCTGCGTGGCCGTGACCTGCGCCCTCGTCGCCGACGACCGGGCCGCCGACGCGGCGCTGGCCGCCACGGAGCCGTTCCAGGGGCCGCACCGCTACCAGGAGCTGAGCGGGGTGGCGGCGCGGTGCGGGCTGGCCGACCCGCGCCTGCGCAGGGCCGCCGAGGCGTGCTTCCGCGCCGCGCTGGAGGCGCTGCCCCGCCTCGGCGTGGACCCGGGCCTGGCCGGCGAGGTGGCCGCGTTCGCCGACCGGCATGTGGCGACCGGCCGCTCCCCGGCGGCCGACCTGATGGATCCGGCGTCGACACGGCGCGTCCCGACCTGGCTGGACGATGAGGGATGGGGATGAACGATTTCAAGGAACGCATCGCGGCCGAGCTCGTCGCGGTGCGCGACCGGTCGCTCACCTACACGGCGGCGGACGACGACCTGCTGCTGCGCCAGCACTCGCCGCTGATGTCGCCGCTGGTGTGGGACCTGGCGCACGTGGGCAACTACGAGGAGCTCTGGGTGCTGCGCGCGGCCGGGGGCATCGACCCGCTCCGGCCGGAGATCGACGACATCTACGACGCGTTCAAGACCCCGCGCAAGGATCGCCCGAGCCTGCCCATCCTGGGTCCGGCCGAGGCGCGGCGCTACATCGAGGGCGTGCGCGGGCGGGTGCTCGACGTCCTCGACACCGTCGACCTCGACGGCCCCGACCCGCTGCACCGCGACGGCTTCGTGTTCGGCCTGGTGATCCAGCACGAGCACCAGCACGACGAGACCATGCTCGCCACGCTCCAGCTGTCCAGGCAGCCCGGCCTGGTGCGCGACGGCGAGCTCCCGCCGGGCCGCGACGCAGGCCCCGACGAGGTGTTCGTGCCGGCGGGCGCCTTCCTCATGGGCACCGCCACCCTGCCCTGGGCCTACGACAACGAACGGCCCGCCCACCGGGTCGACCTGCCCGCCTACTGGATCGACCGGCTGCCCGTCGGCAACCGCTCCTACGCGGAGTTCATCGGCGACGGCGGCTACGACGACCCGCGCTGGTGGTCCCCTGAGGGCTGGCAGTGGCGGCAGCGCAGCGGCGCCTTCGCCCCCCTGTTCTGGGTCAGGGACAGCGACGCCTGGTGGCGCACCCGCTTCGGCCGTCCCGAGCCGGTCCCGATGGACGAGCCGGTCCAGCACGTGTGCTGGTACGAAGCCGACGCCTACGCCCGCTGGGCGGGCAGGCGGCTGCCCACCGAGGCCGAATGGGAGAAGGCCTGCGGCTGGGACCCGCGGGCGGAAAGCGCGCGCCGCTACCCGTGGGGCGAGCAGGCGCCCACCGCCGACCGGGCCAACCTCGGCCACCGCGCCGCCCGTCCCGCGCCGCTCGGCGCCTACCCGGCCGGCGCCAGCGCCTACGGGGCCGAGCAGATGGTGGGAGACGTGTGGGAGTGGACCTCCTCGTGGTTCCAGCCCTACCCCGGTTTCCGCAGCTTCCCGTACAAGGAGTACAGCGAGGTCTTCTTCGGCCACGAGTACCGGGTGCTGCGCGGCGGCTCGTGGGCGGCCGACCCGGCGGCGGTGCGCACCACGTTCAGGAACTGGGACTACCCGATCCGCCGGCAGATCTTCACCGGCTTCCGCTGCGCCCGCTCGGAGCAGACCTGATGTGCAGGCACGCGGCCTGGCTGGGCGCCGCCAGCCCGCTCAGCCGGCTCATCCACGAGCCCGAGCACGGCCTGCTGCGGCAGTCGTTCGCGCCGCGCCGCCAGCACCAGGGCCTGGTCAACGCCGACGGGTACGGCATGGGCTGGTACGACCCGGCGCGTGCCGAGCCGGTGCGCTATCGCCGGGCCGTACCCATCTGGACCGACGCCAACCTGCCGGCGCTGGCCGAGGTCGCCCGCTCGACCTGCCTGCTGGCGGCCGTCCGCTCGGCCACCGCGGGCATGCCGATCGAGGAGAGCGCCACGGCGCCGTTCACCGACGGGGGGTGGCTGCTCAGCCTCAACGGCCGCGTCACCAGGGACGCGCTGCTCGATCTCGCCGACGACCTGCCAGACCGCGTGGAGAGCACGTGCGACGCCGCCTGGGTGGCCGCCGCGGTGTTCCTGCTCGGGCGCGCCGGGCTCGGCCTGGGCGAGGCGCTGGCCGAGGTCGTCGTCCGTGCCGGGGAGAAGGATCCCGGCGCCCGCCTGAACCTGCTCGCCTGCGACGGCGCGTCCATCGCCGCGACCGTCTGGGGCGACACGCTCTTCTACCACCCGCTCCACGACGGCGTGCTGGTGGCCAGTGAGCCGCTCGACGACCTGCCCGGATGGCAGGCCGTACCCGAGCGCAGCCTCATGACGGTCACCGGGACGGACGTCCGCGTGCAGCCATTGTGATCTCACCCCAGGAGGCCCCGTGTTCGTCAGCCGGCCGACCTTCCACCGCGTGATCAACCATCTCGACCGCGACTACCTGCGCCAGGCGCTCGAGCACGACGTCAGGGCCGGCCTGACGTCGTCGCCCAAGTGGCTGCCGCCCAAGTGGTTCTACGACGCCGCGGGCAGCGAGCTGTTCTCCCGGATCACCCGGCTGCCCGAGTACTACCCGACCCGGCGCGAGCTGGCCATCCTGCGGGCGCGGGCGGCCGAGCTCGCCGCGGCCAGCGGCGCGGACACGCTGGTCGAGCTGGGTTCGGGCACCAGCGAGAAGACCGTTCTGCTGCTGGAGGCGCTCGAGGCGGCCGGCACGCTGCGCACCTACACGCCGGTGGACGTGGACGCGGTCACTCTCGCCGCGGCCGCGCGGCGGCTGGCCGAGCGCTTCCCCGGCCTGGACGTGCGGGCCGTGTGCGCCGACTTCGAACGCCATCTGGCGTTGCTGCCCCGCACCGGGCGGCGGATGGTGGCCTTCCTCGGCGGCACGATCGGCAACCTCGAACCGGCCGCGCGCGAGGTGTTCATGAAGGAACTGCGGGCCACGCTCCGCCCAGGCGACACCTTCCTGCTCGGGGCCGACCTGGTGAAGGACACCGGACGGCTGGTGGCGGCCTACGACGACGCGGCCGGGGTGACGGCCGCCTTCAACAGGAACGTCCTGCACGTGATCAACCGGGAGCTGGAGGCGGACTTCGAACCGGAGGCGTTCGCGCACGTGGCGCTGTACGACGCGCGCCACGACTGGATCGAGATGCGGCTGCGGGCGAGCCGTGACATGCGGGTGCGGATCGGCGGGCTCGGCCTGACCGTGGACTTCGTCGAGGGCGAGCAGATGCGTACCGAGATCAGCGCCAAGTTCCGGCCGGAGGGCCTGCGCAGGGAACTGGCCGCCGCCGGGTTCGAGGTGCGCCGCCGCTACACCGACCCCTCCGGGGACTTCACCCTGGTCCTGGCACAGGCCTGAGCACAGGGGGCGTCCGGTGTCTCCCCCGCCGGGCGCCGCGGGCAGGACCGCCGCCACCGTCCGGGTGAAGACTGCTCGTCGCCGCGTTCGCGTGCGAGGCGGACGGTGCGACTACTCCCTGCGTCGTAGTCCGGCTGATCGCTGATCCCGGAAGATGACTCCGCCTGTGGGACGACTCCGAACCGCGGCCGGACGACGATTGTCGGTCATGAGAGACCCAGCAGGGACAGCCGCGGTCGCGACGGGACTGACGAAGGCGGGAGAGCGATGACCACCGCCGCCCTTGCCCAAGGAAGAGAGCAGTCCGCACCACCCCCGGATGCCCGCTCCCCAGCTGAACAGAGCATGGCGGGGCTGCTGCGCCCTCACCTCCGGAGTTTCGCCGCCGTGGTGATCCTGCAGGTGGTCGGCGCTGCCGCGGGTCTGGCGCCGCTGCTGGCGGTCGTCGAGTTGGGCCGGGTGCTGTTGTCGCCCGGCCCGATCGATCACGGTCATGTCTGGTTCGTCGTGGTCGCGGGCGCGGCCGGCTTGTTCGTCCGGCTGCTGTTCACGGCCGCGTCGTCCGGGATCGGACATGTCCTCGACGGCCAGGTGCAACTGTCGTTCCGCCGGCGACTGGCCGCGCGGCTGGGACGCGTGCCGATCGGCTGGTTCTCCCGGCGCCGGACGGGCGAGCTGGCCAAGGTCGTGGGGGAGGACGTGAGTGCCGTGCACCCGTTCATCGCCCACACCCCCGGCGAGCTGATCTCCGCGTTCGTGGTGCCGCTGGTGTCGCTGGTCTACCTGTTCACCGTCGACTGGCGGCTCACGCTGATCACGCTGATCCCGGTGGCGCTGGCGGTGGCGCTGGTCCCTCTGATGATGACCCCGGTCCGGCTGCGCGAGCAGAAGCAGTTCGACGAGGCCATGGGGCGGATCTCGAGCGCGGTCGTCGAGTTCGTGCAGGGCATCGCGGTGGTCAAGGCGTTCGGCGGATCCGGGCGCGCCCACCGTAAGTTCCGCACGGCCACGGACCATTTCGTCGACATCTTCTACCGGATGGTGCGCGGTCTCTCCGGGATCGCCGCGGGGATGCAGGTGGCGCTGTCGCCGCCGTTCGTGCTGCTGGTCGTGCTGATCGGCGGTGCGGCTCTGATCACGACCGGCGGCATGGCCCCGGCCGACCTGCTGCCCTTCCTGCTGCTGGGACTGGGGCTGACCGCTCCGGTGGCGGCTCTCGGCCACGGCTTCGACGACCTGCAGGCCGCCCGGCGCGCGGTCGGAAGGATCCGGGACGTGCTCGCGGTGCCGTCGCTACCGGAGCCCGCCCACCCGGTCGCGCCACAGGGTCACCGGGTGGAACTGCGTGACGTCCGCTTCGGTTACGAAACCGATCACGAGGTGCTGCGCGGGATCGACCTGGTGCTCGAGCCGGGGACGGTCACCGCGCTCGTCGGGCCGTCGGGAAGCGGGAAGTCCACGCTGGTCCAGCTGCTGCCGCGCTTCTTCGACCCGACCCACGGTTCGGTCGCCCTGGGCGGTGTCGATCTGCGCGAGCTCGGCAGCCGGGAGCTGTACCGGACGGTCTCCTTCGTCTTCCAGGACGTTCGCCTGCTGCGCGCGTCGGTCGCCGACAACATCGCGCTGGCGGTACCGCATGCCGACCTCGACGACGTGGTTCGCGCCGCCCGGCAGGCGAACATCCATGATCGGATCCTCGAGCTGCCGCGCGGATACGAGACGGTGATCGGCGACGACACCGGACTGTCGGGTGGCGAGGCGCAGCGGATCTCGATCGCCCGCGCACTGCTCGCCGACGCGCCTGTTCTGGTGCTCGACGAGGCGACCGCCTTCGCCGACCCGCAGACAGAGCTGGCGGTGCGCCGGGCCCTTTCGACGCTGGAAGGCGATCGGACGATCCTGGTCATCGCCCATCGCCTGGAGACGATCGCCGACGCCGACACCGTCGTGATGCTGGAGAACGGGTCGATCGTCGAGCGCGGCAGGCCCGCCGAGCTGCTGGCACAGAACGGGAAGTTCGCCGCGTTCTGGCGAACCCAGCGGTCGGCGGTCGTCGGCGACCTCGAAACCCACGTCGTACCGCAAGGAGACGAGACCCGATGATCCGCATGCTGTTGCGCGTGCTGGGACAGGAGTACGCCCAGCCGGTGCGTCGCACCGTGGCCCTGATGACGACGACCGCGGTGGTCGAGGGTTTGTCCTACGCGCTGCTGGTTCCGGTGCTGCGGGCACTGTTCGGGAGCAGCCCCGCGGACGCGCGGCCCTGGCTGATCGCGTTCGGGGCCGCGGTCGCGGTCTACGCGGTGCTGCGCTATGTCAGCGACCTGTCCGGATTCCGCGCCGGGACCACGCTGTTGCATGGCATGTATCACCGGCTCGGCGATCATCTGGCTCGCCTGCCCATCGGCTGGTACAGCGCGGGCCGCGTCGGGCAGGTGTCCGTCATGGCCAGCAGCGGCGTCCTGCAGGCGATGAGCGCGATCGCGCATCTGCTGGCACCGTTCGTCTCCGCCAGCGTGACTCCCGTGACGATCGTTGTCGTGATGCTCGCCTTCAACTGGCAGATGGGGCTGGCCGCGCTGGTCGCCGTACCGGTCGTGGCGGCGATCCAGGTCTGGACGGGACGCTCGATGGCCGCCACCGACGCCGAGCGCGCCGAGCGCGACCACGAGGCCACCGGGCGGGTCATCGAATATCTGCAGGCCCAGCCGGTGCTGCGCGCCGGCGGCCGGACCGTCGAACGCTTCCGGTTGCTCGACGACTCGCTGCGTGAGCTGCAGCGCGCGTCCCGCCGTACCCTTCTGACGGCGCTGCCCGGCCTCTTGGGCCTGACGCTCACGGTGCAGGCGATGTTCACCGTGTTGCTGGTCCTGGGCGCCTACCTCGCCCTCGGCGGGAACATCGGCGCGGCGGAGATCCTGGCGATCCTGGTGCTGGCCGCCCGCTGCGCGGATCCGCTGCTGTCGCTGTCGGACATCGGTGGCAAAATCCGCGGCGCGCGTTCCGAGCTGGCGAGGCTCGACACGGTGTTGCGCACCGAGCCGCTGCCGGAAGCCCCCGAACCGGTCCGGCCGGAACGCCATGACCTGCGGTTCGACTCCGTCGCCTTCCGTCACGGCGGGCGCACCGTGATCGACGAGGTGTCGCTGTCCGTGCCGGAGGGACAGCGGCTCGCCGTCGTCGGTCCGTCGGGTGCGGGCAAGAGCACCCTGCTGCAGTTGATCGCGCGGTTCTACGACGTGGACGCGGGCGCGGTGCGCGTGGGCGGTGTGGACGTGCGCGCGATCGACACCGAGGTGTTGATGGCGCAGATCGCCATCGTCTTCCAGGACGTCTATCTCTTCGACGGCACGATCGAGGAGAACGTACGGCTCGGCCGTCCTGACGCCGACGACGCCGAGGTGCGGGCGGCGGCGACCGCGGCGCGGCTGGACGAGGTGGTCGAGCGACTGCCCGGCGGATGGGCGACGAACGTGGGCGAGGGCGGCGCACTGCTGTCGGGTGGTGAGCGCCAGCGTGTCTCGATCGCGCGAGCGCTGCTGAAGAACGCGCCCATCGTGCTGCTGGACGAGGTGACCTCGGCACTGGACCCGGTGAACGAGGCGGCCGTCCACGAGGGTGTCGAGCGCCTGATGGCGGGCCGGACGGTGGTGATGGTGGCGCACCGGATGCGGACCGTCCGGCGCGCCGACCGGGTCGTCTTCCTGGACGGCGGCCGGATCGTGGAGGAAGGCACCCACGACGAGCTGCTGCGCCACGGCGGTCGCTACGCCGATTTCTGGGAACTGTCCATGACTCCGGCAGGGAGCGAATGAGCCGGTAGTCGGCCGGCGGTGGCGCGACCGTCTCGGGGACTTCCCCCAAGGTAGGGCTGGCACTACCGACGAGGGGCGGGCCAGCGGCAATGCCGTCGCTCACGAGGGGTTCTAGAGTCTTCTGCGCGACCGGTTTCGTCGGCGGTCTCACGGCAGGAACCAGTCCAGGCAGGGGTCCCCCAGGGACTCCGGGGACCCCGAGTCCGGCACGGCCGGACCACGCAGAACGGGACATCATGACGATGCGGAGAGCGGCGGTGATCGTGGGCCTTCTCGGGCTCGTGGCGGTGTCGACCGGGTGCGGCACCAGTGTCTCGCTGGATGAGGCCGCCGTCTCGTACGACGTCACCGACGAGGTGGCGGCGCTGCACGTCGAAGTCGACTCCGGGACCGTCGACGTGGTCCAGTCGAACCGTCGGGGCATCCGCGTGACGGAGCGGCTGAGCTGGTACAAGAACAAGCCGCAGACCCGTCACCGGACGCGGGGTGACACGCTGGAGCTGACGTTCACCTGTCCCAACACGTGGGGGTGGGGCGCCATGGGCACGTCCTGCGACGTGAGCTACGAGGTGGAGGTGCCCAGGGGACTCCGTGTCAAGGTGGTTTCCGACTCGGGGAAGCTGACGCTGAAGAACCTGTCGGGTGACGTGGAAGCCGTCACCGACTCCGGGGCGATCGAGGCCACCGGGCTGACGGACGGGCGGGTGGTCACGAGAACCGATTCGGGCGATACGGAACTGGCCTTCGCCGGGCGGCCCGCTCGGGTCACGACCACCGCGGATTCCGGCCAGACCGTGATTCACGTGCCGCAGGGGCCGTACAACATCGTGGCCACGACGGACTCCGGCGACAAGGACATCAAGGTCGCCGGCGTTCCCTCGGCCGAGCGCACGATCGAGCTGTCCAGCGGCTCCGGGGACCTGGCCGTGGAGCAGCGACCAGCCGGCCAGTGACGTGAGGGACGCGATCAGGCATCGTCGCCCGTGAGCCGGGCCGTCCTGGCCTCGAAGGCGTGGACCACCGCGGCCATGTCCGCCGCGCCGTGTCCCAGCGCCTGGGTCTCGCCGAACAGGGCAAGGCAGACGTCCAGCAGCGGCGAGGCGGTCCGGGAGTCGCGTGCCGCATCCACGATGAGCCGGTTGTTGTTGAGGACGTCCGCGATCGCCGCCTGCGGGCTGAAGTCACGCTCGACCAGCTTCGCCGCCTTGATCCTGGAGACGGCGCTGGCCATGGGCCCGGAGTCGAGCACGTGACGGAACACGTCCATGTCCAGGCCGTTCCTGGCGGCGAAGTGCGTGGCCTCCACCAGGCCGCCGACCATTGTGAGGAGGAACAGGTTGACCGCGAGCTTCATCAGCAACGCCGAGGGGACGGCGCCGCACACCACTGTCTCCCGGCACATCGGACCGAGCAGCAGCCGTACCTCCCGCACCGCCGCGGGCTCCCCGGCGAGCATGCCCACGAGCTGCCCGGCCTCGGCCGGCACCCGCGACCCTGAGACGGGCGCCTCGACGTAGGCGCCGCCCGCGGCGCGCACGTCCTGCTCCAGCGCCGCCGAATAGGCCGGCGCGGTCGTCCCCATGGGCACGACGACGTGCCCGGCGACCTTCGCCGCGAAGCCGGGCGTGCCGCGCTCCAGCACGGCGTCGAGCGCGTCCTCGTTCGCCAGCATCAGGATGACCACGCGTGCCCGGCCGAACACCTCGTCGGGGCTGGCCGCCTGCCGCGCGCCGGCCGCGCGCGCCGAGTCGCACCTGGCCGAGGAACGGCTCCACACCACCAAAGGCGTGCCCGCCCGGGCCAGGTTGACCGCCATCGGCTCGCCCATCAGTCCCAGGCCGAGGAAACCTACGTCCATACGCACGTTGTACCGCCAGGCGGCGGCCCTCGTCTTGAACGGTCGTGCGCCCTCGCGCGCTCAGGTGGTGCCGCAGTAGCGGGCGCCTCTGGCGGCGGCGGCCAGGGCGGCGGCTCGGGCCGCCTCGGTGGGGGTGAAGGGCAGGCCGGGCCGCTTGAGCAGCAGGGCCCGTCCGGGGTGTACGGAGATCACCATCGTGCTGGTCAGCTCGCCGTCGTCGGCGAGGGTCTCGCCCGGCCGGCGCCACTCGACCCGCGTGGCCCTGAGCAGCTCCGCCATGGCCTGCGGGAGCCGTCCGGGGTCGTCGTGCACCCGCTGCGCCATTGTCAGTGCCTGGATGCCGGGGTCGATCAGGTCCTTGACCTGGGCGGGCACGACCAGCACGTCGAGGCCGCCGGCTTCCGACAGCGCGGCGTGCAGGACGCCGGGCGTCAGGTGGGTGGGCGCCTCGACGACGAACTCGTCGAGCGCGTCGCCGCCGGACGGCGTGATCGCGGTGCTGGCGGTGGGGGCGATGTGCAGCGCCAGGATGTTGCAGCCCAGCCGGCCGAACGCGCCCGCCACCTCGCCCAGGCGGCCGGGACGCTCGACCACGCGCATCCGGATCCGCCACAGCGTCATCGTGCCGCCGTCGTCGGCGGGAGGCGGCAGGGCGGGCGCGGACCGCCGCCGCGCGGTCGCCGGCCGTCCGGTCTTCAGGCGCCGGTGCACGGCCGAGCCGGCGATCAGGGCGCCGCCGAGGCCCACCAGCACCACCGGTCCAGGATCGGTGTGCCCGAGGAGGGTGGCCAGCAGGTGGGCCATGCCCACCGCCACGAACAGCGCGGCCACCTCAAGGATCTCCCGCCACCAGGAGCGCGCGTGGTGCCGGCGGTCGGGTCCGGAGTTCGGATGGGTCGCCTTCGGTGCATCGCTCATGCCGGCCAGTCTCACCGCGCTGTGTTACGCCGCCGTGACCTGCGCGATTGCGCGGGATTAAGCCGTTCGCACCGGCCCGGCGCCACATGTCGGGCCGCCGCGCTACTTCGCGGTGAAGTCGGCGGCCCAGAACAGCCGTCCGGTGTCCGGGTCGCGCGCCAGCGCCCCGCGGCACTTGGCGTAGCTCGCGGGCAGGTCCTCGACGCTCCAGCTGCGGCCGTCGTAACGCAGGAGGACCGCGGACACCGTGGAGATGCGCGGCTGGACCCTGGTGTGTTCCGTGGCGACCATCCACAGCTTCCCGCGCCCGCCGCCGGTGATCATGCAGGCGCTTCCGGTCGGGGGAGGCGGCAGCACCGTCCAGCGCGTGCCGTCCCACCGCATGACCCGCGCGATGGAGGCGACCGTCGCCCACACCTCGTCGCGCGACACCGCCCTGATGGCGACGTCCCCGCCCCGGGTCGGAGCGACCGGGGTGGGGGTCGGACGCCAGCGGCGACCGTCCCAGTGCGCGATGGCGAGCGTGCCGTCCTTCTCGCCCACCGCCCACACGTCGTCCGGCGACAGCGCCTCGAGCCGGCTGATCGTCATGCCGCCGGGGGTGGGCACCTGCGACCAGCCGGAAGCCGTCCGCCTGGCCAGGTAGGGGTACGAGGGCCCCTCGTCGTCGACGTAGGCCTTCCCCGCCACCCACGCCTCGCGCGGGCCGGTCACGACCGCGCTGCCCAGCCCGAGCGAGAACCCCTTCGGGACGGCGGGGTCGGTGATGCGTGGCGCGCCCAGGTCGGTCCAGGTGTGGCCGTCCCACCGGTGAACGCCGGGGCGGTAGCTCTCGATCACCCAGACGTTGTCGCTCGACGAGGCGGCGATCAGATCGGGGGACCGCATGCCCGCCGGAGGCTTGACGGGGCGCCAGCCGCTGCCGTTCCAGTGCAGGACGACGGCCCTGGTCTCCTCGTGCCATCGCCGGGTGTCGCTCGGTGTACTGGCGCCCACCGCCCACACGTCGCGCGGGGTGATCACCGCCACGTCGGCCAACGACCCCGACATGCGGCTCTTGACGTCCTTCTCGGACATGCCCATGGCGCGCGCGCTGAGCGCGTCCCATCGGAGGTCGAGATAGGTGACGGAGGAGGTGACGCTCCTGGCCGGGGTGGGACGGGGTGGGCGCTCCCTGGCGGTGTCGACCGGGGTGGAGCAGGCCACCGCGGTCACGGCCACGGTCACGAGAGCGAATGCGCGTCCCATCACACCATGATCGTAGGCCTGGGTGCTTTCCGGTCGGCGGGCCTGGTCAGTCGAGCACCTTGATCTTCTTCATGGTCGGCTGGGAGATCACCCTGGCCACGCCGGGAATGCCGATGATCTTTCCGGTCTGGAACGCCTCGTAGGCCGCGTAGTCGGCGACCAGGACGCGCAGGTGATAGTCCGGTGTGGCGAACAGCCGGCGGAACTCGACGACCTCGTCGTAGGCGGCGATGGTCCTCTCCAGCTCCTCCAGGGTCTTGAGGTCGCTCACACCGACCTCGATGGAGACGATGACCTCGAGGCCGCCACCGAGGAGCTCGTGGTTGACGGTCGCCCGGTAGCCGCTGATGACGCCCGCCTCCTCCAGGCGTTTGACGCGACGCAGGCAGGGGGGCGGCGTGAGCCCCACGCGCCGGGCGAGCTCGACGTTGGTCAACCGGCCGTCCTGCTGGAGCTGAAACAATATTTCTCGATCGATCGCGTCGAGGGTCACTTCATTGCTCATCTGGTGATCATATCGTCATAATCGACAACCATATGAGGCCGCTATCCACCTAGAATTTCCCGTGACCGAGGGAAAGGTGGGGACCATGACGATCGAGGTCTGGCTGGAGCGCCGAGCCGAGGACATGGCCAGCCTCCTCGGCCGCCTGGTGGCCGTCGACTCCGAGAACCCGCCCGGACGCGCCCTGCGCCGCTGCGCGGAGGTCCTGCGCGAGGAGATGGACCGCCTCGGCCTGGCACCGGAGGTCATCCCGGTCGCCGACCCGGCCGGCGGGTCGGCGGACCCGTGCGTCGTGCGCGGCACCGCCGGCGACGGTGACAGGCTCGTCTACTTCCACGGCCACTTCGACGTGGTGCCGGCCCAGGACCGGGCGCAGTTCACGCCCGTACGCCGCGACGGCAGGATCATCGGGCGCGGCACGGCCGACATGAAGGGCGGCATCGTCAGCATGCTCTACGGCGCCGCGGCCGCCAAGGATCTCGGCCTGCTCGGCGCCGGCCGGATCGTGCTGCACCTGGTGTGCGACGAGGAGACCGGCAGCGTCGCCGGAGCCGGCCACCTGCGCGCGGCGGGGCTGATCGACCCGGCCGCGCTGGCCATGCTCACCGCCGAGCCCAGCGGCGGCGGCATCTGGAACGCCGCCCGCGGCGCCGTCTCCGTCCGCGTCGACATCCAGGGCCGCGAGGCCCACGTCGGACAGGCCCACCGCGGCGTGAACGCCTTCCAGCACATGCTGCACATCGCCCGCCCCGTCGAGCGCTACGCCGCCGAGCTGGCCGAACGGCACACCGGCTTTCCGCTGAACCCCGCCGACGCTCCCGGCAGCATGCTCGTCGTCGGCGGCTCGTCCGGCAGCGGCGCGAACTTCAACGTCGTCCCCGGCGCGGCCTACTTCACCGTCGACGGCCGCTACAACCCCGAAGAGGACCTGGAGGCCGAGCTCAGGCGGCTGACCGCCCTCATCGAGGACGCCGCGCAAGAGGTCGGCGCCACCGTGTCGGTCCGCACGACCCAGCTGCAGCCCTCCGCCGGCACCGGCCAGGATCATCCCGCGGCCGCCACGCTGGCCCGCGTCGTCGGCGACGTCGAGGGTGCCCCGGCCCGGTTCGAGCTGTGCGCGGGCATTTTGGAGACCCGCTGGTACGCCCAGCTCGGCATCCCCGCCTTCGGCTACGGCCCGGGCCGCCTGGACGTCTCCCACGGTCCGGACGAGTACGTCGAGGAGGCCGCCATGCGCCGCTGCGCCGCCGTGTACGCCCGCTACGCGAGCGCCATGCTGGCATGACGGCCCCGGGGCCGACCTGCTGGAACTACCGGGAGGCCCTGGCGCGGCCCAGCAGGTAGCCCGCGGCGACCATGCCGACGCCCAGGAGCAGGTGTAGCCAGTTGTCGGCGGTGTTGAGCGGCACGAAGTTGGCCGGGCTTGTCTGGTCGACTGCCATGCCGTAGATCCACAGCAGCAGGTAGACCGCGCCGCCGCCGATCAGGTACGCGCGGGCGCCGGTCCACGTGCGGGCCAGCACGACGCCGGCGACCCCGAACAGCAGGTGGACGACGTTGTGCAGGACGGACACCTGGAACAGGCCCAGGAGCATGGCCTCGGAGTGGTGGCCGGCGACGGCCAGGCCGCCGTAGCCCGCGGTGATGCCCGGCACGAAGCCGAGTGCGCCGACCAGCAGGAACGCCACGCCGACGATGAGCGCGGCCAGTTGCACGGGTGTGCGTGCCGTCCTGGTGTGTGAGGTGGTCATGTGAGTCGTCTCCGTTCGCGTGTTCGCCGGGCCGGCGGGGGCCGTCGAGGTCCTCCGCCGGCGCCCTTCACGCAGGCATTCGGAGCGGTGCCGCGCATGGATGCCTGGTGGCCGCGTCGGTGCGCCGTCGGGTGCCGGTCAGGCGTCGGGGCGGCTGGCGATGATCGTGCGGATGAGGTCGGCGAGCTGCTCCCGCTGCTCCGCCGACAGGGGGGCGAACCATTCGCGCTCGCGCCGGTTCTGTTCCTCGAAGGCGCCGCTCACCGCCTGCCGTCCCGCCTCCGTGAGCGCCACCAGCACCGCCCGGCGGTCATCCGGTACGGCCTGCCGCTCGACCAGCCCCGCCGCCTCGAGGGTGTTGACGGCGTTGGAGACCGCCGAGCGCGTCATGGCCGAGAAGTCGGCCAGGTCGCTCACCCTGGACGGCCCCAGCAGCCAGAGCTTGAACATGAGCCGGAAGCCGGGCAGCGTCCACCCCTGGGGCCGGTGGATGCGCGATTCGAGGTCGGCCACGAGCACGTACGACAGGTGCAGCAGGTTGTAGGCGAGCCCGAAGGTCGAGGTGTCGACCTCGACGGGCAGTTTGGCGACGAGTTCGCGCGCGTGACGTTCGTACCAGACGTCCAGCCGTTCCATCCGGCGATCCTCCCACCCTCTTGCCCGCACCGATGATTATGCCCAAAATAGTTTTGGCCAAATCAATTTCCGGGAGTAGCTGATGCGCATCCTCATCATCGGCGGGGGCATCGGTGGCCTCGCGGCAGCGCTGAGCCTGCGCGCCGCCGGGTTCACCGAGATCACCGTGGCCGAGTCCGTGGCCGAGCTCCGTCCCCTGGGGGTCGGGATCAACCTGCTCCCGCATGCCGTACGGGAGCTGACCGAGCTGGGGCTCGCGCCGCAGCTCGAGCAGCGGGCCAGAGCCACCGCCGAGCTCGCCTACCACAACCGCTTCGGCTCCCTGATCTGGAGCGAGCCGCGCGGGCCGGCCGCCGGATACCGCTGGCCGCAGTACTCGATCCATCGCGGCGAGCTGCAGATGCTGCTGCTGCGCGAGGTCGAGGCGAGCGGCGTGCCGGTGCTCACCGGGCGCGAGCTGACCGGCTTCGGCGAGGCGGAGGCGCGGTTCGCCGACGGCTCGACGCTGGGGTTCGACCTGCTCGTCGGGGCCGACGGCATCCGCTCGACCGTGCGGGCGCGGCTGTATCCGGACGAGGGTCCGCCGCCGTGGAACGGGCTCGTGCTGTGGCGCGGCACCACCCACGCCCCGCCGTTCCTCACCGGCCGATCGATGATCATGGCGGGCGACGGGGAGCGGAAGTTCGTCGCCTACCCCATCAAGGACGGCGACCCGCAGCTGATCAACTGGATCGCCGAGCGGCCCGTCGCAGGACAGGCGACCGACCGGGGCGACTGGAACAGGCGGGTACCGGCGGAAGAGGTCCTGTCGCACTTCACCGAGTGGCGCTTCGACTGGCTGGACGTCCCCGGGCTGATCGCCGGCGCCGAGGCGATCTACGAGTATCCGATGGTCGACCGCGACCCGCTGCCGCGCTGGACCCACGGCAGGGTCACCCTCCTCGGCGACGCCGCCCACGCCATGTACCCGATCGGGTCGAACGGAGCCTCCCAGGCCATCCTCGACGCCCGGGTGCTGGCCTTCCACCTGGCCGGGACCGGCGACATCGACCAGGCTCTGGCCGCCTACGAGCGGGACCGGCGCCCGCCGACCACCGCGCTCTGCCTGGCCAACCGCGAGATGGGCCCCGAGGTCGTCATGAAGCTCGCCCACGAGCGGGCCCCCGGCGGCTTCGCCGACATCGAGCAGGTCATCCCGCGGGCCGAGCTCGCCGCGATCGCCGCCGGCTACAAGCGCAAGGCCGGTTTCGACCCCGAACTCCTCAACCAGCGCGCCTCCTACACATGTTCGACGAACCGGTAAGGCCGGGCCTGGAGCCGCTGGCCCGGTTCCGGGTCGAGCTGGCGGCGGTCAAGGACCTGGGCGAGACGCCGTGGGGGCACCGGCGGGTGATCGACGTGCTGGGCGGGTCGTTCGACGGACCCAGGATGGCCGGAACCGTCCTGCCCGGCGGAGCGGACTGGCAGGTGGTGCACGGCGACGGCAGCGCCACCATCGACGCCCGCTACACCCTGCGTACCCACGACGGCGCGCTGATCTGCATCCTCACCTCGGGCGTACGGCACGGCCCGCCCGAGGTGATCGCCGCGCTCGGCCGCGGAGAGCCCGTCGACCCGGCCGACTACTACTTCCGGCTCGCGGTCAGGTTCGAGACGGCCGCGCCCGGATACCTCTGGCTCAACCACACCCTCGCCGTCGCGTCCGGGCTGCGGGCGGCCACGGCCGTCCACTACGACGCCTACGCGCTGCGCTGACAGGAGGCGCCGTTGACACCATCAGCGGGCCGCGACGCGCGGCAGCGCGTCGCGGCCCGCTTCCACTCCCGGTGGAGCCCGCAGGACGGCGGTCAGCCGCGGATCTGCTCCGCCGGCCTGCCGAGCAGCACCGTCCGGGCGGGCACGAGGCTCGCCGCGAAGGCCAGCCCCAGCGTCGCCGCCGCCATCGCCGCGTAGGCCAGCGGCGGCACGTACGGCCATGGCGAGCCCGTCACGCCGTAGCTGAGCGCCATCAGCGTCGGGGCGGCGACCGCCGTACCGACCGTCACCGCGATGCCGCCGACCAGCAGCGCCTCCCAGCGGACCATGCTGAGCACCTGCCGCCGGGTGCCGCCGACCAGGCGAAGCAGCGCGAACTCCCGCACCCGCGATCCGGTGGCCATCACCAGCGTGTTGACCACCGAGATCGCGATGAACACGATGATCATCCCGAGGACCAGGAGGTTGGCCATGTCGCTCAGCTCCTGCGCCGCGTCCCGCGCGGTGGCGACCTCCGCCCTGTCGAGGACCGTCAGACCGGGTGCCAGTCCGGTGAGCCGGTCCTTCTCTCCGCCCACGACGTACAGCCGGCCGGTCATGCCCGACGCCGAGTGGTCACGCACCACGCTGTACGGCAGGGCCACGTCGCCGAAGCCCAGGCCCCGCTCGTAGACGGCCACCACCGTCCGCGTGACCGGCGTGCCGTCCCCGAGGCGCAGCCGTACCTTCTCGCCGACCGACGCGCCCAGGGTGCCGGCGCTGAGCGTGCTCAGCGCGACCCCGCCGTCGTCCAGCCGGTCCAGCGAGCCGGCTCGCACGCCCAGGTCGATCCCGTGCGCCGGCACGGTCAGCCCGATGGCGCCGTACGAGGTCAGCATGGGGTCACCCAGCTGCTCGTGGTGGGCGATCACCTGCGTCTCGATCACCTCCGTCACGCCCTTCACCCCCGGCAGCGCCCGCGCCGCGCGCGCCGCCTGCGCGGGCAGCCCCGGTCCCGCCGACTCCAGCACGTAGTCCGCGCGGTTGCCCTCCGCGGCCTGCCGGGTGGCGGCGTGGCCGAGCGTCGACTGGGTGAAGAGGATGGTCGCGGCGAACGCCATCAGCAGGATGAGGGGGCTCACGACGGACGCCAGCCGCTTGGCCCCGACCCGGGTGTTCGCCACGGCCAGGTAGCCGCCCACCCGGGAGGCCCGGCCGAGCGCGCCGCCGACGAGCCCGGCGGCCAGCCGGACGAGCCACGGCCCCAGCAGCGCGGCGGCGGTGACGAGGAACAGCACGATCCCGCCCGCGCTCGCGGCCGCCGTCTCGCCGGTCATGGACATCGCCAGGCCGGTGACGCCCGACCCCAGGGCGAGGAAGGCAAGACCGCTGATCATCCGGCCGCGGCCCAGCGCGCGGTGTTCCACCGCGGCCTCGCCCAGCGCCTCGGTGGGGCGGATCCGCGTCGCCCGCCGGACGGCGGCGCGGGCCGCCAGCCACGCGGTGGCCAGCCCGGCCACGACGGCGGCCAGCATCGGCAGCGGGCCGACGGCGAGCGTGAACGTGTCCGGCAGCAGCCCCACCGAGACGAACCGGCCGAACATCCAGTCGCCCACGGCGACCCCCAGCGGGAGGCCGAGCGCCGCCGCCACCGTCCCGACCAGCAGGGCCTCGCGGCCGAGCATCATGCGGACCTGCCGGGGCGTCGCCCCGATCGCCCGCAGCAGCGCGATCTCCCGCTGGCGCTGCCGTACGGTCAGCGCGAACGTCCCGGACACCACGAAGACCGCCACCATGACGGCGATCCCGGCGAGGCTGCCGCTGAGCCCGACGAGCATCTCCCTGCCCGTCAGGGCCCGGATGTCGTCGGCGAGCCCCCTTTCGGCGCCCGCGTGGGCGACCACGCCGGCGCCGCCCAGCGCGGCGTCGATCCGCTCCTTCAGCTGCTCGGGGTCGCCCTGCCCGGTCACGCCGAAGGCCGACACCCGCCCGGGGCGGCCGAACAGCTCGGCGGCCCGCTCGGCGGTGAAGAACACCGACGACTGCCGGGCCAGCCCCGGACCGGCGATCCCGGCCACCGTGTACTCCCTGACGCCGTCCCTGCCCAGGACGCGTGCGGTCCCGCCGACCTCCAGCCGTGCCCGCCCGGCCAGCGCGGCGTCCAGGACGATCTCGCCGGGCGCGGCGGGCGCCCGGCCCGCGCGCAGGGTGTACGGCGCGAGCACCGCGGACTCCCAGGCGTGCCCGAGGGTGCGCCCTCCGGCGCCCCCGACCAGCCGGCCGTCCCGGCCCACCAGCCCCACCGGGAAGGTGAGCTCGGGTACGACCCGCGTCACGCCCTCCACCTTACGGATCTTCCCGGCCAGCGCGGCCGGGACCGCCACGGGCTCCGGCAGCGGCTCGCTCATCTCGGCCGACGTGTCCCCGCCGGCCTTGATACCGACGGAGACCCACTGGTCGCCGGCCACCACGACCGGGGCCGCGGCGTACCGTTCCGGGGGCGTGTTCGCGCGCAGGCCGGTCTCCATGAGCAGCCCGCACGAGGTGATCACGGCCGTGGCGAACAGCAGCGCGAGGAACGAGCCGGCGAGCGAGGACATCCGGCCGCGCAGCGTGGCGAAGGCGAGTCTCAGCATCGCGCGGCCTCCGCCGGCCTGCCGTACCCGCCGAGGCCGGCCAGGCGCCGCCCGATCGCGTCCGCGGAGGCGGACCACACCTCGTCCACCAGCGTGCCCCCGGCCAGGAACAGCACCCGGTCGGCGTAGGCCGCGGCCACCGGGTCGTGGGTCACCATCACCACGGTCTGGCCCGTCGCGTCCACGACCTGGCGCAGCAGGCCGAGCACCTCGGCGGCGGTGCGGGTGTCGAGCGCGCCGGTCGGCTCGTCGGCGAAGACCACCTCGGGCCTGGTCACCAGCGCCCGTGCGAGCGCGACCCGCTGCTGCTGGCCACCGGACAGCTGCGACGGCCGGTGTCCCGTACGGTCCCCGAGACCCACCCGCGCGATCACCTCGGCCAGCCAGGCGCGGTCCGGCCTGGCGCCCGCCAGCCGGAGCGGCAGGGTGACGTTCTCCGTCACGCTGAGCGCCGGGATCAGGTTGAAGGCCTGGAAGACGAAGCCCGCCTTCTGCCTGCGCAGCTCGGTCAGCTGGGTCTCGTTCATCCCCGACAGCTCCACCTCGCCGAGGTGGACCGTTCCCGACGTGGGCGTGTCGAGGCCCGCCGCGCAGTGCAGGAAGGTGCTCTTGCCCGAGCCGGAGGGCCCCATCACGGCGGTGAACCCGCCGCGCGGCAGGTCGACCGTGACCCCGCGCAGCGCGTGCACCGCCTGTGTCCCGTGCCCGTACGTCTTCGTCACCGTGTTCAGGCGCACCGCGTGCGTCGTCACTCCGGCCCCCGTTCTGATCTGTGTGCCTCTTTGACCGCCACCTAACGTAGTGATCCGGTCATTTCGGACACCAGCTGGTGGTCTACCGTCTCGGAGGTAGTGCTGGCCCTACCAGGGGCGAGGCGCGGGCCTCCCGCGCGCCGCGTCCCGCCGGTCGGCCGCGGGGTGGTCGCCGGCGGGGCTTCGCCGAGGTCAGAGCCGGTCGAGCGCCGCCCGGACGCCTGGAACGGTCGCCGCGCGGAAGGCGGCGTCCAGCTCGGCGGGCGTGGCGGAGATCTCGCCGTCCACCCACGCCCGAACCAGCCCCAGGAACGCGCCGACGACGCAGATCACCATCAGGTCGAGGGAAGGCGCCGGCCCGCCCGCCCTGGCGACGAGCTCGTCCCTGACGACGGCGGCCAGCAGGCGCTCCCCGTGCGCCTCCGCCGGGCCGCCGCTGCGCCGTCCCAGCAGCGCCCGCACCAGCGAGCGCTGCTCCCGCACGTGCTCGAACATCGGCAGGCTGAACGCGAACAGCTCCCCCTCGCGGACGGCGTGGTCAGGGTGCAGGAAGCCGAGCTCCTCGATGTTGCTGACCAGCACGTCCTGCTTGTCGGCGAAATGCGAGTAGAAGGTCGACCTGCCGACGTCGGCACGGTTGATGATGTCGGTGACCGTCACGGCGCTGTAGCCCTTCTCCAGGATGAGCGCCACGAGAGCGTCCTGGACGGCCCGCCGGGTGCGCCGTACGCGCCGGTCTCCGGACACTTTCCCGTTCCTGTTCAGGACCGCACACCTCGCCCGATCTGATCGTTGACCCTCTCACCATAGTGAACGCATGATTTGTTAACGAACAGAGTGTTCAGTATCAAGGGGGTAAGCCATGGGGCTGGGGAAGCTGCTGCACAACCACGCCGAGCACGCCGACGCGGGCGGCACCATCGACCATCCGCGCGCCTACGAGCTGTTCGCGACGATCGGTTTCGCCGGGGGCCGCAGGGCCGCGTTCACCCGCGTCGCGGCCCTGGCCAGGCCGAGGGCGGGCGACCGGGTCCTCGACGTCGGCTGCGGCACCGGCTACCTGAGCCGGGTCATCTCCCCGGTCGTCACCCCTGCTGGACAGGTCACCGGCATCGACCTCGCACCCGAGATGATCGACTACGCCCGCGGCCGCGCGCCGGGCAACTGCGCCTACGTGGTGGGAGCCGCTCAGGACCTGCCGTTCCCCGACGGCTCCTTCGACACGGTGGTCTCCAGCCTGGCCGTCCACCACATCCCGGCCGACGACCGCCCCGCGGCGCTGCGCCAGATGTTCCGCGTGCTGAGGCCGGGAGGACGGCTGGTCATCGCCGAGTTCCGGCCGCCCGCCAACCACCTCGCCAGGCGGGTCGTGGGCATGCTGTCCGGGCCCGCCATGCGGCACGATCCCCGCGACCTGCTCGGCAAGCTCGTTCCCGACGCGGGCTTCGACGTGGAGTCGGAAGGCGCGCTGCCGTCCCTGCTGTACTACGTGCGCGCCCACCGGCCGGCGAGTTCCCTGTAGGGCTCGTCCCCGCGACTCCTCCTGGTCAGCCGGTCGGGGGCCGGAAGATCGGGGAGAAGGTCAGGCCGCCGTCCTTCGACTCCAGGACGGTGTTGTCCTCGGTGGCGGCCAGCAGCCGCCGCGCGTCGACGGCCGTGAACGCGCTGACGGCGCCCGGCAGCGCGCCGCCGGCCGTCCATGTCCTGCCGCCGTCACGGCTGGTGTGGACGCGGCCGTCGGTGCCCGGCCCGACGAGGGTGTTCTCGGCGGGGGCGGCGATGTGGCTGAGCAGCGGCGCGTTCGACACCTTCGCGAAGGCCGCGCCGTCGTTCTCGCTGACCTTCAGCCCCTCGGGCGTGGTCGCGTAGACCTTGCCGCGGTCCACGGCGAGGTCGATCAGGGGTTCCTCGGCTCCGGGCGTCCAGCTCTGGCCGCCGTCGGCGCTGCGGCGCAGCTGCCCGGACTGGGAGTCGAAGCCGTACAGGGTGTCGCCGGACTGCTCCAGCGCGTGGAAGTCCGCGGTGCCCTCCTCCGAGACCGTCACCCAGGTCCGGCCGCCGTCGGTGGTGCGGATGAGACCGAGGTGCGGCGAGGCGGCGGCCGCCTCCTCACCCGGGTGGCCGCTGGCCAGGAACGTCTTCGGTCCCACGACCGTGAACCCCATGTGGTCCTGGACTCGGCCGGCGACCCGCTCGACACTCCGGCCGTCCTTCACGCGGAACAGCCCGTAGTGGCCGGCGACGTAGACGGCGCCGTCGGCCGGATCGACGCCCAGGCCGTGGATGTGGCCGACACCCGGGTCCCTGCCCGGTGCCTGGCTGCCGGTGCCGCAGGCGGCGGTGGCCGCGACCAGCGCCGCGGCGACCGCCGCGGCGCGGATCCGGAGACGCGTTCCATGCATATGACGACCTCGCTGATGTCCCAGACGTACGGCCGCAGCCTACTACGCGTCATCGTAGGTCTAGCAGCCGAGAAGGATTTCGTGGCAGTGATGCGTGAGGAAGTCGCCGAACCCGGGAGCGAGAGCGACCGCCGCGGGCCCGGTGAGCAGCAGCGCCACCGCGAGCAGGCCGCCCAGCCGTTCCCTGGGCGTGAGCGGCGCCTGGTGGGTGAGCATGCGGCGCACGCGCGTCACCGCGGTGTCGCCTCCCGCGCCCAGCGCGAAGTCGGGCGCGCGCCCGGTGGCCAGCTGCACCAGCGCGGTGGCGATGAGAATGCGCGGATGGCGGCGGGCGGCCACGTCGTCGGCGAGCAGTTCCAGCAGCCTGGCCACCTCGCTCCTGGTGCGCTCGAACAAGGGAATGCGCGGGAAGGATCTGGCCAGCGCCTCCGCTCCCGCGAGCAGCAGGTGATGACGCCCGTGCAGGTGCGCCCGCTCGTGTGCCAGCACGGCCTCGGCCTGCCCCGGCGTGAGCGCCCGCAGGGCGGCCGTGGTGATGACGGCCTCGCCCGGCCTGCCGGGAAGGCAGTAGGCGAGCCGCTCGTCGTAGTCCAGCACGATGGCGCCGCGCCAGCGGTCGCGCTCGCCGAGCAGGCGCAGCATCGCCGCGTGGTGCTGCCGCTCGGTCCGTACGCGGACCTGGACGGCGGTGGCGCAGCAGGTGATCCGTACGGCGAGGGCGCCCGCGACGAGGAGCGCGATGCCGGTGGTCGTCGACGTCAGGCCCGGCTGCTGCCCGAACAGGGCGACGCAGAGGTCGAAGACCGCGGCGAAACTCTGGCCCACCATGGAGGCGGGGACCGCCAGCGCGAACGCGGCCAGCAGGACGGAGGCGACCACGGACGTGGTGGCGGCCAGCCACAGCGCGATCGCCAGACTGGGGGCGCGGTCGGCCCAGCGCGCGCGCCCCACCACCCGCGGCAGCAGGATGGCGGCGACGATCGCGTACACCGCCAGGACGGCCGTTGTCATTGCCGGTCCCTCGGCTGGAAGATCTGCAGCGCCGCCTCGAAGGCGTCGGCCTCCTCCGGCGTCAGCCGCTGCAGGAAGTACACCAGCGTGGCCGCCTGGTTGCCGCTCCGCGCCAGCGACTCACGCATGCGGTCTGCGGTGTAGGCCTCCTTGGAGGAGGTCGCGGCGTAGATGTAGGCCTTGCCGACGGGCTCCCGGGAGAGGAGCCCTTTGGTATGGAGTTTGTCCATCACGGTCATGACCGTCGTGTAGGCGATCTCCCGCTCCTGGCGCAGGTCCTCCAGCACCTGTCTGACCGACGCGGGCTTGCGGTAGGACCACATGCGCTCCATGATCGTGGACTCCAGGTCGCCCAGGCCGCGCATCATGCGTACCCCCTCCCACCTGCGGGTTTCCTCCGATTATGCCCGGTTGTCGCGGGGCGGCCCGGGCCAGGGTGGGCGGTGAGGCGGGTCCCCGGTGGCGACGGCCCGCTCGTGCCGTACCGGGTCCTGGAAACAGCCGGAAAGGCCGTTGCCCGGCCAGGCGGGACGGCCGTCGCCAAGGTAAAGAATTTCCTCGCGAACGCCTGTCGCGCAGGCGATTCCGTGAGGCGTTCGCGGCCCGGCCTTGCATCGCTCTATACGGTTCGCTTACGTTGGGGCGACGCCAGGCGGCAGGTTGCCGCCTGCATACCGATGAATTCGTGACCACCGGTCGGAGCCTCAGGCCCGACGTGGCGCGGCCGCCGAGTCCGCACTCTCGCGGAGCCGGGAACCCACATCTCTCCAGGGTGGCGCGTGCACCGACACAGCGCCGTAGGGCACTTCCATGCCCGAACCCGTCCCGGTGGGCGGCATGAAACAAGGAGTCAAACCCCAGTATGTCGAGGCCTGCCCTCTTTCACTTCCGTATGCCCGCGAACCTGTCCCGCATCGGTCTGGGCCTGACAGTCGCGGCAAGCGCGATCGCGGGCGCCGGTCCCGCCCTCGCCGGCCACACGAACGACGTGCGCCCCCAGGTCTCCCGTCCCGTCGCCGTCCCGGCGCCGGCGGCCGAGAAGCGGAACCCGGCGACGGCCGCGGCGGTGCTGAAGGTGGCCGAGTCGCAGCTCGGCGTGAAGGAGAACGCCTCCGGCGGCGGCACCCCCTTCCACCGCTGGTACATGTCGTCCCGGCGGGCGAGCGAGACCCTGAAGCGCGACGGGGGCAGCCTGCGCGCCTACACCAACGCGCCGTGGTGCGCCATGTTCGTGGCCTGGGTCGGCGAGAAGGCCGGCGCCAGGCCCACGGTCGGCTGGGACGCCTACACCGTCACCTGGGCCCAGTGGTTCAAGAACAACCGGCGTTGGGGAAGCGCCGCCAAGCCGGGCGCCGTCGTGTACTTCTCGTGGAGCGGCAGCAAGAGCGTCAGCGGCATCGACCACATGGGCCTGGTCAAGAAGGACAACGGGGACGGCACCATCACCACGATCGAAGGCAACACCGGCAACGGCAGGGTGGAGCAGCGGATCAGGGCCGCCTCGCAGGTCGTCGGCTACGGCTACCCCGCCTACCAGGCCTGAGAGCCGGCGGATCTACGAGCCCGTCTCGTCGGACAGGACATCGCGGGTCGATGGCTCGGTGGCGGCCGCCGGCGGTCCGTGCCGAGCGGGAACAGGGGGATGCCCAGCATCCACGGGGAAGATGCCGGGCATGCTCGAGTCGGGGCTCCCGCGCCTGTCGCACCCGATCGGTCCTTCTCAACTAACTATCATAGTAGGTTGTCAGGCTGTGCCTTGGCAAGCGGCCCGTCCCATGGCGCTCGTCGCTCCCTTGCGGGCGCGGCACGTCGACGTGCCCTTTCCTGGTGGGCAGAGCTACCGCGACGTGCTCGCCGCGACAGCCGACTTCCTGGACGACCTGCTCGCCCGCCGGGACGGGGGCCGGGTCCTCGTGATCGCGCACTCCGCCAACCGCTGGGCGCTGGAGTGTCTGCTGGGCGGCGCCGACCTGACGGCACTCGTCGAGGCGGCGCCTCGCTGGCAACCCGGGTGGGAGTTCATCCTCCCTTCCGACTGGCGCGGGCGCCCGTCACCTTCGAGCCGAACGAGACCCGCCGGCGGGGGCTGATCGTCATCCGCGTGGGTCGGCAGCCTGCCGCTCAGCGCCGGACCAGGGCGCGCGTGGCCACGTCGCGCATGTGTCACTGTCAGGAGCGACCCCCCGCTGGACGGCAGGGGTCACGAGCGACCCCTGCCGGACGGTTTTCCCGGCCCGTCAGGCCTTCCCGCTCTTCTGCAGCGCTTTGGTGAGCTCTTCCTTGGTCATGGACGAGCGGCCCGGAATCTTGGCCTCCTGGGCCCGGTGGTACAGCTCCTCCTTGCTCATCCCCGTGGATCCTCCTCCGCCGGCCCGGGTCCGCTTGCCCGACTTCCTGCCGTTCCCCACGGGTAGACCGTGCTGGATCTCCTGTGCCTTGCGCTCGCTGAAGGCCCGGCCGAGCTCCTCCAGCCGCCGGCGGGGAACCGCCTTCCTGAGCGCCGGCAGGATCTCGCTCTCCTCCTCCTGGACGTGGTGGTTGACCGCCTGGACGAGCTGGTCCAGGAGCGTGTCGAACTTCGGCGTGTCCGGGTCGACGTCCAGGAGGCTGAGCAGCATCCGCTCGGCCTCGTGGTGTTCCTCCGCGCCTTCGCGCACCTGGTCCTTCTCGCTGGGAACGGTCTTGGCGATCTCCGGGTAGATCAGTTCCTCCTCGCCCCTGGAGTGGGCGACGAACTTGGCGGCCAGTTCGGCCAGCAGCGCGGGGCGGTCCTCGGTGTCCTTCTTGAGCCGGTCGAAAAGCCGCTCCACGTCGCGGTGGTCCGCGGTGATCATGCTGATGGCGTCCGATGTCATGGCTACTCCCTTCCTGGCGCTCCCCGGTACCCGAACGCGAGGGCCGTACGCCAAGTTGGAGGACAACGGAACAGCTGTTGGTGTTACCTGGACGCGGGCCCGCCGCTCGTCACCGCCGTCTCCAGCCGAGGGGACGCTCGCGGGAAGGGGACCGAACGACGCGGGACGAGCGGTGTCGCGGCCGGTCGGGGCGGTCATGACAGCCGGCAGGTCACCTCCTGCGACCACGTGTTGGGCGGCTGCTCGGCGACCGCGTCGCGGCCCTGGTACTTCCACTGGCACACCGTGGTCGCGCTGATGCGCGCCCCGGCGCCGCCGAAGCACCACAGGTTGTCCCAGGTGCCGCCGGCCATGCTCTGGCCCTGCGCCGCGCAGTACGCGCTGGCGTCGTTGAAGGTGATCGAGCCTTGGGCGGGCGCGGGCGGGTCGCTGTGCGGCGGCGGGGGCGGGTCGTCGTCGCGCGGCGGCGTGGTCCCGATCGGCGCGGTCACGGGCTTGCGGGTCGGCTTCATGGTGCGTGTGGTGGTGGGCGCGTCGGAGGTCGTGGTGGTCTTGCGGGTCTGCCGGGGCGCCTCCTGCGGGGCGGCGCTCGCACGGGGCACCGCCTTGGCCGCCTGCGACCGCTTGGTCGCCTTCGGAGTG
This sequence comes from Nonomuraea sp. NPDC004354, assembly GCF_053602555.1. Taxonomy (NCBI): domain Bacteria; kingdom Bacillati; phylum Actinomycetota; class Actinomycetes; order Streptosporangiales; family Streptosporangiaceae; genus Nonomuraea; species Nonomuraea sp. NPDC004354. The sequence goes on along the minus strand of NZ_JBSGDV010000004.1, from coordinate 392,595 downwards.
GGCGTGTCATCCAGGGTCGGCGTCTCGGGCGCGCTTGGAGAAGGCTCGACGGGCACCACGGAAGACGACGGCAGCGCCACGGCCGGTACGGTCGCCGCCTGGCTCGCCTGCCCGGCGTGGTTGCCGGAGGCGCTGGGCGCCAGGGCGAAGTAGGCGGCGGCCGCGGCGACGAGCACGCCCGCGCCCGCCGTACCGAGGACCAGGCCGCGCCGCGCCTTCCGAGCGGGTACGGCAGGACCGCCCGCGACGGCGGTGCCGGGAGCGGTCGGGGCGCCGGAGCCGACGCCGGGCACGTCGGGAACGGCGAAGCCGCCCGAGCGGGCGCCGCGGGCGGCATGCCAGGCGGGGGCGGGCAGCGCGCGCAGGCGTTCGATCACCTGGACGATGGTGGGCCGCCGGGCCGGGTCCTTGTCCAGGCACTCGCGCAGCAGTTCCCGCAGCGCGCCCTCCAGCCCGCCGAGGTCCGGCTCGCCCTGCAGGATGCCGTGCAGGATCCCGGGGATCGAGTCGCCGGCGAAGGCACGCTCCCCGGTGGCCGCGTAGACCATGGTCGCGCCCCAGGCGAACACGTCGGCCGCGGGCCCGACGTCGCCGCCGGCGATCTGCTCGGGCGCCATGTAGGCGGGGCTGCCGATGGGCCGGCTGCTGATGACCGACTGGCTGAGGTCCAGCGCCCGCGCGATGCCGAAGTCGATGACGACCGGCCCGTCGGGCCCGAGCAGCACGTTGCCGGGCTTGAAGTCGCGGTGCACCACCCCGGCCTCGTGGATGGCCGCCAGGGCGGTCGCCGTGTTGACCGCCAGCCGTTGCAGGGCGGCCGCTCCGCGCGGCCCGTTGTCCCGCACGGCGTTCTGCAGCGACGGCCCGTCGACGTACTCGCTGACGATGTACGGCCGGTCGCCGACGAACCCGAGGTCGAGCACCTGGGCCGTGCAGAAGGGCGCGACCCGCTTGGCCGTCTCCACCTCGCGCAGGAAGAGCTGTCGCTCCCGCGGGTCGGCCATCAGGTGCGGATGCAGGAGCTTGATCGCCGCGAGCCCGCCGTCGCCGTCCCGCCCCATGTAGACGGTGCCCTGCCCGCCCAGCCCGAGCCGCCCTTCCAGGCGGTAGGGCCCGACCACTCGTGGGTCCTCAGCTAAGAGGGCCACCGCTTCGGTCACGAAGTCTCCAGCCAGTGAAGTGGGTCAAGATCGTATCAGAGCGGCGGTGCGGGAGTTAAGGGATGAGTCAGAGCGTTCCGGCCCGCCGCCGACGCGCCCGCGATCAGGCCTGGACCAGGGTGATCACGCCGGCCGCGATGAGAGCGGCCGCCCACATGCGGTCCACGTTGAACCAGGCGCGGCGCAGGATGGTCAACCCGGCGACCTCGTAGACGATCACGGCCACCACGCCCGCGACCACGAACATGGCCAGCGTGTGGGCCAGCGCGATGGCCATGCTGCCGCCCATGGCGTGCCCGGCGTGCCCCTCGTGGGCGGCGTTCACCCCGGCGAACAGCGGGATGAGCATCAGCCCGGCGCCGTGCGCCGACGACATGAGAAAGGACCAGGCGGCCAGCTGCGGCAGCGACAGCCGCATGCCCACCCAGCGGAAGTGCCGCCTGGACAGCAGCCGCCACAGCCCGAACCCGACCAGCACCGTCCCGCCCACCAGCGCCACCACCCGGCCCGTGGTGAGCGAGCCGGTCACCACGATGACGGCGGCGACCAGCCCGACGGCGGCCAGGTGCCCGGCGGCGATCGCCGGAAGCGAGGCGAGCAGCTTGGCCCTGCTGCGTTCCTGCAGCCCGCGGGCCACGGCGAACAGCCAGCCCATGGCCGGATTCAGCCCGTGCAGGGCCCCGAGCAGCAGGGCGGCCGCGAGCGTCACGGGTAGCAGTAGGAGTCCGAGGAGGCGTCCCCGCCCTGCAGCCTGACCTGGTGCGGGCGCAGGCCGCGGAAGTCGTCGCCGTGCGGGAAGAAGCTCTTGTCGAACGTGAACGACTCGGCGTCGATCTTGGCCATCCAGGCGCCGACGCCCTCGGGGTAGAACTGGTCGTCCCAGGCGCCGTACAGGGAGTTGGTCACGTAGACGCGCCGGGCGTCCCTGCTGACCTCCACCATCTGGGGGCCGCCACGCAGGCGTTCTTCCAGGGCGGGGTGCGGGTCGCCGCGCACGATCCCGCCGATCCGCAGCGAGCCGGTCTCCACCGGGTGCAACGGGTCGCTGACGTCGTACTGCTTGAGCTCGCCCGTGCCCCAGCAGGAGACGTACAGCCGCTGGTCGTCCACGGCCAGGTCGATGTCGGTGACCAGCGGCGGCACCGCCCCGAACGGCTTGAGCAGGTCGGGCAGATCCGCCGGGTCGGCCGGCTCGGCGGGGATGTCGATCACCTTGCGCACCTGCCAGCGGCCGTCCTCCTGGAACCACGTCCAGACCGAGGCCGACAGGTCCTCGACGCTGACGACCACGCCGGCGAAGCCGTAGGTCCGTCGCGGGTCGTGGGCCGGGCGCAGTTCGAGGGTCATCTGGTACTGGTCGCCGAGGTCGACCGCCTGGAGGTGGCGGCGCTTGCGCAGGTCCCAGAAGTGCACGTGGTGACCGTACTTCCGGCCGAGCAGCAGCTCGCCGACGACGCCGTTCTCGATCATGGAGGGGGTGCCCCACTCCGAGCTGATCAGTACGTCGTGGTTGATGTGCCACCAGAAGTCGTAGGCGAGGTGCTGCGGGCCCCGGTCGGCCTCCCAGGGGCCGCGTACCTCGAACGTCTGGTGGTCGAGGACGGCGATGCCGCCGGGGCCGTCCGCGCCGTTCGACCCGCCGAGCGCGGAGACGTACAGCCCGTCGGGCCCGCAGTGCACGGTGTGCGGCCGTGAGTAGCCGGCCCGCGCGGCCAGTTCCTCCGGCTCGATCACCTTGACGATCTCGGGGCTGACGCGGTCCTTGGTGTCCAGGATGTAGATGCGTGAGGAACGCAGGCCGGGCACGACGAGGTAGCGGCGCTCGACGTGCGGGTGCGGCGCGTTGGGGCACAGCGCGCTGCTGCAGGCGTTCCACCCGAAGTGATGCAGCTCGTCGCCCGTGTACGGCAGGTCCGTCCAGCCGGCCACGCCGCCGTACCCCGGGGAGTCGGGATCGACGTCGATGACGGCCATCGCGTCGGGTCTGGCCGCCTGACGGTCGAAGGCGGCGACGTAGGCGTACCGCTCGGCCGGCGCGGCCGCGGCGTCGCGCGGCGACGGATAGAAGGTCGGGTCCGGCGTCCAGAGTGTCACCTTCTCATCCTCTCCGTCGCTTTTCTTGGCCGGTCAAGAGGCCGGAGCAACTGGTGGCCGAATGTTGACCCCCCGTGGACCGACCCCGGCGTTGGGCGCCGGCCGTACGTGGAGAGGCGAAGCGGGACCGGTCCCGCCTCTCCGTGGTCACGCGCTCAGCCGCGCACCACCCGGTAGGTCACGTGGGTGACCAGGCCGGTGCCCGAGACGTGGACGGGTTCGAGGTCGACGCTCCCTGCGCCCTCGAGCAGGCGCTCGCCGGCGCCGAGGATCACCGGCGCGATGTGCAGGCGCAGCTCGTCGATCAGGCCCGCCGCGAGGTACTGGTTGACCGTGTGGGCGCCACCCGCGATCGCGACGTCGGCGTCGCCCGCGGCCGCGCGCGCCATGGCCAGCGCCGGCTCGATCCCGTCGGTCACGAAGGTGAAGGTCGTGCCACCCTTCATCTCCAAGGGCTCGCGCGGGTGGTTGGTGAGGACGAACACCGGGCCGTGGTACGGCGGCTCGTCACCCCACCAGCCCTTCCAGTCCAGGTCCCAGTCGCCCCGGCCGGGCCCGAACATGTTGCGGCCCATGATGTAGGCGCCCGCCGCCGTGATGGCCTCGATGACCTCGGCGTGCGCCTCGGGCTCCTCGAACATCCACCGGTGCAGGCGCTCCTCGACCCCTTCGCCGAACGGGTTGTCCAGGCTCTGGTTCGGGCCCGCGACGTAACCGTCCACGGACATCGCCATGTCAGAGGTGACCTTGCCCATCTGTGCAACTCCTGTCGTCGGGTGTCTCTCACGCACTCGTCGGAGCCGCCGACGGGTTCTCGACATCCCGCTCGAGGTGATCGCCTGCTGAGCTTCTCGGCACGCCATGTCCGCGCCGCGACGGCGGGACGCCTCCACTCCTCCGGGCGTCGCCCGTGGAACAGTGGAGACATGAACGCGGATGACAGGAACGTGCTGTCCCGGGCACGCGTGGCGACCAGGCTTCCAGCCCAGGACCTGGACCGGGCGCGGCGGTTCTATTCCGAGCGGCTCGGTCTGGAGCCCGTCGACCAACGGCCCGGCGGGCTGCTCTACCGGTGTGAAGGCGCGGAGTTCGTCGTGTTCCAGTCGACGGGATCCTCGCCGGGCACCTTCACCCAGATGGCCTGGGAGGTCGACGACATCGAGACAGCGGTCTCGGAACTCAGACGGCGCGGCGTGGTGTTCGAAGAGGTCGACGTCCCCGGGTTCCGGACAAGGGACGGGATCGCGGAGATCGACGGGAACTATCCGAGCAAGGGCGCGCGCGGCGAACGCGGAGCCTGGTTCCGTGACAGCGAGGGGAACCTGCTGGGCGTCGGCGAACCGGTGCGCTGAACAGCCCGGTCCCGCCGACCGGACTACCGGCCAGGCGGGCGCAGGCGGGCGAGCGTGGCGGTCCCCGCGCCGGCCATGGCCGCGAGCGCGGCCACCAGCAGGACGCCGGAGGCCACCGTCAGGTCGGCCGGGGCCAGCCCGGCGGCCGCCTGCAGCACGGAGACCAGCACCACCCCGCCGTAGCCCGCGGCCACCACCGCCACCAGACGCACCCTGGCCGCCTCGCTCCAGGCGGTCAGGGTGAGCAGCCAGGCCAGCACCGGCAGCACCTGCACCGCGTGAAGCGTCACCGCGTGCGGCACCTTGAGCTGCCCCGCCGCCCCGAAGATCGACAGGTCGGTGGCCTGGGGCGGCAGTCCGATGGCCCGGCCGTTGGCGATGAGCGCCGCCCCCGAGACCAGCGTCAGCGACAGCACCGCCAGTCCGGCCCGCACCGCCAGCCGCATGCTCGGCGGCCCGTCGAAGCGCCGCCAGGCCACCACGATGATCACGATGATCGACGGGATCAGGCCCACGATCGCGAAGGCGGCCAGCGCGGCCGAGACGGTCGCGTCGAAGGGGGTGGTGAAGTTGAGGTGCGAGGGCACGCCGCGCCAGCGCTGAAGATCGATGAGCGCGGTCTCGACGAGGCTGGCCACGGCGAGCGTGCCGACGAGCAGCCGGCTCGCCCTGGGGCTCAGCCCCGACCGTCCGGCGATCCAGACCAGGCTGATCAGCGTCACCCCGAAGGAGAAGCCGAACAGGATGGGCTTGCGCCACGACACCGGGCCGCCCCATCCGCCGCCGTCGACGGCGTACACCAGCAGGTGGAAGGCGCTGCTGGCCAGCAGGAGCGCGGCCACGCCGTAGCCGAAGCGCTGAGGGTTGGACATGGATCCAGCCTCGCCGCGGCCGCCCCCCGGGGCATCCGCCCGGGAGAGGCGGCCGGGGTACGCCCGTCGTGGTAGACGGCTCACGAGGAGATGTCCACGACGCGGCGTACACACGCGGCGTCGTCCAGGTGGTGCAGCAGGAAGTGGGCCAGGTCGGCCCTGGACACGCTCCTGGCCGCGGTCAGCCCGCCGTCGGTCGAGAAGCGGTAGGCGCCGGTGGCGGGCCCGTCGGTCAGCATCGGCGGCCGGACGATCGTCCAGTCGGCGGCGCTGTCCTTCACCAGACGCTCCATCTCGGCCATGTCCGCGTAGGCGTACCGGTACAGCCGCTGGATGACGTGCTTGACGACCAGCCGTTGCGGCAGCGGCAGGTCCGGCGGGATGTCCAGCCCGGCCGACGACAGGCACAGCAGGCGGCGCACGCCGTACTCGCCCATCGCCTCCAGGATGTTGGCGGTGCCTTCGGAGTAGACCGTGGTCGGGCGGCGGCGGTCCCTGGTGCCGAGGCAGGACACGACGGCCTCCTGCCCGTCCAGGCTCGCCCGCCAGGTCTCCGGCCGGAGGACGTCGGCGGCCACCACGGTGTCGTGCCGTACCGAGGCCGGGTCGCGGGCGACGACCGTGACCTCGTGCCCGGCCTCGGTGGCCTGCCGCAGAACCTGCGCGCCGGTGCCGCCGCTCGCCCCGAACAGCAGGATCCTCATGCCAGGCTCGCGACGAACGCGGCGGCCAGCGCCCGCTGGCCTGCCGGCGACAGGTGCAGTCCGTCGTCCTCGTGGTCCGGCTCGGCCAGGCTCACCACCTGCTCGGGCATGGCGGCCAGCACCTCGCCGATCGCCCGCAGGTCCTCGTTGGCCCAGCTCAGGCGTGCCCGCTGGAACGGCTGGTAGGCGGTGACGCGAGCCTCGTCCACCGACGTGGGCGCCAGCCAGAGCCATGTGGCGGCCGGGGCCGCCTGGCGGAGCAGGCGCAGGTTGCGTTCGGTCTCGGGGAGGCTGACCTGGGTGTCCTTCGTGCCGCCGACGCGCATGGCGTCGTTGCCGCCCAGCATGCACAGCACCCAGTCGGGCCGCTGGGCGGCCAGCGCGGGCAGGGTGCCCAGCGCCTGCGTGGTGCTCTGGCCGGAGACGGCCAGGTTGACCAGCGTGCTGCCGTGGCCGGGGCGGCGCAGGTCGAGCAGGTGACGCAGGATCTCGAACCAGGACAGCAGGTCGGCGGTGGTGCTCTCGCCGACGGCCACCACCCGCTGGCCGGCGGCGAAGGGCAGCCGGTCGACGGCGGCGGCGAAGTCGTCGTCGGCGAGCAGGTCTTCGGCGAGCCGCCGGGCGTGCGCGGCGTGCTCACGGCGGATCGCGCCGAAGCGCTCGGCCGGCAGCCCGAACAGCGGGCCGAGGCGGTCCTCGTCGAGCGGGCCGAGGTAGCCGAGCACCTTCTCGGGGTGCTGGAAGCGGATGAGCCGTTCGGGCGTGGGGAAGGTCATGTCACGAATCCGTTCTCTTAGATGAATCGTTTATAGCACAGAACTATTTTCGTGACGCGCTATCGTGTTCGTCATGCCGACCGCTGACGACAGGCCGCCGTCCGGCGCGGCGTTCCTCCTGGCCCAGGTGGGCGCGCACGCCGCCAGGCGGTTCGCCGAGCGCGTGGCCGAGCTGGGCGTGGTCCCGGCCGACATCGGCCTGCTCCGCATGATCATCACGGCGCCGGGCCGCAGCCAGCAGTCCTTGGCCGAGGAGCTGGGCGTCGTGCCCAGCAGGGTGGTCACGCTGCTGGACGCCCTGGAGGGCAAGGGGCTGGTCGAACGGCGGCGCAACCCCGCCGACCGGCGCAACTACGCCCTGCACCTGACCGGTGAGGGGCTGCGGCTGATGGGGGCCGTCCGCGAGCTGGGCGCCGCGCACCAGGACGACCTGCTGGCGGCCCTCGACCACGACCAGCGCGCCGCGCTGACCGCCATGCTCGAGGCCGTCGCGGCCCAGCAGGGGCTCACCCCCGGCGTCCATCCCGGATACCGGGGCCTGTAGCGCGACCAGGGAACGAAGGAACGGCCGGCCGTGGCGTCCCGCCACGGCGCGGCCGTCCCGAGGGTCAGTTGACCCGCGTGACGCGGCCCAGCGCGGGCGGCTGGAGCGGGCTGACGGCCCGGATGTAGGACTCGAAGGCCTCGATGTCGCGGACCTTCTCGACCCGTTCGGTGCCCTCGGTCAGCACCGTGAACCCGTCGCCGCCGGAGGCGATGAAGGAGTTGGCGGTCAGCCGGTACCTGCCCGCCGGGTCGATGACGGTGCCGTTGAGCCTGATCGAGGCCGGGTCGATCCTGTCGCAGGCGGGCTTGGCGTTGTCGTAGGTGTAGGTGAGGCCCTGGGAGACGCTCAGCACGCGCTGGGTGCCCTGGCCGCACCACTGCTGTTCGAGCAGCCGCTCCACCTGGGCGCCGGTCAGCGTCATGGTGACCAGCATGTTGCTGAACGGCTGCACGCGCAGTGCCTCGCCGTGGGTGACGAGGTTGGGCATGTCGTTGCCGATCGGCGAGACCCACAGGTCGCCGGCGATGCCGCCGCCGTAGGGGGGCTGGACGGCGATCTGGGCGCCGCCGGTGTCGGGGGAGGAGGTGGCGTGCAGACGGGCGTCGGCCAGGGCGTGGCCGAGGGTGGACTCGCCGGCGGCGTTCCTGACCGCGGTCAGGTCGCGGTGGAGCATGCCGACGGGGCGGTCCAGCAGGCGGTGGGCATGCTCGTCGCTCTTGCGGCGCAGTTCGGCGATGCGCTGGTCGGGCTTGATGTCGTGGGTGACGGTGATGTTGTCGGCCTTGGCGGCGGTGGGATCGCCGGTGGCGCGGTCGACGGTGAGGACGATGCGGGTGACCTCGCGGCTGTGGCCGGAGGTCTGGGTGACGGGGATCCCGTTGACCACGCAGTTGTAGGCGTTGTGGGTGTGTCCGGAGATCACCGCGTCGACCTCGGGGTCGAACCTCTGCACGATGTCCTTGATCGGCCCGACCAGGTTGTTGCACTGGTTGGGCAGGCCGCCGCCGGTCTGCCCGCCGCCCTGATGGATCACGACGACGATGGTGCGCACGCCCTTGGCCTTGAGCTCGGCCGTGTAGGCGTTGACGGCGGTGGCCTCGTCGCGGGCCTCGAGCGGCGCGGTGGGGCCCGGGGCCTCCTTGAGCGTGTTGGTGTAGCTGACGCCGATGACGCCGACCTTGACGCCCTTGACCTCCTTGACGACGTAGGGGAGGAAGGCGGGCTTGCCGGTGGTGGTGTCGACGATGTTGGCGCCCAGGTAGGGGAAGGCGGCGCCCTTGAAGCCGGGCAGGGCGCAGCCGTCGATGGGGTGGCAGCCGCCCTCCTCCATCCTGCGCAGCTCGGCCAGTCCTTCGTCGAACTCGTGGTTGCCCACGCTGGAGGCGTCCAGGCGCATCATGGACAGCGCCTCGATGCCGGGTTCGTCGTGCAGCGCGGTGGCGGCCAGCGTGCTGGAGGAGATGTTGTCGCCCGCGGACAGCCGCAGCGTGCCCTGGGGGTTGTCCCGCTGGAGCCGGTCGAGATGGGCGGCGAGGTATTCGGCGCCGCCCGCCTCGACGGGGCCGTCCGGGGTCATGGCGAAGCTCGTGGGCAGGGCGGAGTGGAAGTCGTTGATGCCGAGCAGCTGGATGTCGACCGTGTCGGCGTGGGCGGGCAGCAGGGTGGCGCCGCCCAGCACCAGCGCGGCTAAGAGATTGCGCATGTGCGTCCCTTCAGGGCTTGGTCGGGGCGAGCGTAGACACGCATTCAGGGCGAAGTAAAGACTCTCTTGACAAGAGATCGTCGAAGGGAATTATTCACATCAGGCAGGTGGATACACCGAGGCATCGAGGTGAACTCTTGACATTGCGACAGTCAGTACGGGAAATTTCCTCCCATGGCCACGTCCACGGAGAATAATTCACCTACCGCCACCGGGATCCTGGCCCGGATCAGGGGAGTGGCGCCCACCCTCACCGTCGCACACCAGCGCATCGCCGAGACGATCCTCGCCGAGCCCGCCGCCGTGGCCGCCTCCACCATCACCGAGCTGGCCGAACGCTGCGCCACCTCACTGACCACGATCACCCGCTTCTGCCGCGAGCTGGGCCTGGCCGGCTACCCCGAGCTCAGGCTGGCGCTGGCCGCCGAGCTCGGCCGTACCAACGCCAGCCCGCGTGACAGCGTCATCGCCTTCTCCCCTGACGACCCGCTCAGCATGGTGCTGCGCAGCCTGCTGGCCAGCGACATGCGCGCGATGGAGGAGACCGCCGCGCAGCTCGACGTCACCGCCGTGGAACGGGCGGTCTCCGCCCTCGTACGGGCCAGGTTCATCGACTTCTTCGCCGTCTCCGGCAGCGCGGGAGTGGCCATGGACCTGCACCTCAGGCTGCACGCGATCGGCCGGCCGTGCGCGCTGTGGACCGACGTGCACAGCGCCGTCTGCAGCGCCAACGCGCGCGACCACCGCGACGTGGCCATCGGCATCTCCCACTCCGGCACCACGGCGGAGGTCGTCGAACCGCTGGCCATCGCCGGACAGCGCGGCGCCACCACCGTCGCGGTCACCAACTTCCCGCGCAGCCCGCTGGCCGAGGCCGCCGACATCGTGCTGACGACCGCGGCGCAGGACACCCCCTTCCGCGCCGGCGGCGTGGCCGCCCGCCACACCCAGATGCTGGTCCTCGACTGCCTGTACATCGGCGTCGTCCAGCGCACCCACGAGACCAGCAACCAGCTGCTGACCGCGGCGACGGACGCGGTCGCCAAGCATCGCCTGCCCCAACGCTGACTCAGGAGCCCCCCATGCGCCTGGCCCCCCGCACGGCCGCCGTCCTGCTGTCCCTCACCCTCCTGTCCGCCACCGCCTGCGCCCCCTCGACCTCCACCTCGACCTCCCCTTCGACCGCCACCGCGCCCGGCGGCAAGGTCACCCTGTCGGTCTGGGGGTGGGGACCGGACGCCGACTACGACAAGATGTTCACCGAGTACGAGAAACTCCACCCCGGCGTCGACGTCGACGCCCGTTCCTTCACCACCGCCACCGAGTACGACACCATCCTGTCGACCGGCCTGGCCGGGGACAGCGGACCGGACCTGGCCTGGCTGCGCCCCGGAGCCAACCTGCAGCCCCTCGTCGAGGCCGGCCGCCTGCTGCCGCTCGACGTCAAGGACGTGCCGGGGCTGGCCGCCTACGACGAGAAGGTGCTGCGCGCCGCCAAGGGCGACAAGGACGGCAAGGTGTACGGCGTGCCGTTCGCCGTGCAGACGCTGCAGGTCATCTACAACAAGAAGATCTTCGCCGACCACGGCATCTCCCCGCCCCGGACGTGGGACGAGATGATCGCCGCGGCCGGGAAGCTGAAGGCCGCCAAGATCGTGCCGTTCGCCTTCGGCGGCAAGGACGACTGGATGCTGCCCGTCGTGGCCGGCATCTTCGGCACCGCCCACTGGGGCGGCGACGACTTCCTGAAGGCGGTCAAGGCCAAGGAGAAGAAGTTCGCCGACCCCGCGTTCGTCGAGGGCATCGACCAGCTCAACAAGCTCAAGCCGTACTTCCCCGACGACGTGGCCGGCGTGTCCTACACCGACGCCCAGATCCTGTTCTCCTCGGGCAAGGCCGCCATGTTCCCCGGCGGCCTGTGGGAGCTGAACTTCTTCGGCCAGCACGCCAAGGACATCGAGCTGGGCGTCTTCACGCCGCCCGCGCCGAACGGGCCGGGCCTGATGCCGGGCTTCACCGACGGCTCGTACGGCATCAACGCCAAGAGCAGGAACAGGGCCGAGGCGCTGAAGTTCGCCGCCTGGCTGGCCTCCAAGGACTACGGCCAGCTCTTCACCGACACCCTGCGCATCTTCTCCGCGGTCCCCGGCGTCACCCCGAAGGACGCCCTGCTCAAGCAGGTCGCCACCACCTTCGAGCAGCAGGGGGCCGCCTACTTCATGAACGAGTTCGCCTACGGCAACCCCTCCTCGCAGGTCGTCTTCTCCAAGTCGCTGCAGGAGATGCTGCTGGGCCGCATCACCGCCCGGGAGGCGGCCGAGCAGCTCGACAAGAGCGTGTCCACATGGCTGTAGGCCCGCGGCGGGGATCGTCGTACCTGTTCCTGGTCCCCGCCCTCCTCCTCTACTCCCTCTTCGTCGTCTACCCGCTGTTCACCGCCCTCAGCTACAGCGTGTTCACCTGGAAGGGCACGCTGCGCGACGGCTTCGCCGGCCTGGCCAACTACGCGGGGCTGCTGTCCGGCTCCTTCCTCGACCAGCTCCTGCCCGCGCTCGGCCACAACGCCCTGCTGTTCGCGGGCAGCGTGCTCGTCCAGAACACGCTCGGCCTGGCCTTCGCCCTCGCCCTGTCGCGGGTACGGCGGGGCAAGCGCGCGCTGCAGACCATGTTCGCGCTGCCGTACCTGGTCAACCCGCTGGTCATCGGCTACCTCTGGACGCTGCTGCTCAGCCCGACCTTCGGGCCGGTGAACTCGCTGCTGCGCGGGGCGGGACTGGAGCAGCTGGCCGTCCCGTGGCTGGGCGACCCCGCCACGGCGCTGCCCACCGTCATCCTGATCACCACCTGGCAGTGGGTCGGCTTCCCGATGCTGCTGTTCAGCGCCGCGCTCGGCGGCATCCCCCAGGAGTACGGCGAGGCCGCCAGGACCGACGGGGCCGGCTCGTGGCAGGTGTTCCGGCGGATCACGCTGCCGCTGCTGCGCCCCGCGATGGGCACCGTCACCATCCTGAGCTTCATCGGCAGCATGAACACCTTCGCGCTCGTCTACGCCCTCGGCGGCTCGAACGGCGCCCCGGCGGGCGCGACCGACGTGCTCGGCCTGCTGTTCTACCGGGCCGCCTTCGCCTCGGGCGACGTCAACGCGCTGGGCACCTCCTCGGCGCTGGCGGTGTTCATGTTCACCTTCGTCTTCGGCTCGACCCTGCTGCTCGAACGGGTGCTGAGGAGGAAGGCATGACCAGGGCACAGGGCCTGTGGATCAGGCTGCTGCTGTGGGGCTACGCCGTCTTCTCCATGACGCCCCTGATCGTCATGGTGCTGAGCTCGTTCCGGCCCACCGGCGAGATCTTCGACGACCCGCTCGGCCTGCCGGGCGGATCGTGGTTCGGCAACTACGCCAAGGCGTGGACCGAGGCCTCCTTCTCCACCTACGTCGGCAACTCGGTGATCGTCGTGGTCTGCGCGGTGCTGCTGGGCGCCGCGGTGTCGCTGCTGGCGGCCTACCCGCTGGGCCGCGGCCGTTTCGGCGGGCGCGGCCTGTTCACCGCCTACTTCATCTCCGGCATGACGCTGCCCGCGCACCTCGGCGTGCTGCCGCTGTTCTACCTGATGGAGAGCATGGGCCTGGTCGACACGCTGCTGGGGCTGATCCTCGTCTACGCGGCCGGTTCGATCCCGTTCAACGTCTTCGTGCTGACGGCGTTCTTCCGCCAGCTGCCCCACGAGCTGGACGAGGCCGCCGCGCTGGACGGCGCCGGCCCGCTGGCGACCTTCTGGCACGTGATGCTGCCGCTGGTACGGCCGGCCGTCGCCACCGTGGTCGTCTTCCAGTTCGTGCCGCTGTGGAATGACTTCTTCTACCCTCTGGTCCTGATGCGCGACGAGAGCAGGCTGACGCTGCCGGTCGGGCTCACCCACTTCTTCGGCGAGTTCCAGAACGACTGGGGAACGCTCTTCGCCGGACTGGTGATGACGACGATCCCCCTGGTCGTGCTGTTCGTCATCGCCACGCGCCAGATCGTCGCCGGCCTGACCGCCGGCATGAACCGTTGAGGAACCCTTCATGGATCTTGTGATGGCCTTCGCCGACGAGGCGCGCCGGCGCCTGGACGAGCTGACGAGGAGCCAGCTGCCCGCCATCAGGCGGGCGGGGGCGCTGATCGCCGGGGCGGTGCGGGCCGGAGGCGTCGTCCACGCCTACGGCACCGGCCATTCGGAGGCCGTGGCGCTGGAGGTGGCCGGCCGGGCCGGTGGTCTCATCCCGACCAACCGGCTGACCCTGCGCGACCCCGTGGTGCTGGGCGCGGCCTCCCCGAAGGAGTTCGACCCGCTGGCCGAGCGTGACCCGCACACCGCCCACCAGGTGCTCGCCCTGCACAGGATCGAGCCGGCCGACGTCTTCGTGATCGCCTCCAACTCCGGCGGCAACGGCTCCACCGTGGAGATGGCCAGGCTGGTCAAGCAGCGCTCGCTGCCGCTGATCGCGATCACCTCCCTGGCGCACACCACCGCCATCACCTCCCGCCACCCCTCGGGCGAGCGGCTGTTCGAGCTGGCCGACGTCGTGATCGACAACCTCGCCCCGTACGGCGACGCCGTCCTGGAGGCCGAGCACGGGCCGGTGTGCGGCATCTCCTCGATCACCTCGGCCACCGCCGTCCAGCTCATGGTCGCCGAGGCGATCGGCCTGATCGGCGCGGCCGGCACCGTCCCGCCCACCTACTTGTCCGCCAACATCCCGGGCGCCGACGCGCACAACGACGCGTTGGCCGCGCGCTACGCGGGGCGGATTAGGACCGGTGCGCTGTGAGCCTCACGATCGCCGCGTTCTGGCCGCCGCCTCCGCACGAGACGACCGTGGCCAGGTACCGCGAGATCGCCGACGCGGGTATCGACCTGGTCATCACCGGCAACTACCTCAATGACACGGTCATCCTGCGGCACGCCCTGGCCTGCGCGGACGAGACCGGCCTCGGCGTGCTCGTGGCCTCCGACCCGCGGGTCGAGGTGCTCATGCGCGACCTGGACCCCGGCGAGGAGCAGACCAGGGCGCTGATCGGCCGGGTGATCGACGACTACGCGGGGCACCCGTCGTTCCGGGGCATCAGCCTCATGGACGAACCGCTGCCCGAGCGTTTCCCGCGCCTGGCGGCCGGGGTCTCGGCCGTGCGCGCCCGCGGGCACCTGGCCTACGTCAACCTGTTCCCCAGCCACGTCACCGGGTCCTACGACTCCTACGTCGGCGGCTTCGTCGACACCGTCCGTCCCGACGTGGTCTCCTTCGACCGCTATCCGTTCCTGTCCACCGGCGAGGACGAGGGCTACTTCGCCGACCTGGCGCTGATCCGCGCGCACGCGCGACGGGCCGGCCTGCCCGCGTGGATGTACGTCCAGACGCTCGCCTACGACGGGCACCGTACGCCGACGGCCGCCGAGCTGGCCTGGCAGGTCAACACCGCGCTGGCCTACGGCTACACCGGCATCCAGTACTTCACCTACTGGACGCCCGATCCGGCGCGCGGCGAGGGCTTCCAGCCGGCCCTCGTCGACGGCGGGCAGTCCACCGAGCGCTACGGGATCGTGCGCGACCTCAACACCGGCTGGCTGCGGCCGGTGGGGGAGGAGCTGGCGCGGCTGCCGTGGCGGTCGGCCGGGCACACCGGCCCGGTGCCACGTGGCGCGGCGCCGGCCGCCGACGGCGCGGTGCCGGCCGGTGACGTCGTGGTCGGCCGGTACGGCGAGCGGCACCTGTTCGTGTGCAACGCCCGCCACGACCGGCCCACCGAGGTGACGCTCGCCCGCCCGGCCGCCGCATTCGACCCCGCCACCGGGTCCTACGAGCCCATCGGCGCCACGTTCGTCCTCGCGCCCGGCGCCGCGCGGCTGGTGCGCTGATGCTCGTCGCCGGTGTCGACGCGGGCGGCACCTCCACCCGCGTCGCCGTCCACACCCTGTCCGGCGCCAGAGCCGGCTACGGCACGGCCGGCGGCGGCAACCCGGCCGCGCACGGCGACGCCGCGGCGGCCGCGGCCATCGCGAGCGCCCTGCGCCAGGCGATGGGCGGTCTGGACCCGTCGGCGGTGACCGCGTCCGTCGCCGGGGTGGCCGGCTCGGACGGCTCCTTCGCCGCCGTGCTCCGGCAGGTCTGGGCCGAGCAAGGCCTGGCCCACGCTCCGCGGCTGGTCAGCGACGTGGACGTGGCCTACGCCGCCGGCACGCCCGCCCCCTCGGGCACGGTGCTGCTGGCCGGGACCGGGGCCGCCGCCGCCCGCTTCACCGGCCGCGCCGTCGACGCCGTCGCCGACGGCCTCGGCTGGCTGCTCGGCGACGAGGGCGGCGGCTTCTGGCTCGGACGTGCCGGAGTGCGGGCGGCCGTCCACGCCCTCGACGGCGGCACGCCGCCGGGACCCCTGGTCGACCTGGTCAGCCGGCACTTCGGCGTGACCGGCCCGCCCCGGCGGCGAGCCGACCGCATCGTCCGGCAGGCGCAGGCCGACCGGATGACGCTCGCCGCCGCCGCGCCCCTGATCGGGCAGGCGGCCGCGCTGGGGGACCCGGCGGCCGCGCGGATCGTCCAGGCCGCCGCCGCCCGCCTGGTGGCCACCGTCTCCCGGCTGCATCGCGAGGGGCCGATCGTGCTGGCGGGCAGCGTCCTGACCAGCGAAGGCGCCGTCCGCGACGCCGTCATGGAACTGCTGCGTGGACACCGCGTCAGCACCGCACGGGACACGGCGGGGGCGGCGTGCTGGCTCGCCGCCCTGGACCTGGCCGGACAGGACGCCGCGACCACCACCCATGCGCGCTTCACCGGGGCGACATAGCAGCGCCGCTCTTCCACCGCGCCGGGAAGAAGGTGACTAGGCTCCCGGCATGCCACACGCCTTCACCGCTCGCGTCGTGGGGGTCGACGAGGATCCCGAGCTGGAGTCCCTGTCGGCCGGTGTCGCCGAGAACCTCGACGGAACCGGCCGCAGTCTCGTCTTCCAGTGCTCGCTCGACGAGTTCGAGGACGACGAGGAGGCCGGCGACGACTACAGCCACTGCCTCGTCCTGGAGAACGCGGCCGTCGCCTACGGCTGTGTGACGGAGATCGTCCTGGACGGCCCGCGGCTGACGGTCGTCCTCGACGCCGCCGCGGCGGCCGGCCTGCACGTCGACGACCACATCATCGACGTCACGCTGGACATCGAGGCTCAGGCGCGCGAGGAACTGCGCGGCGCTCTCCGGCGCATCCTCTCGTACGGCCGGCCGGATGCGGTCCCCCATCGCATGGAGCTGTGAGTCGCCCGCGCCCGAGGGGAGCGGCGGCGGTCAGCGAGTTGGTGGGCAGCGGCCCATCCACCACCAGCCGTCCGGGAGCTCGACGGTCGGGCAGATGCGCATGCCGTACCCGTCGAAGGTCTCGCCGCCGGGACGAGCCGCGAAACGGGCGTAGCCGACGGCGTCATCGGGGATGCCGAGCCAGTCCGGCACGAACAGCACGGGCCGCCCGCCGCTGGTGCCGATCGTCTTGACCCGGCAGGTGGCCGAGACGAAGCACAGGCGGTCGGGCAGCCGCGCGCCCATGTAGCCGCCGAGCTGCGACGCGGGCAGCCGTCCGCTGTCCGACAGGGCGGCCACCTCGTCGAACGCCGGCCGCTCGAACAGGAAACGGGCCTGGATGCGCAACTCGGGGAAGGACCGCAGGGTCACCGGGCCGGCGATGCCGATGACCACCAGGAGCAGACCCACGGCACCGGCCGGCGCGCCCCGTCTGGCGAGGGACTTCATCCCGAGCACGTAGACGAGCAGCGCCACGCCGTACGCCCCGTGCGTCACCACCGGAGTGAGGATCCACAGCGCCGTCGACAGCCGGCCGATGTGCAGCTCCATCACCGGCAGCGCCACCGTCACGACGCCCATGAACAGCAGCGGAATCCAGATGGGGAGCCGCCGTCCGGGTCGCCCGCGACCGGACGGGCCCGTCTCGAAGACCGTCACCGGCCTCACGATAGGAAGGTCGTGTGCAGGCATGGCTCAGGAGATGTGGAGGAATTGCAAAGATCGGCGTGCCGCACCTGGTGCCCGTTTCGCCCGGATGCCGGTTTTCGCGCAGGTTGGGCTAGGGTCGGGGGCATGACAAGGGGGCCGTGGAGGACACCACGAGCGGCCGTCGCGCTCACCGGCGTGATCGGCCTGATCCTGCTGTCTCTACTG
The DNA here is from genome assembly GCF_053602555.1 of Nonomuraea sp. NPDC004354. Lineage (NCBI taxonomy): Bacteria > Bacillati > Actinomycetota > Actinomycetes > Streptosporangiales > Streptosporangiaceae > Nonomuraea > Nonomuraea sp. NPDC004354. Next base: position 375,192 of record NZ_JBSGDV010000004.1, on the reverse strand, counting down.
CTGGCCGGCTCCTTTCCCGCCGGTCACGGCGTGGCGCTGCGGCCGGCCGACGCTTCCGGCCAGTCCTGGGCGCCGGGCGCCGAGGACGCTCTGCTGTCCAGCCTGCCGCCGCGGAATTCCGGGGTCACCACGCGCCATGTGTCGTCGCTGTGGACGGCGCTGCGCGCCGAACGGCGGCCGGAGACCGGCCAGGTCCCGTCGCCGGGAGGGCCGGAACCCGGTGCCAGCGCCATCCGCCATCCTCAGCAGGAGGCGCACCGCGCCGCCGGCTCGCGCAGTCCTCCGCTGATCTAGTCGCGTCCTTCGATTTCCTGTCTCCGGCCGCTCGCACGCCGGGAGGCCCGCTGTGCATGCCCGGGTGTGCACGCGCGGCCCGCGTCGCGGGCGCCGCCGGGAGCTCGGCATCGCCACGTCCAGCGCGGCGTGGCCTTTCCCGCAAGCAAGGAGCCGATCATCGTCATGGCCGACGTCAGATCAGTCCAGGTTCACCTCCAGCACTACGACCGGCACCTGGCGCAGCTGGAGGAACTGCGCCGGCTGCTGCACGACCAGCTCGCCGCCCTCACGCCCGCGACGGGCGGGCGTGCCTCGCGCGCGGACCGGCAGGTCGGCGACATCGAGGCCGCACTCGACCGCATGGACCGGGAGCGCTACGGCGTGTGCACGGACTGCGCGTCGTTCATCCCGTACGAGCAGCTGCTGCGCGCGCCGCACCGGCTCGCCTGCGACGGCTGCGCCGTACCTCCGCAGAGGGAGGCGTCGGCATGAGCACCTCCCCCCAGACCACCGCACGCACCGGCGAGCAGACCGGACGGCGCCGCCGTGACATGGGCGGTTACGCGGTCCTGGACCTCGGAACCGTGCGCACCAGGTCGCTGACCTCGGGAACGTTCGCGATCGCCGAGCGGCTCTCGGCGGTCCCCGCGGGGGCGCCGGGGACCACGGCGCCCTCCGGACTGCGCTGGCCGATCCGGCACGGCGTGGTCGCCGATCCAGCGGCCTGCCGGCGGCTGGTCGACATCGTTCTCTACGACGCGCGGCTGGCCGGAGCCTGGCCGCTGGAGCGGATACTGGTCGGCGTGCCGGTGGCCGCCACGGCGAGCGAGCGCCGGTCGCTGCGCACGGCGGTCATCGAGGCGGCCGAGTGCCCGGTGGTGCTGGTGGAGGAGCCCCTGGCGGCCGCCGTCGGCGCCGGTCTCGATGTGACCGATCCCCGGCCGTGCCTGCTGCTGGACGTGGGCGCGGGCGTCGTGGAGGCCGTCGTCATCCACGACGGCGCCATCACCGACGCGGTGGCCCTGCAGCTGAGCGCCACCACGCGCGCGGGCCTGCCCTGGCCCACGGTGGACAGCGTGGTCCGCATGACAGCTGGTCTGCTGCACCGCATGCCCGCCCACCTGCGTGCGACGGTCCGCGACGGCGGCCTGATCGTCACCGGCGGCGGCGCCGGGCAGACGCGGCTGCTGAACCGGCTGCGCAGCACGCTCCGCATGCCCGTACGCGTGGCGTCCGAACCGGCGCACGCCACCGTCTACGGCCTGACCCACCTGTGCCGGCAACCCGGCCTGACCGCCCGGCTCGCTCAGGGGTCGAGGGGCTCGTAGGCGACGACCTCCCGGGAGGCGAGGCGGGCCAGGCAGTCACCGACGACGTACTTCTGGAAATGCGGGGAGGCGCGGTGGGCCTCGAAGGCCGCCGCGTCGACGTACCGCTCGTAGATCATGAACCGCCGCGGGTCGTCGACGGCGACGTGGGCCTGGTAGGAGAGGTTGCCCGGTTCCTGGCGCGACAGCGGGGTGATGGTCCGGATGATGTCGGCGACGGCGGTCTCCTCGCCGTCGCGCGCGGTCCACACGGCTTGCACAACATATGCCATGACGGGTGACTGTAGGACGGGTGCCGGAACCTCTCACACCCGGCCCATCATGCTTGACATATCGGACACTACGCGATTAACGTCCCGCTAACCGACAGGCACAGACGAAGACATCCCTGTCAGTGGTCTTCGTCTGTGCTTTTTGTCGTTCTTGGACCGCTGGCAAGGGACACCCCCCGAAAGGCGGCTGAGCATGAACGACGGCTCTGCGAACACGGCACCAGCGGTCATCCGCAACGCGGGAGACGCGGCCGACCTCATCGACACTCTCAAGCGCCTGAGCGGCCGGGCGAACTGGATCTGGTTCCTCGCCCTGGCAGGCCTGTTCCTCGACGCCTACTCCAACGCGGCGTTGGGGGCCGGCCTGTCGCCCATGGTGAAGCAACTGGGCCTGTCGCCGACGCAGGTCGGCGTGCTCACCGCCATGGCCCCCGCGATCGCGATCATCTCCAACCCCTTCGGCGGCTGGCTCGCCGCGCGGATCGGCAGGGTCAAGCCGCTGCTGATGACGAAGGTCGTCTTCGCCTGCGGCGCGCTGCTGACCGCGGTCGGCTCCGACTTCGAGACCGTCTTCGCCGGGCGGGCCCTGGTGGGCGTCGCCTACGGCGTCGACTTCGCCGTGGCGATGGCGCTGCTCGCCGAGTACACCCCCGCCTCCCTCAAGGGCAGACTCAACTTCTGGCAGGGGGTCTGGTACACCGCGACGACCACCAACCTCCTGCTCACCCTGCTGTTCTACAACTTCGACGTCGGCGCCGACATCTGGCGCTGGTCGGTCGGCTCGTCGGCGGCCTTCGCGCTCGTCCTGCTCGTCCTGCAGCGCCTGTTCCTGGTGGAGAGCCCCACCTGGCTGGCCGCCAAGAACAGGCTGGGGGAGTCCGTGGCGAACCTGCGCCGGATGTACGGCTTCGCCGTACAGGAAGGGGCGCGGGAGACCGGGCCGGCCCAGGAGGGCGCCCACCCGGTCGGGTTCCGTGAGGCGGGTGTCCTGTTCCGCAAGCCCTACCTGCCCAGGACCGTGCTGTCGACCGCCATCTCCCTCACCCAGGCCATGCAGTACTTCGCCGTGGGCTGGTACCTGCCGGTGATCAGCCTCGAGCTGTTCGGCAGCGAGTTCGAGAAGGCGACGCTGGGTTCCATGGCCTTCAACGCGGTCGGCATCGTCGGCGGTTGCCTGTCGGCCTACGCGGGGCGCCGCTTCGGCCTGCGGGTCAGCTCCATGGCCGGCTACGCCATGGTGTTCGTCGCCCTGCTGGTCATGGGCGCGACGTTCAAGCAACTGCCCGTCGCGCTGGCCGCGCTGCTGCCGGTGCTGTTCATCTTCTTCCACTCCGCCGGGCCCGGCCCCAACGGCAAGTCGATCGCCGCGCTCTCGTACCGCAGCGACATCCGCACGCTGGGCACCGGCGTGACCGGCATGCTCGGCAGCCTCGGCTCGGTGGCGGGCCTGTACCTGTTCCCGCAGCTCCAGGCAGGCATCGGCGTGGGCAACAGCCTGATGGTCCTGTCGGTGGTGCCGCTGGTCGGCCTGCTCACCTGCCTGGCCATCAAGTGGGACCCCACCCGGGTCGCGGTGAACCTGGAGGAAGAGGCGATCAGCCTCCGGCAGCGTACGACGGTGTCGGCCTGAACGGTGTCCGGTACGGACACGATGAAAGGACCTTCGCGCATGACAAGGCAACGCCGTCGCGGCGTGCTCAGCATCGATGAGGGCACCACGGGCACCAGGGCCGCCGTCGTCCTCGACGACGGCACCGCCGCACCTGCCGCCTACCTGCCGCTCTCGGTCCGCTCGCCCGACCACCTGCGGGTCGAGCAGGACGCGACGGAGATCTGGGCGGACACCGTCCGGGTCTGCCGGGAGGCGATGGAGTGGGCGACCGCGCACGGGGTGGAGCTCGCCGGGGTGTCGATCGCCACCCAGCGCGCCACGGTGCTGCTGTGGGACACGGTGACCGGCTCCCCGCTGAGCCAGGCCGTGGTGTGGCAGGACCGCCGGTACGCGGCCCGGCTGCGGGAGTGGGAGCCGGAGTGGGACGCGCACCTGGTCGAGCACACCGGCCGGCCGGTCGGCTCCCGGGCGCCGCTGCTGTGGGCGGCCGAGGAGGTCGCCGGCGACCCGGCCCTCCGGCGGGCCCACGACGAGGGCAGGCTGGCCTTCGGCTCGGTCGACACCTGGCTGGTCTGGAAGCTGACCGGGGGCGCGCGCCATGTCATGTCGGCCACGAACGCCGTGGCCGTGGGCGCCTACGACCTGCGGACGGGCGGCTGGCACGAGCCGTGGGTGAAGTTCCTCGGCTGCCCGCCCGACCTGCTGCCGGAGATCGTCGACGACGACGGCGACTTCGGTGTTACCGACCCGTCCGTGCTCGGCGTGCGGCTGCCCATCCTGTCCGTCATGGGCGACCAGCACGCGGCGATGATCGCGCTCGGCGCCCACCGGCCCGGCCAGGCCACGAGCGTCCACGGGACCGGAACGTTCCTCGACGCCGTCGCCGGCGACCGGCCGCCCGCTCCCGGCCGCCAGGTGCCGGGGGTGTTCACCCTCGTCGGCTGGCGGTCGCGGGGCACCTCCGTGTTCAGCCTGGAGAGCTACGCCTCGACGACCGGCTCGGCGATGCGCTGGCTGTGCGAGGAGATCGGGCTGTTCGGCTCGCCGGCCCAGCTGGCCGAACTCGCCCGCGAGCACACCGGGCCGACCCGGGTGATGTTCCTGCCCGCACTGGCGGGACTGCGCACCCCGGTCTGGTCGCCGGAGGCCACGGGGGTCCTCACCGGCCTCAGCCTGTCCACGACCAGGGCGGAGCTGGCCCGCGGCGTCCTCAACGGCTTCGCGCACTCGGTGTGCGACCTGCTGGAAGGCGTGGAGGACGTCATGGGCAGGCCGGTCACCGACCTGTTCTGCGGAGGCGGGCTGGCCGGCAGCGACGTGCTGATGTCCAGCCAGGCCGACCTGATCGGCCGGCCGGTACGGCGGGCCCGCGACCACGAGACCGCCAGCCTCCGCGGCACCGCCTACCTCGGAGGCGTGCGCGCCGGGCTGTGGCCGGACGTCTCGGCGGCCGTCGCCGGCCTCCGGCCTGCCCCCGTCTTCGAACCCACCCTTCCCGAGAGCGAGCGGGTGGCGGCCCGCGCCGCATGGCGCGACCTGCTGGCTCGCCACACCGCCACCGCCGGCCCCGGCGCGCCGGGCTCCCGCGGTTCCGAACCCGACGCACAGGAGGAATCACCCTCGTGATCCGGCTTCCCGCACGCAAGGCGAGGTCAGAGACGAACAGCGCCATCCGCCGTACCGCGCTCGCGCTCGACCGCAGGGAACAGATCGAACGGCTCGCCGCCCGGCCCGTGGACGTCCTGGTCGTCGGCGGCGGCATCACCGGCTGCTACACCGCGCTGGACGCCGTCACCCGCGGCCTGACCGTGGCGCTCGTGGAACGGGACGACTTCGCGTCGGGCACGTCCTCCAAGTCGTCGAAGATGGTGCACGGCGGCCTGCGCTACATCGAGCAGGGCAACCTGCCGCTGGTACGGCGTTCGCTGCTGGAGCGGCAGCGGTTCCGCAACAACGCCCCGCACCTGGTGCAGCGGCTGCCGTTCGTCTTCCCCGTGCTCGCCCAGGACGGCGTCTTCGACGCGCGCATCGCCAAGGCCTTCGAGGGCCTGCTGTGGACGTACGACCTCGCGGGAGGATGGCGCATCGGCAGGCTGCACCAGCGCCTCAGCGCCGCCGAAGTCCTCGCCCGCGCCCCGCGGCTGCGCGCAGGACAGCTCAAGGGCGGGCTGCTCTACTACGACAGCCGCACCGACGACGCGCGCCTGACCCTGACGATCGCGCGGACCGCGGCGCACTTCGGGGCGACCGTGATCAACGGCGCCGCCTGCCGCGGCCTGGTCCGCGAGGGCGGCCGGGTGCGCGGCGCGAAGATCGAGGTCGACGGCCGCGAGATCGACGTGCGGGCGGGCGTCGTGATCAACGCCACCGGCGTCTGGTCGGACGCGCTCGACGCCCTGTCGGATCCCGGCCACCGGCCCCGGATCCGTCCGGCCAAGGGGGTGCACATCGTGGTGCCCTGGACGCGGCTGCCCATCGACGGCACCGTGACCGTGCCCATCCCCGGACGGGCCCGCCGCGCGACCTGCACCCGCTGGGGGGACGTGGTCGTGGTCGGGACGACCGACACCGACTACGACGGATCCCTCGATGAGGTGCTGTGCACCAGGGAGGAGATGCAGTACCTCCTCGACGGGGCCAACACCGCCTTCGACGCCGACCTCGGCCCCGAGGACGTGGTCGGCTCGATCGCCGGGCTGCGTCCCCTGGTCGGCGGCAAGGAGGGGGCCACGCTCGACATGAGCCGCGACCACCGCGTCTCGACCGACGCGCACGGGCTCGTCACCGTCACCGGCGGAAAGCTCACCACCAGCCGCCACATGGGTGAGCTCGTGGTCGACGCGGCCCTGAAGGTGCTCGGCCGCAGGGCCCGCTGCCGTACGGCACGCCTCCCCCTGCTGGGCGGCGCCGGCTACGACGCCGAGGCCACCTCGGCCACCGGAGGGCTCGGCGCCCACCTGGGACAGCGCTACGGCACCGAGGCCCGCTTCGTCGCCGACCTCCTCGGCGAGGATCCCACCCTGGCCGAGCCGATCATCGAGGGCAGCGCCCACCTGCGGGCCGAGGTGGTCTACGCGGCCAGGTGCGAGCTGGCGCGAAGCGTCGACGACGTGCTGTCGCGCCGCACCCGGATGCGGGTGTTCGCCCGTGACCTGTCGGTCAAGGCCGCCCCTGAGGTCGGCCGGCTGCTCCAGAGGGAGCTCGGGCTGTCCGACGACGAGGTCGCCCGGCAGGTCGACGACTACATCTCCGGCATCGAGCGCGAGAAGACCGTACTGATGGAGGCACATTCATGATCAGCAGGCAGACCATCACCCACCCGTTCAACCGGGGTGACTACGTCGTCGGCGCGCCCACCCCGCCGCGCTGGGCCGCCGACTGCCCGCCCGGCGCGGGCCGGGCCAGCCTGCAGGCCGCCGTGGTCGAGGTTCCCGCCACGGTCGTCGCCGAGCTGCGGGCGATCGCCGCCGCCGTCCACACCGAGCGGGACGAGGTGATCACGCGCACCCGCGACTGGTGGGCGGGCACCTCCATCGGCGAGACGGACGGTCACCCCGCCACGCCGGACGCCGTGATCGTCGAGGCGGCCGACGAGGAGCAGGTGGCCGCGATCGTCAGGCTCTGCCACGCGCACCGCATCCCCCTGACGGTCTCGGCGGGCCGCAGCAACGTCCTCGGCGCCGCCCTGCCGGTGTTCGGCGGGGTCGTGCTGGACGTCTGCCGGCTCAACAGCATCATCTCCTTCGACGCCGAGTCGATGATCGTCGAGGTGCAGGCCGGCATGTTCGGCGACCTGTTCGAGAAGGAACTGCAGGAGACGTACGGCGCCACGACCGGGCACTGGCCGTCCGCCTTCGCCATCTCGACGGTCGGCGGCTGGGCGGCCTGCCGGGGGGCGGGCCAGCTGTCCACCCGCTACGGCAAGATCGAGGACATGGTCGTCGGGCTGGACGTGGTGCTGCCCGACGGGAGCACCGCCAGCTACGGCACCTACCCGAGGGCCGCCGTGGGGCCTGACCTGCGCCAGCTGTTCATCGGCTCCGAGGGCACGCTCGGCGTGATCACCCGGCTGCGGCTGCGCACCCACCGGCTGCCCGGCTACGCGGTGGGGCTCGCGTACGGCTTCGACACCTTCGCGGCCGGGCTCGACGCGTGCAGGGAGATCCTCCAGCGCGGCGCCACCCCCGCGGTACTGCGCCTGTACGACGCGCACGAGAGCGGCACCCACTTCGGCGAGCGGGACACCAATCTGCTGCTCATCGCCGACGAGGGAGACCCCGCGCTGGTCGACGCGACCATGGCGGTGGTCGAGGAGGTCTGCAAGGAGCGGGCGGCGGTCACGCTCGACGGCGACGCGGTCCTCGCGCGGTGGCTCGACGAGCGGATGGTCGTCGGCAAGTCCGGCGACGGCTTCGCCAAGGGCCCCGGCTTCGTCGCCGACACCTGCGAGATCGCCGCGCCGTGGTCGTCGCTGACGGCCATCTACGACCAGGTGGTGGCGGCCATCGAGGCGGTCCCCGGGACGCTGCGCGCCTCCGCCCACCAGTCGCACGCCTACACCGACGGCGCCTGCCTGTACTTCTCGCTGCGCGGCGACGTGGAACGCGCTCGCCGCCGCGAGTGGTACCGGGCCGCCTGGGACGCCGCCAACGAGGTGCTCATCCGGCACGGCGCCGCCATCAGCCACCACCACGGCGTCGGACTGCTGCGCTCGCCGTACGTCGAACGATCGCTGGCCGGCGGCTTCGGCACCCTGGTGGCGGTCAAGCAGGCCCTCGACCCCGAGGGCATCATGAACCCGGGGAAGCTGGGGCTGCCCAGCCGGTTCCAGGCCGACACAACCGCGCACGGCTGACGCATAAGGTGGAGCAGTGAACCCTCGTCCGAAACGTCCCCTTGACCGGCGCCTGCTGGCCTCGCTCGCGGAACACCCCGTGATGGCGTCGCTGGTCGGCGTGGAGATGGCGGACCGGTTCACCACCACCTCGACCCCGCTGGGCATCCTCGCCTCGGTCCCGCTCGGCGATCTCGAGGCGACCGTCCGGCGGACCCTGGCCGCGAACAAGATCGTGTTCGTCAACATGGACTCGACCCCCGGCCTCGGCCACGACCCCGGCGCCCTGACCTACCTCAAGGGGATCGGGGCGGTCGGGATCTGCTCCACCCGCGCGGCGATCGTCGAGCGGGCGAGCAGCCTGGGGCTGCTGGCCATGCAGAAGGTGTTCGTGACCGACCGTTCCAACCTGCACCGCAGCGTCCAGGCCATCGCCCGGTCCCGTCCCGATCTGGTCCAGCTCATGCCCGCCGTCGTGCTGCGATACGTGGAGAAGCAGGCCAGGGAGCTCGGCGTGCCGTACCTGGCCGCCGGGTTCGTCCAGGGCGAGGCGGACGTGGCCGAGGCGCTCCGCCACGGCGCCGCCGGGGTCTGCACCTCGGAGCAGGCCCTGTGGGAGCTACGCCGGTCGGCCCTGCGCGCCTCCTGAACCACCTCCCGCCTCCCGCCGTCCGCTGTCCCGCCGTCCCGCCGTTCGCTGCGCCGGGCGTGCGGGGCGGGCGCAGCCATCCCTCAGCCGCCCCTCGGCCGCCGCGTGTGTCCCCACCGGTGGGTCTTCGCACGGAAGGACGACTCGATGACGCCGGTCACCCCGGACCTGCCCGGACTGCCACCCGGGCCGCCGTCCGGTGCGCCGCCCGGACCCCCGGCGGCGACCCCTGGCCCGCCACCGGTCAGCACGGCCCGCGGCCTCGGTGACGCGGCACCCGTGGGGACGTCCGGCGGTACGGGCCGGGGCCCGGGTGGCGGGGCGGCAGGGAGGATGTCCGGCGGTCCGCGGTTGACGGCGGTCGCGCCAGCCGTGTTCGTCCTGCTCTGGAGCAGCGCCTTCATCGCCGGCATCCCGGGAGTCGCGGCGGCTCCGCCGCTGCTGCTGATGTTCGCGCGCTTCGCCCTGGCCGGGGTGCTGCTCGCCGGTTACGCCCTGATCACCCGCGCGCCCTGGCCGCGCGGCCGGGCCGCGGCGCACATCGCCGTCTCCGGGCTGCTGATCCAGGCCCTGCAGTTCGGCTGCTTCTACACGGCGCTCGGCATGGGCTTCCCCGCCGCGGTCGTCTCCCTCGTCCAGGGGCTCAGCCCCGTGGTCATCGTGCTGGCCATGCGCCTGCTCGGCGAGACGGTCACCAGGCGGCAGGGGCTCGGCTTCGCCCTCGGCGCGGCCGGCGTCGTCCTCGCGGTGGCCGACCGGGTGAGCCTGTCCGGCTGGGGCGTGGCGCTGTGCCTGGTCGGGCTGCTCGGGCTGAGCGCCGGCACCCTCTACCAGAAGCGGTTCGTCCCCGACATGGACGTGCGGGCCGGAACCGCGGTGCAGCTTCTCGTCAGCGCCCCCGCCGTCGGGCTGGCCTGCCTGGCGGTCGAGACGCCGCGGGTGTCGGACTGGACGACGTTCGGCGCGTCCGTCGCGTGGATGGTGCTGGTCAACTCCATCGCGTCGTTCATCCTGCTCAACATGATGCTGCTCCGCTGGTCCGCCAGCCGGGTGAGCACGGTGTTCTTCCTGACTCCCTCGGTGACGGCGGTGCTGGCCTGGCTCCTGGTGGGCCAGGTGCTGCATCCGCTCGCCGTTGTCGGTCTGGTTCTCGGTGGCGCCGGTGTCCTGCTGGCCAACCACCGGTCCGCCCCGTCCTGAGAGTCACGGCGCCGCCTCGCGTGGGGAAGCCCCGCCGTGGCAGGAAGCCGCCCGGCGTCCGGCCGGCGGCTCCGGCCGGGCCGTATCCGCACGCCGAACCTATCGTGAAGACAACCTTGGAGCCTCTGAGAGGTGATGTGATGAGAATCCGCGGAGCCGTTCTCGAGGAGATCGGCCGGGCGCGCCCGTACGCCGAGTCCCGTCCGCTGACGATCTGCGATCTCGACCTCGACCCGCCCGGCCCCGGCGAGCTCCTCGTCAGGGTCGAGGCGGCCGGCGTGTGTCACTCTGATCTGTCGGTCGTCGACGGGAACCGGGTGCGCCCCGTACCCATGCTCCTGGGACACGAGGCGGCCGGCGTGGTCGAGCAGGCCGGCGCCGGTGTCGACGACATCGCCGTCGGCCGGCGGGTCGTCATGACCTTCCTGCCCCGCTGCGGCGCCTGCGAGGGCTGCGCCACCGACGGCGTGACGCCCTGCGTCCGGGGCAGCGCGGCCAACAACGAGGGGAGGTTGCTGACCGGTGGCGTCCGCCTGCACCGGAACGGCGGCAGGGTCCTGCACCACCTCGGGGTCTCGGCCTTCGCCACGCACGCGGTCGTGGACCGGCACTCGGTCGTCCCGGTGGACGACGACGTCCCTCCCGAGGTCGCCGCGATCCTCGGCTGCGCCGTGCTCACCGGTGGCGGCGCGGTCATCAACGCCGGCGAACCCGCCGCCGGCCAGACGGTGATGGTCGTCGGGCTCGGCGGCGTGGGCATGGCCGCGCTGATCACCGCGCGTGCCCTGGACGGCGTCACGGTCGTCGGCGTCGACAGCAATCCGGACAAGCTCGCCACCGCCCGTGACCTGGGCGCCCATGCGACCTACAGTCCCGCCGAGGTCGCCGCGCTCGGTATCAAGGCGCCGGTCGTCATCGAGGCGGCCGGGAACGCTCGCGCCTTCGAGAGCGCGGTCGACGCGACCGCCCCCGGCGGCCGCACCGTCACCGTGGGACTTCCGGCGCCCGACGCCCGATCGTCGATCTCGCCGCTCAAGCTCGTGGCGGAGGGCCGGACCATCATCGGCAGCTATCTCGGGTCGGCGGTCCCCTCCCGTGACATTCCCGTCTTCGCCCGGATGTGGCGCGAGGGCAGGCTGCCGGTCGGCGCGCTGGTGTCGGCGAGGATCGGGCTCTCGGCGGTGAACGAGGCGATGGACCAGCTCGCCGACGGCAAGGCCGTCCGGCAGGTCATCCTCTTCGGCGAGGAGCAGGCCTGAACGGCGAGCGGGAAGGACGGGCGCGACCGAGCCTGTCCCTACCGGGTTCGGGGAAGCGGGAATCGGGCACGGACCGCGAAACCGCCGTCCGGTTCGGGGGCGGCGTGCAGGCTGCCGTGCACCATCGCCAGCCGTTCGCGCATGCCGACCAGCCCGTGGCCGCCGCGCTTCGCGGGCGATGCGGTGGATGCGCGCGCCGCCCGCCCGGGTTCGTTGCGCACCTCCAGGGTCAGCGCCTGCTCGGTGTATCCGATGGCGACCGCGGTCGGAGCCGCGCCGGCGTGCCGTAGCACGTTCGTCAGTGCTTCCTGCAGGACCCGGTAGGCGGTGAGATCCAGCACCGGCGGCAGCCGCGGCAGGTCGGCGGGGGAGTCCAGGTGCACTTCCAGGCCGGCGGCGCGGACGTCGGAGATCAGCTCGTCGACCCTGGACAGCGACGGGACGGGCGTCGGCCGCTCACCGTCGGGACGCTCGCGCAGGATGCCGACCAGGCCGCGCATCTCCTCGACCGTCTGCCGCCCGAGCCGTTCCAGCCCGACCACGATCTCCTGCTCGGAGGGACGATCGGCCAGCAGCCGGCGCAAGCCGCCCAGCTGCAGGGTCATCACGCTGACCGAGTGCGCGACGGCGTCGTGCACCTCCCGTGCGATGCGCGTGCGTTCCTGCGCGACCGCGGCCTGGGCGTTGGCCTCCCGTTCGGCGTCCAGCGCCGCGGCCAGTTCGGCCAGCTTCACCGCGCGTTCGCCGTTGCGCCGCGCGAGCAGCCCCATGTACCAGCCCGGCAGCAGGATCGCCGGCACGAAGAACAGCTCCCACACCGACTGGCCGCCGACGACCGACGTGCCGGCGAAGGACACGGCCGCGACGCACAGCGCGACGGCCGAACGCCGCGGCGGCTCCCGCCATCCGGCCCAGGCGACCGCCCCGATGAGGCCGATCATCGCCGCACCGCCGGCACCCGGCGCGTCGAAGGCCACCACGCCGACCGGGAAGCAGATGGCCGCGACGGCCGCACCGGCGAGCGGATACCAGGTCGCGAGCACCACGCCGACGCCGAGCACGATCCCCGAGACCCAGGTGGCCGCGGCGCTGGCGCCGAAGAAGTCGTCGAGCTTCGTCTCCACGACGGACAGGACGCCGATCAGCGGGCCGAACACCAGCGGGATGAGGCGGGCGTCCCTCAGCCGGGTCATCGTCATGGCTACAGATGGTAATCACGCCCGATGGCCGCCGAGTCCGCCGGATGGCGGACCGCTGCCGCTCACCGGGTCCCTCGAACGGTGGACCCGCGTCAGAGCCGGTCCACCGACGCGTGGACCCGTCACGATACGCAATGGCTGACGCGCCGCCTGGCGTCCCGGCGAGAGAGTTCCTTCGCCAACGACACCGAAGCCCGGAGGTACGACATGACCCCCCTTGCCCACAGCGCGACGGCCGCCGGGCCCGCGCTTGCCGAGCCCGCCGATCGAGCCGGCCGGTTCCTGCGACGCGCCGGCGGTGCCGCCCTGATCGCCTGCCCCCTGCTCATGCTCGCCGGCATGATGACCTGCCCGCCGCAGGACTCCGACTCGACGATGGACTACATCACCTCGCTGGCCCGCGACGCTTTCCTGACGGAGCTGTCGGCGATCCTGCTGCACTACGGCCTGATCACCGGCGCGCTGGGCGCGATGGTCGTGCCCGGGCTCGTCCGCGGCAGGAAGGGGCGGTGGCTGACCCTGTTCGGCGCGCTGGCCGCCGCCCTCGGGCTGCTGAACGTGTCCGGCGCCGTGCGCGACGACTGGTGGCGGATGGTCCTCGGCCGGCAGCTCCCGCTCGACGTCGCGGTGCGGATCTCGGACACCGTGGACGGGTCGGCGTTCATGCCCCTGTGGAGCGGCACCGAGATGTTCGCCTTCCTGGGCCTGCTCGCCGTGTGCGCCGGGCTCGCCCGCGCCGGTGTCGTCGGCTGGTGGCTGACCGCCGTCTACCTCGGCGCCTTCGTCGCGATGATGTTCATCCCGATCGACCTGACGTATGTGGTGGGCGGCGCCTTCAGCCTGCTGTTCCTGCCGCTCGCGGTCGCGGGCGTGCGCACGTTGCAGCGCGTGCGCGCCGCGGCGTGATCCCGGCGGCAGGCCGCCGGCGGCGGGGCGGTGACGTTTGCAGCCGTTTCCCACTCTCCCGCAAGTCGCGTTGACCAGACTACGCGCGCTACATCACTGAATCGGAGTTTGCGTGAGGAAGAACCTATGGTGGCGGAGTGCCGTGGCGACGGCCGCCGCTCTCTGCCTGTCGGCGGGGACATTCACCGCTCCCGCGAACGCGGCGGCGGACCCCATGGTCAGGATCGCCGCGGTCAAGGCCTCCCCGGCCCGTGGCGGCGAGCAGTGCCCGGTCTCGACCGTGTTCTCCGCGGCCGTCACGGTCAAGGGGGCCGACCGGTTGACGTACCGCTGGATCCGCAGCGACGGAAGCAAGAGCGCGGTGAAGACCGTCCGCGCGGGAGCGAAGGTGACGCTGCGGGAACGGCGCTCCTTCACCGGCAGCGCCCGGGGCTGGCAGGCCGTCCAGGTGCTCAGCCCGAAGAAGCTGATCTCCAAGCGCGCCTACTACACGGTCTCCTGTGGCGCCGGCCTGCGTGACGTCGGCGTCTCCGGGCGACCAGGACAGGCGCCGCCGGCGCCCACGGCGTCGGCCGAGGCCACCGGCGACGACTACGCAGGGAAGTGCCCGGTCGGCGGCGGAACGCTGCGCTTCACCGGCAGGCTGACCGTCTCCCGGGTGCCCGCGGCCGTCTCCTACCGATGGGTGGACAGCGACGGCGGCGCGCTCGGCACCGAGCGGCTGTGGTTCTCCGACGCCTCCACGCGTACGGTCACCTCCAGCCGCACCTTCCTGACCAGTCAGTCGGGTACGCGCTGGATCGAGATCCTGGGCCCGGACGGCAGGGTGCTGAGCACCTCGAACAGGGCCCCGTACCGCGTCACCTGCGCGACCGACCCGACGCCGCCCCCGGTCGTCGTGAAGGCGGCCAACCCGTGGGTGAGCCCGGCCGGCTACCAGGGCTCCTGCACCAGGCCCCTGCAGTTCACCTTCCACGCGACCCTCGCGGTGTCGAAGCCGGCGAAGGTCACCTACAGGTGGGTCCGCAGCGACGGGACCACGGTCCCCGGCGAGATCGAGATCAAGGGCACCGACCTCACCAGGGACCTCACCCTCGCCTGGCCGGTCGCCGATCCGTCCAGGACGAGCGGCGGATCCGCCTGGGTCGAGGTCACCTCGCCGGCTCTGGCCCGCACCGAACCGGTGAAGTTCACGATCGCGTGCGTCGACATCAGCTTCTCCGAGACCAAGGTGGCCTCGCCCGCCCAGCCGTACACGGGGGCCTGCCCCGTGACGGTGCGGACCACGGCGACGATCACCGTGACGGGCGGGCCGGCGGTGGTCTGGCACTACTGGAAGTACCCGGGCACGGCCGCCACCTCCGAGAGGATCTCCGGGACCAGGACCTACACCAGGGACTGGGTCGAGAACGGCACGACAACGGGATCGACCGCGTTCGCCGTCGCGACCGGCGACGACTACGGCCACTGGAAGGACTCGGCGCCGATCACCTGGTCGGTCACCTGCAAGGGCGAGGAGCCGGCCCAGCTCACCGTGTCCAAGGCGGCCGTCACCACGTGGAGCCGCGAACCGGGCGCCTGCACGACCGCCAACCCCTACCAGCTCACCGCAGCGGCGACGGTCACCGCCCCCAAGGGCCTGACCTACCCGCTGACCGTGACCTACCGGTGGCGCTGGGACGACGGCGGCTACTGGCAGGAGGAGAAGCTCCGGTTCACCGAGCCGGGGACACAGCGTGCCGCCCATTCCTGGATGACCTCCAAGAGCCACGCGGCCAAGGTATGGCTGGACGTCACCGGCCCCGCCAAGGTTCAGGGCGAGCCCGGCGAGTACTCCCTGACCTGCAACGGCAAGCCGCCCGCGCCCAACACCGGCGGGAAGGTGACGTCGGTGACGAACCCTGCCATCACGCCGTCCAACCACACGGGCGCCTGCCCCGTCGACCTGAAGGCCACCGCGACGATCACCGTGTCCGCGCCTACGTCGGTGCCGGTCGAGTACGCCTGGCGCTTCGAGAACAACACCAGCAGCCCGACCGAGCGGATCGCCTTCCCCGAGGGCGGCCCGCTCACCAGGACGGTGGAGTGGAAGGACTGGCGCGCCGTCCAGTCCACCGGCGGAAGAGTGACCGGCTACCTTCAGGTCGTCGCGCCCAACACGGCGGTTTCCGAACCTGTCACGTACAGCGTCACCTGCACCTGACGGATCCGGCCCGCCTGGCCCGGCCGCCACGGACGCCGTCAGGAGATGCCCTCACCGCCTCGCCCTGCCTTGATCACATCGAGTGCGGCGGCGGGGCGGTGCCGTCCGACGGTCCCCATCACGCGGCTCCCTGGCCCGGCCGGCCGGCGACCCCGTCAGTGATCCCGTGGCATGCTGGGACAGTGAGCAACCCCGAACACAAGCCGCTTTTCGAGGTCGTGCCGGAGAACGCCGAGCGGCCGCCGCCCATCGAGCTCGAGACGTCCACGGGCAGGCTGAGCGTGGCCGCCGACCTGACGGCGGAGGAGTTCGAGATCCTCGACGAGCTGCGGCGCTCGGCCGGCCGCTGACGATCTCGGCCCCCTACGCGGGCGAGGCGTCGGGAACCGTGCCGCGCGGGTAGCCCGCCAGCGCGTCCCTGTCGCGCAAGGCGAGCAGCTCGCCGCGCGACAGCGCCGCGGTGACCAGCCCCGGGCCGGTCGCGGCCTGCGTCAGCCGGGTCCCGTCCGGGTGCCAGACCCCGCTGCCACCGCACGAGACCCAGCCCGGCCCCGTGCCGGCGTGGTTGGCGGCGATCGCGAACATGCGGTGATCCATGGCGCGTGCCCCGAAATGGAGGTCCAGCCGCCGCGCCTCCGCGAGCGTGTACAGGACCGATCCGGCGTAGACCTCCGCACCTCGGCGGACCGCGTCCTCGGCGTGGGCCGGCACGCCGGCGTCGTAACAGATGGCGAGGGCGACCCGCCAGCCGTCGACGTCGAGAAGCGCACCCGGCTCACCGGGCTGGAAGAGATCACGCTCGCGGCCGTGCAGGTTCTGCTTGCCGTAGGCATGGATGCTTCCGTCCGGACGCACCGCCAGCGAGGCGATCCACGCCGTGCCGTCGGCCCGGCGGTAGGCCGCGCCCACCACCGCGGTCACCCCGCAGTCCCGCGCGGCCTGCCGGACGACGTCGAGTCGTGGGTCGTCCTCGGTCACCCACGCCGCCGGGTCGTCCAGGAGGTCGAGGTCGTAGCCGACGAGGGAGAGCTCGGGGAAGATGAGAAGCTTCGCCCCGGATTCGACGGCCACGGGGATTGACGTGGCCGCCGCGTGAGCATTGGCGGTCACGTCACCGAGGCGGGCCGAAGTCTGGGCGACCGCCACGATCAACGTCTCTTGGGACACGGCGGCATCCTAGCGTCCGCGTGGCACCCAGCGCCGGACTCGCCCGGGGAGTGCGGCAGTTCCCGGCTGGAAGCGCTGGATCACCTTCGACGGCATGGAACACCGGTCGTTCTGCGACTATCCGCTCCTCGCCCAGCAGCTCGGACTCAAGCTGGACTCCTCGCTCTCGGGTCCGCGGACCGTGGAGGTCCTGCGCACGTACGTCGGCGCCTTCTTCGACCTGCACCTGCGCAAGCAGTCGCGGCCGCTGCTCGACCGGGCCTCGCGCCGCTACCCGGAGGCGAGGTTCTGGCGCTGACGGCAGCCGTGCCCGCCCCCGGCGGACACCCTCCTCCGCACCACGT
This sequence comes from Nonomuraea sp. NPDC004354, assembly GCF_053602555.1. Taxonomy (NCBI): domain Bacteria; kingdom Bacillati; phylum Actinomycetota; class Actinomycetes; order Streptosporangiales; family Streptosporangiaceae; genus Nonomuraea; species Nonomuraea sp. NPDC004354. Next base: position 357,943 of record NZ_JBSGDV010000004.1, on the reverse strand, counting down.
CACGCGGCGCCGCCGGTGCCGGCGACCTGGGCGGTGAGCGGCGACGACGGCGTGCTGAACCCCTTCGCCAGCAGCCGGACCGCCAGCACCATCTCGTTCAGCGCCAGGGGGACGACCAGAACGGCGTAGGCCGCCGAGGACGCGGCGAGCAGGTCGAACATGACGAGGAGACTTCCGGCCAGGTACGGTGCCACCGCGACGAGCGCCCAGCCGGACACCCACCGAGGGACGAGCCTTGACCGGTACAGCAGGTGGTTGAGGAGCAGGACGCTGAGGCAGAAGAAGACCGCACTGGCGTGCCCCCACCTGTCGTACGTCTGGGTCAGTGCCCGGACGGTGTCCAGGCGCGCCGCACCGTCAGGTGTGCCGGCGTCCGGCGTGGTGCCCAGCGCCACCAGCAGGAGCGGACCGACGGCGGCGGGAAGCAGCGCAGGTCGCCCACCCGGCGACGCATCGGGCGGCGACCGCGGAGAGGGCCCGCCTGGACCGGCTGGTCCGGGCGGCGGCGGACCGGACGGCCCGGCCAGGGGTGCTCAGGCCGGCGTCGGGGTCGCCGCCGACTGGCGACCGCCACGCCTGTCCGCGGCCAGCACCTGACGGAGGGCGTCGGCGGGGCTCATGGCGGAGGAGTCGCTGCGCCACGCGACATAGCCGTCGGGACGCACCAGCACCGCGCCGCTCTCGCCCAGGCCGTACCGTGACTGCCAGGCCGCGTCGAGATCGAGCAGGTCGACCCCGACGCGGTAGGCGCGCACCGGCACGTGCGCCTTCTCTCGCGTCCACTGCTCGCCCTCCGCCCCGGTGAGCAGGACGAAGGAGTCGTGGAACAGGTCGTGCACGCCGATCCTGCGGCCGTCCCGCTCCAGCCAGAGGTGCGGAGCACGGGTGCCCGGCCTGGCGTACTGCTCGACGCTCTCGCCGAAGACCGACCCGTGCTCGGCCCCGACCATCGCGGTGGACCGGTAGCGCTGCCCGAGCACGCACATGATCGGGTCCACCGGATCGTCCTCGGGGTTCGGCCCGAACCTGGCCGCCTGGCTGCGCACCGTGAGGTCGGCCAGTTCGAGCGCGACGGGCCTGCGCTCGGCCTCGTAGGTGTCGAGCAGTTCGTCACCCGCGTCGCCGGCGAGGACCATGGCGAGCTTCCAGGCCAGGTTGTGGGCGTCCTGCACCGCCGAGTTCGCGCCCATCGCTTGGGCGGCCGGCCACACGTGCGCGGCGTCGCCGACCAGGAAGACCCGTCCGTGGCGGTACCGGTCGGCGACGCCGACCGCCTCCACCCAGGCTGCCCGGTCCAGGATCTCGACGGGGACGTCGCGGCCGATCAGCTGCTTGGCCGTGGCCGCGAGCCGCTCGTCCGGGTAGTCGTCGGGCGACTCCACAGCGGGGTCGTAGGTCAGCCCGATACCCCACTGGCCGGGCACGGCGTGGCCGGCGAACGCTCCGGAGGCCGCGGCGCCAGGACCGCCGATGATCCAGAACAGCGCGCGCTTCCTGATGATCTGCGACAGGTCCGCCTTGACGACGAAGGACAGGTAATGGCGCAGCACGCCCAGCCCGGTGCGCTCGATGCCCAGCTGCTCCCTGATCCGCCCGCGATAGCCGTCGGCCGCGATCAGGTAGCCGGCCCTGATCGTCTGCCGCTCGCCGGTGGCGCGGTCCTCGATGACGGCCGTGACCCCGTCGGCGTCCGGCTCGACCGAGACGCACCGGGTGTTGAAACGGAGGTCGGCGCCCCTGTCGCGGGCGGCCCGGGCCAGGATCGGCTCGACCGTGCTCTGGTCGGCCATGCCGAACTCGCCGGCCGTCAGCTCGGGCAGCGCGCGCGGTGACTTCTCGTCGGAGATCCAGTGCCATTCGTCCGCCAGCGTGGTGCAGCGGGCCACGCCCGACTCCTCGTCGAACGGCCTGCCCGCGGCCTTGATCGCCGCGCCGAGGCCGAGGGGGCGGTAGATCTCCGTGGTCCTGGGGTTGATCCCGCGTGCCCGTCCGAGGATCGAGACGCCGGGATGCCGGTCCACCAGGAGGCAACGCACTCCCTGGTGGGACAGGAACAGTGAGGAGGCGAGGCCTGCGTAGCCGCCTCCGACGATCAGTACCTGGGTGTCCATGGCTCTGATAGTTGCAGTGCAACTAGTTTCACGTCAACTAGTTGCTAAGATCAGGGCCATGAAGTCTTCGCCACTCGGTCTGACCGTGCTCGCGCTCCTGCACGGCGGGCCGCTGCACCCGTACCGGATCCAGCGGCTGCTGAAGGAGTACGGAAAGGACCAGGTGGTCAACGTCGGGCAGCGGTCGAGCCTGTACCGCACGATCGACCGGCTGCTCGCCGGCGGGTTGGTCACCGTCAAGGAGACCGAGCGCGACCAGCTCTACCCCGAGCGGACCGTCTACGAGATCACGGACGCGGGGCGGGAGGCGACGCGCCGGTGGCTGCACGAGATGCTCGGCGTGCCCAGGCAGGAGTTCCCCGAGTTCGCCGTGGGCCTGGCGCACCTGCTCATGCTCTCGCCGGCGGAGATGACGGCGGTGCTGGAGAAACGGGCCGTCGCGCTGGCCGAACGGCTGGCGGCCCTGGACGCGAGCCTGGGCTCGGATGCCGCGCGCCGGTTGCCCCGGATCACGGTGATCGAGATCGAGTACCTCCGCACGATGGCCGCCGCGGAGGCCGGCTGGGTGGCCTCGGTCCTGGATGACGTGCGCACCGGTCGCCTGACCGCGGTGACCCCTGCCGACCTGGCCCCCTTCGCCGCCCCGCCCGAGGGCTGAGCCTCAGGCGCGGTCGACCCGCCCGTCAGGAGTTCGGGCCGCGAACCGACTGCCAGATCCGTTCGGGCAGCAGCCTGGCGCCGCCGAGGGCGGCGCCGGCCAGGTGGTCGTCAGCCGGGGGTGGAAGGCACCGGACGGCGGGCGACCACCCCTCCGCGTTCTAGGCCCGCCAGAAGCGGACGCACATCATCCGATTGATCCCGGCGGATGCCCAGACGCCGGGCGAGCCCCATCCCAGCGAGGTGCCGCCGCATCCGGGCAGGCTCCAGGCCATCCACCGGTTACAGGTGTTCGGCCCGGACAGCGCCGTCATCAGCCCTCGGGAGGCCGTGTTGTTGTCCCACGTAGCGAGGTTGACATCCTGCACCGGGCCCTGGTTGAGCGTGTAGCAGGGGTTTCTGGCCCAGACGTAGAACTGGCCGCCGTTGAACTTGTCGAACAGGACTTCGCCGTAGATGGTTTCAGCCGCCTTGGCGGCCTTGAGGGCCTTGGCGGATGTGAAGCACCTGACCTTGGAGAGATCGTCCGTCGTGGCCGCACAGTACTGGTGTGAGGCGTCCGGTGCGGCTGTGACGCTCTCGGCCTGGGCGGGTGCTCCGAGCCCCAGCGTCATCGCGAAGACGGCCGCCAGGACGGCGAAAGCGCGCTTCGTTCCTCCGTTCCTCTCGTCTCGCTTGATCGTTGCCGGCACGGCATGAGCGGCCCTTGCGTGTTTCGCCAGGGCGGCGATGCGCTGAAGAGATCTCACTGCGTGACTCCTGTCGGGTCGGGACGGTGTGCCTTGATCGGCGTGAGATCACTTTCGGAAGGCCGGCGGGGTGTCCACCACCCGTGGACGGCGGATGCGGACAACGACCGGACACCGGACAGGTCTGGACAGCGGCTGACCGGCGAGAAAACAGAGTTGAGACGCGCGCCCGATCGTGATGACCCGGTGTCCGGGCGGCGCGATCCCGCCAGGTGCGCCGGTCGTCAGGCGGCGGCCTGGCGGATGAGGTCGGCGACCGCGGCCGGCTGGGAGACGTAGACGGCGTGGCGGCAGCGGCTTCCGGCCTCGGTGTCACCGATCGCCTCGAACACCTCGGCCGCCCGCGCGTAGGTGCGGCGGCTCTCCTCGGTGCGGCCTTCGTCGGCCAGCGAGGCGACCCGCTGGACCCGAGCCTACTCGGCGGCCACGGCGGCCCCCAGGGGTCACGCGGAGATCGTGCGGGCCGCTCCCTCCGGTCAGCGGAAGTCGGTGATGCGGAACACCGCCAGCATGTCCGCGCCCCTGGAACCGGTCGAGAACGAGGCCTCCGCGCCGACCCATCCGCGGAAGGCTCCCTTGTCGTCGATGATCTGCATGAGCGGCTTGACGTGGGAGTTGCCGGTGTAGCAGAACTCGCCGCGCTCCATCGCCAGACAGGTGCACCAGTGCCACAACGTGTCGCGGCGATCGGAGTTGGAGATCTTCGTGAGGTAGTACTGGATGGAACTCACGTTCGCTTTCGTCCCGCCTCCGTACCTGGGGCATCCGCCCGACTTCTGGCAGGCGCCCGCGGACGACGGTTGCAGGTAGGTCAGGCACCAGGTGGTGTCGGCACAGGCGCGGAAGGAGGAATGAGCGAACCTCTGACCACCGGTGGCGACGATCCTGCCGCCCGCCCAGCTCGTCAGGTCCTGCCTGAGAGTGCCGGCGAACGCCTTCACCGAACTCATCGCGCGCCGGGTGCCGAGCGCCGCGTTGCTGCCGTAGCCGTAACCGTGGGTGGCCAGCGTGCTGGACTTGAGGTCCAGGCGGGCCAGAGCGCCGTCGGGGGAGGGCCGCACGTACCACTGCTCGGTCCACGTCTGGGCGATCTTCCACCGGATGCTCACCACGTTGCCCGACACGGTGTACGTTCCGGTGCGGTTCTCGTCGGGGGAGCCGGTGAAACCCCCGGCGGTGAGCACCTCGCAGGTACGGGGGAGCGAGCGGGAACCGCCTGCCCTGGTGGTGCAGCCCGAGTCGGGGGTGTTGCCGGTGGGCTGCCTGGCCTCGGGATGGCGCTGCCACCACAGATACAGAGCCGCGGTCACCGTGCCGTCGGCGGCGAAGCGGTAGCTGCCGAGCCGTACCCAGTTCTGGCTGGATGCGGCCTTCAGGTGTCCTTGCGAGACGACATAGGTCGCCTTGCCGCCCGGCAGGGCCGCGGTGGAGGCGGCAGCAGGCCAAGGGGCGGCCATGCAGGTGAGGAGGAGGGTGAAGGCCGCCGCAGCAGCGGAGAGGACCGCGCGCATGAAGTCTCCCGATCATGACGGACTTTGCCGATGATGCGCGAGTGACGATAACGGAGAAAGGCCGTGCGCGGGTGACGATCTGTGTGAAAGAACCTCGCACCGCTTGTCAGGCCCGCGCCTTGCCGTACGAATCCGCTGATCACGAACGGTGAGACCCATCGAGCGGGCCGTACCACGCGGTCACACCCAGCCCCGCTCGCGCGCGGTCAACGCCGCCTGCGCGCGGCTACCCGCGTCGAGCACCCGCAGCAGATCCGCTATGTGCCGGCGGTAGGTGCGCAGCGACATGCCGGCCCGCCGGGCGCCCACCTCGTCCTTGCTCACGGTGCACATACAGGTCAGCACCCGCAGCTGCGTCTCGGAGAGCTGGATGACCCGCCCGGCGTCGGGGGCCGTCAGCTCGGCGAGGTCCGTCGCCGCCGCCCACAGCCTCTCGAACAGGCTGATGACGCCGCCCACCAGAGTGCTCTCCTCGATGCGAAGGGCGCCCCTGCCGGTGTCGTGGAGGTCGATCGGGAGGAGCGCCGTGCGTCGGTCGTAGACCAGCATCAGGTCCGACAACTCGTCCGCGACCCTGATCTGCGCACCGTCGGCGTGCAGTTCCCGCAGATAGCCCAGGGTCGCCGGATCCTCCAGGGCGGAGGCGCGCACGAGGTTCCGGATGCGCACGCCGCGCCGCAGACAGCGGGCGTCGACGGGCCGCCCGTGCGCGATGTCCCGCGGTGACAGCGTGTCGTAGGGCTCGGCGGCCAGTACCTCGTCCCGGGCGCTGAAGGCCAGCTGGTCGATGTGGGCGCGTACCTCCCGCGCGTCTTCCAGCCGGCGGAGCGCGACGCCCGCGCCGTCGGCCGTCCCGGAGAGCCCCGGCACCGGGTCCTGCCGGTCGCGCTGCAGCGAACGCACGATGGGCCAGGGGTCCACGAGCCGGCGCATCGTCCGGTGCATCGCCTCGAGCTGTTCCTCGATCAGCCGGGGCACGGCCACCTCGGGCTCCGACGCCCACGTGCTCTCGTCGTCCCCGTGCAGGAGCCGCAGGTCGCGCAGGCGCGAGAGCGCCCGCGTCGCGCTCTCCTCGTCGAAGGAGAACACCTCGCGGATGTCGCGTGCGGGCGTGCGTGGATGGCGCAGGAAGTGGCGGTACACGTCCTCCTCGGTTCCGGTCAGGCCGAGTACGGACATGGTGTGGCCCTGCATGTCTTCCCCCCGCGCGTTCGGTCCCGCGTGCCTGGTGACCACGGAGGACAAACTAGTCGGGAAGCAAACAAACCAAGTCTCACGGGAGTCTCACAGTCTCACGAGGGCCGCAGCCCGGTTCCTCGCCGCGTCGCCGGGTCGATGAGGTGTTCGCCACGTGCGGCGACGGACCGTTCGTCGAGGAGTGCAAGGAGATCTGATGGCAGAGACACCAGAGGCCGGGCCCGCTCCGGGCGTGACCCCGGACGTCCTGCGGGAGGCACTGACGAGGCACGCGCTCGTCAACCTCACGGGCCCCCTCGGCATCGGCAAGTCCCGGCTCGTGTCGAGCCTGACCTCGGTGCCGGTGCTGGATCTGTCGCAGCCGGGCACCCGGCAGGCCGTACCGGCCGCGCTCGCCGAACAGACCAGGACACCGCTCGCCCTCGACGGCGCCGACAGCGAGGCAGCGCTGTCCGCGCTGGAGGCCGTGCGGACCCGGCGGCCGGAGCACGGCAGGCCGGTTCTGATCGTGAGCAGGCGCTCGCTGCTGGCCCACCCGGCCTGGACCCTGTCGGGAGTCACGGTCCTCACGGTCTCCGCCTGGCAGGACGAGCGGATCAGGAAGCTGGCCGCCGACGCGCAGCTGCACGCCCCGCGAAGCCGGGACCTGGTCGTCCGCCTCGCCGCAGGCAACCCGCTGATCGCCGGCGCGGCATGCCGGGCGCTGCACGCAGGCGCCTCCCCGCACGTTGCGGGGGCGGTGGCCGACCAGGTCACCCGGGAGATCGTCGAACGGCTGTCGCGCGAGTCGCCCGCTGCCCGCTGGCGGGGCGCACTGGACCGGCTGGCCACCGTGTGGTCGGGCGACGAGGCGCTGCTGAAGGTCGACCCGGAGCTGTTCGACGCCCTCGGCGGGCTCAGCGTCGTCACCCGCACCGAGCTCGGGCTCGCCGTGGCCGAGCCGTTCCGCACGGTGATCGAGCTGGCGCACCGGTGGCGGCAACCGGCCGCCCACCGCGGCACGCGGACCCGGGCGCTGGCCTACCGCAAGCGCCTGGTGGCCACCGAGCCGAGCGCCGAGTACCGCAGCCGCCTCGCCGAGGGCGTCATGGCGCTGTCCGACGACGCGGCCGTGCGCGAGACGTTGTTTCCCGCCAGGTTCCCCGCCGGCCTGCCCACGGGTCTGGTCCACACCGCCGACCCCGGGGACGCCGACGACATCGGGCAGCTGATGCACCGCTGGGCCCGGCACGGAGGGCTGGACCCCCGGCGAACCGACCGCATGGTGGAGCAATGGCTGCGCGACGACCCCTCGGGCTTCCATCTGCTGAAGGACGGCGACGGCCGGTCCGCCGGCCTCATCGGCCTGCTCCACGTCACCGAGCGCACCGCGACCAGCGTGGAGTCGCTGCTCCAGGAACACACCGACGGGCTCTTCGACCGGCCTCGGGGCGCCGGCAGCCTGGTCCTCGGGGCCGCCTACTGCCCCGAGGCGGGCCTGCACGCCTTCCTGCTGCGCCACCTGCTGCACCAGGTCCGCTCCCGCGGCGTCCTGCTGACGGTCTCCACGCCGAACCCCGTCTACCAGCGGCTCCTGCACGGTCTGCGGTTCCGGCGGCACGGCACGACCACCGACGACATCTACCGGTGCGGACGCAGGCCCGAGATCTACAGCCAGGACTTCGGCCAGGACGCGCTGTCCGACTGGGTGGAGCGGCTCGTCCCCGCCCCGGACGGGGGCGCCGCCCAGGGCCCGACGGGCCGGGAGGTGGGCTGGGCCCTGACCCACATCCGTGACCAGGCCAGACTGGCCGACAGCCCGCTGCTGTCCTGCGCACGCACGGCGACGGTGAAGGACCTGCAGGAGTGGCTGCGCGACGCGGTGCGCACCCTGGAGGACGGCGACGCACCGGAGGACACCGAGGCGGGGTGGATCCTGCGGCACTACTACCTGGGCAGACCGCGCACGCACCAGCAGCTCGCCCGGCAGCTCCACATCAGCAGGGCCACCTATTTCCGCCGGCTCCACCACGGTCTGGACACCCTGGCCCGGCTGCTGTCCGCCGACGATTCGTGACGCGCGAGCCCGGTTCGGCAGGAACGCGACTACCCCTGCCGCCGGTGGTAACCAGCGGTTCCGTCCTCCTTCCGGGCGGTCAGTCGAGCCAGCCCAGCCGGGTGGCGCGCACACCTGCCTGGAACCGGCTGCCCGCCCCGAGCATCGTGGAAAGCTCGCCGACCACCCGTGTCACCGTACGCGTCGACACACCGAGGCTCCGGGCGATGGCGTCGTCCTTCGCCCCCTCCGCCAGCATGCGGAGCACCGCGCGTTGCTGCTCCGTCAGCGTGCTGCCGTCCGCCGAGCGGGGCACGTCATCGAGCTCGGACGCCGTCATCCAGAGGTAGTCGTAGATCGCCGCCAGCGACCTGACCACGTTGGCGCTCCGGATCAGCACCGCACCCGCGTCCAGGTCGTCCGGATCAGCCTGGACGATCGCCAGACGCCGGTCGTAGACCAGCATCCTGGTGGGAATGACCGGGGCGACCCTGACTTCGACCCCGCGCGCCGCCCGCGCTCGCAGGAGCTCCCGCATGGGAGGGTCGGCCAGCGCGATCTGGGCGTGCATCGACCGCACGCGGACACCCTTGGTCACGTGGATCCTGTCGCGCTCGTAGACGGCCCCCATCCTGCGGGGATCCCAGTTGGCCGGCGGGTGCAGCGCCACGACCTCGTGCCGTACCGTCGTGGCCAGATCATCCAGCCGCTGGGCGAGCCGCGTCGTGTGCTCCTCACGCGCGTAGAACTCCACATGGACGTCGTCGCCGTCCCCGGCAGCCAGTCCCAGGTAGTTCCTGGCCACGGCCGCTGTCATGACGTGCTGCTGGACCAGCTTGTCCAGGGCCCGATGGCCGCGCTCCAGGCTGAGCATCAGGGCCGCCGTCGTCTCGACGGTCAGCTCCGACTCGGGATTGAGCAGGCCGAGCCGTACCAGTCGGTTCCGTGCGCGGGACTCCTCGACCGGGGTCAGGGCGAGCGCGGCCGACGCGGCGGCGAGCGACTCGCCTCTGGCATGCATGCGCTGGTACAGGGCCTGGGCGTGGCGATCGTCGTCCACAGGGGAGGAGCCGGTCTGGTCGGACATACGACCAACAGTAGGAGATGTCCTCTTCTCGCCATGGCGTGACCCCGAAGCCTCCACAGCTCCGCAAGGCGCTCCAACTCCGCGAAGATCTCTCACGAGGGCGGACTCGAGTCATCTGCCTGATCTTCGTACGCATGAAGCGCAAGGAGGAACGGGATGATCACCGTTGCCTACAGTCTGATCACCTACATCGTCACGGGGCTGTCTCCGGACAGCTGCGGCCACTGTCTCGCCGGAATCAAGTCCGAGCTCATCCAGGTGCCGGGTGTCGTCGGTGTGGACATGAACCCGAGGGAGGCGAAGATCAGCATCCTGACCGACGGTCCTGTGGACGAGGAGCTCGTCAGGGCGGCGATCGACGCCGCCGGCTGCGATGTCGTCGGCTCCTGACACACATGGTCCGGTCGGGCGTCGAGGTCGCGATGCCCGACAGGATGACTTACTAGCATGAGTAGTAAATCGGCTGGGCGGCTCCGGCGTCGAGGACGGCCGCCACCTGAATCGACGCCGAGCGGGGTTCCGGCAAGGGGTTTCGGAGTTGATCCGGAGCCCCTTTCCGTGGTCCTGGCGCCGATGGAGCCGAACGGGGGGCCGCCTCACGCGGACGTGCGGGAAACCCGGTCTCTTGCAAACCCCATGGGGGTATGTTACGTTCCCTGCCGTCGAAGACACATACCCCTACCAGGTATAGGAATGAGCGTCATGTCAGCAAATCCGCGCCGGTGGTGGGCACTCATCGTGCTCGCCGCCGCGCAATTCATGGTCATCATGGACACGTCGATCATCGGAGTGGCGCTGCCGGACATGCAGCGCGACCTCGGCTTCTCCCAGGGCGGCCTGCAGTGGGTGTTCAACGCCTACGTGGTCGCCTTCGGCGGGCTGCTGCTGCTGGGCGGTCGCCTGTCCGATCTGTTCGGCGCCCGCAAGATCTTCACGGCGGGCTGGGCGATCCTGATCATCGGTTCTGTCGTCGCCGCGGCCGCGAGCAGCGCGTGGGTCGAGATCCTCGGCCGGGCCGTCCAGGGTGTCGGTGGCGCGCTCATCGCCCCGGCAGCCATGACGCTGCTGATGATGCTCTTCAGCCACGACCCGCGCGAGCTCGGCAAGGCCATGTCCCTGTACGGCGCGGCCGCCCCGGCCGGCGGTACGGCCGGCGTCTTCCTCGGCGGCGTCATCACCGAGTACCTCAGCTGGCCGTGGGTGTTCATCGTGTACATCCCGATCGGCGTGGCCACCCTGCTGGCCGTCCCCGCCCTTCTTCCCGCCACTCCCGGCAGGCGCGGCTCGGTCGATGTGCTCGGCGGCATCTCCGCCACCGCGGGAGTCGCTCTGGTCGTCTACGCCATCGTCGACATGAACTGGGCCGTCGCCCTCGGCGGTGCGGCACTGCTCGCGCTGTTCTTCGTCATCCAGCGCACGGTGAAGGCGCCGCTGATGCCGCTGTCGATCTGGCGGACGCCGGGCCTGGCCACCGCCAACCTGGCGATGACCCTGCTGGGTGCGGCGTGGATTCCGATGTGGTACTTCCTGAACCTCTACCTGCAGCAGGTGCTCGGCTACGGCGCCTTCCCCAGCGGCGCGGCGTTGCTGCCGATGACCGTCGCCATCATGATCTTCATGATCGGGATCACCGCGAGGCTGCTCGGCCGCTTCGGTGCCAAGCCGCTCATCGTCCTCGGCCTGCTCGTCCTGGCGGCGGGGGTCGCGGGGCTGTCCTTCGCCCGGCCTGACGGCACCTTCGTCGCCGACGTGCTGCCTGCCAGCCTGATCGCCGCGGTCGGCATGTCGCTGGCCTACATCCCGGCCATGATGTCGGCGATGTCGGGAGCGCGTCCTGAGGACGCCGGTCTCGCCTCGGGCATCGTCAACACCACCTACAACGTGGGCTCGGCTCTCGGCCTGGCGGTCATGACCGCCATCGCCACCTCGCAGGGGGCCGGTGAGCTGGGCGACCTCGGCAAGCTCACGGAGGGTTTCCAAGCGGCCTTCATCGGGGCGGCGGTCGTCGCCGTGGCCGGCGCGCTGCTTTCGCTGGTGCTCATGCGCCGGCCGGCGGCCGTGCAGGAGCAGCCCGACCCCGCGCGAATTTGACATTGGAATACCCTAGGGGGGTATGGTGTTCTCGTAGGAGACAGAGCGAGGGGAGCGGGTGATGGCCGGTTACACCGACGCGAAGCACGACCACCTCCGGCGGCTGCGCCGGATCGAAGGGCAGGCCAGAGGCCTGCAGCGGATGGTCGAGGACGACAAGTACTGCATCGACATCCTCACGCAGGTGTCCGCCGCCACCAGCGCCCTCCAGTCCTTCGCTCTGTCCCTCCTCGAAGAGCACCTGGCCCACTGCGTCACCGAGGCCACCGTCAAGGGCGGACCCGAAGCGCAAGCCAAGGTCAAGGAAGCCACCGACGCCATCGCACGACTCGTCCGTTCCTGAAGGAGTGAATCGATATGAGCACCGCCACCTACACCGTCAAGGGCATGACCTGCGGCCACTGCGTCAGCTCGGTCAAGGAAGAGGTCAGCGAGGTCACGGGAGTGACAGGCGTCGAGGTGGACCTGGCCACCGGCCTGCTGACCGTCCAGAGCGAGCAGCCCGTCGAGGCCGGCCAGATCGTCGCCGCCGTCGAGGCGGCCGGATACGAAGTGACGAACCAGTGAACACTCCAGCCAAGCTCGGCGCCTACGTCCTGGGCCTTGCCGTCGTCTTCGGCGGGGCCCTGGGCGTGGGCAACGCGGTCGGCGAGGTCGGCGCGCCGCCCCAGGCGAACAGCCACAGCCAGGGCGCGGGCCACACCCCGAGCAGCCGGCCGACAGGCGCACACGACGGCGGAACGCACACCACGAACGCCAAGCCCGCTGAGGCGGCTTCAGAAGATACCCCCGGGGGGCTCCAAGTGTCCGAGAACGGTTACACGCTCAACCCGCTCACCACCACGATCAAGCCTGGCGAGCCGACCGACTTCCAGTTCACGGTGACGGGCCCGAACGGTGGCGCCGTGACCGACTACCAGGTGCAGCACGACAAGAAGCTCCACTTCATCGTGGTCTCCAGGGACCTCGGCAGCTTCCAGCACCTGCACCCGGTGGAGGCGGGCAACGGTGTCTGGTCGGTGAAGCTGACGCTGCCGGCGGCGGGCGCCTACCGGGCCTTCGCCGACTTCGCCCCCACCGGCGGCAGCGCCCTGACGCTCGGCGCGGATCTGCTCGTGGCCGGCGACTACACGCCCAAGGCGCTGCCGGCGGCCAGCCGTACGGCCGACGTGGACGGCTACACCGTCACCTTGGACGGCGACCTGGTTCCCGGCCAGGCGAGCAAGCTCACCCTCAAGGTGAACAAGGACGGCAAGCCGGTCACCGACCTGCAGCCCTACCTCGGCGCCTACGGCCACCTCGTCGCCCTGCGCGGCAGCGACCTGGCCTACCTGCACGTGCACCCCGACGGCGAGCCCGGCGACGGCAAGACCAAGGCCGGCCCCGAGATCGTCTTCTACGCCGAGGTGCCGAGCAGGGGCGACTACCGCCTCTTCCTGGACTTCCAGCACGAGGGCAAGGTCCGCACCGCCGACTTCACCGTGAACACCGGGCAGACCGCCACCGCCACCGCGAAGCCCACGCCGAGCACCGCGAAGTCCGGCGGGCACGGCGACCACAAGCACTGATCCGCAGGACCCTGAGAAAGGAGAGGTGATGTCCTCCCTCACCGACGACAAGCCCCAAGGCTCGGTCGAACTATCGATCGGCGGCATGACCTGCGCGTCCTGCGCCAACCGGATCGAGCGGAAGCTGAACAAGCTCGAGGGCGTGACCGCGACGGTCAACTACGCGACGGAGAAGGCGAAGGTCACCTTTCCTGAGGGAGTGGACCCGCAGGAGCTGATCGCCACGGTGGAGTCGGCGGGCTACACCGCCGCGCTCCCCGCGCCGCCGCGTGCCGAGTCGGCCCCCGAAGCCGAGCCCGAGGACGAGCTGCGTCCGCTGCGCAACCGGCTGTTCACCTCGCTGGCGCTGAGCATCCCGGTGATCGCGATGGCGATGATCCCGCCGCTGCAGTTCACCAACTGGCAGTGGCTGTCGCTGACGCTGGCCGCGCCGGTCGTCGTCTACGCCGGCTGGCCGTTCCACAAGGCCGCATGGACCAACCTGCGCCACGGCGCGGCGACCATGGACACGCTGGTCTCCCTGGGCACGCTCGCCGCGCTGGGCTGGTCGCTGTGGGCGCTGTTCTTCGGTACGGCCGGCACCCCCGGCATGACCCACCCGTTCGAGTTCACCATCGCCAGGACCGACGGCTCGGGCAACATCTACCTCGAGGCCGCGGCGGGCGTGACGGCGTTCATCCTGGCGGGGCGCTACTTCGAGGCCCGGTCGAAGCGCCGGGCGGGCGCCGCGCTGCGGGCGCTGCTGGAACTGGGCGCCAAGGACGTGGCCGTCCTCCGCGACGGCGTCGAGGTCCGCATCCCCACCGGCCAGTTGGCGGTGGGAGACCGGTTCGTGGTGCGGCCGGGCGAGAAGATCGCCACCGACGGCGTGGTCGAGGAGGGCTCGAGCGCGGTCGACGCCTCCATGCTGACCGGCGAGTCGGTCCCGGTGGAGGTGCGGCCGGGCGACGCGGTCACCGGTGCGACCGTCAACGCGGGTGGTCGCCTGGTCGTGCGCGCCACCCGGATCGGGGCCGACACCCAGCTGGCCCAGATGGCCAAGCTGGTCGAGGACGCGCAGACCGGTAAGGCGCAGGTCCAGCGGCTGGCTGACCGCATCTCGGGCATCTTCGTCCCCATCGTCATCGCCTTGGCCCTGGGCACGCTGGGCTTCTGGCTGGGCACCGGCGGCGGCGCGGGCGCGGCCTTCACCGCCGCGGTCGCGGTGCTGATCATCGCCTGCCCGTGCGCGCTGGGTCTGGCCACGCCGACGGCGCTGCTGGTCGGCACGGGCAGGGGCGCGCAGCTCGGCATCCTGATCAAGGGGCCGGAGGTGCTGGAATCCACCCGCAAGGTCGACACCGTGGTGCTGGACAAGACCGGCACCGTCACCGAGGGCAGGATGACGCTGGTCGCCACGCACGTGGCCGACGGCGAGGACGCCGACGAGGTCCTGCGCCTGGCAGGCGCGCTGGAGCACGCCTCCGAGCATCCCATCGCCCAGGCCGTCGCACGCGGCGCCGCCGACAAGGTGGGCAGCCTGCCCACCCCGGAGGACTTCGCCAACATCGAAGGCCTCGGCGTCCAGGGCATCGTCGACGGGCACGCCGTCCTCGTCGGCCGGCCCAAGCTGCTGGCCGAATGGTCCCAGCACCTGCCCGTCGATCTCGAGCGTGCGCTGGAGGCGGCCCAGGCCGCCGGCCGTACGGCGGTCGCGGTCGGCTGGGACGGCAAGGCACGCGCGGTGCTGGAAGTGGCGGACGTGGTCAAGCCCACCTCCGCCGAGGCCATCCGGCAGCTGCGCGCGCTCGGTCTCACCCCGGTGCTGCTCACCGGCGACAACGAGGCGGTCGCCAGGACCGTCGCGGCCGAGGTCGGCATCGACGAGGTGATCGCCGAGGTGCTGCCCAAGGACAAGGTGGACGTCGTCAAGGAACTGCAGGCCGAGGGCCGGACGGTCGCCATGGTGGGCGACGGGGTCAACGACGCCGCCGCCCTCGCCCAGGCCGACCTGGGCCTGGCGATGGGCACCGGCACCGACGCCGCCATCGAGGCCTCCGACCTCACCCTCGTCAGGGGCGACCTGCGGGTGGCCGCCGACGCCATCCGGCTGTCCCGCCGGACGCTCCGCACCATCAAGGGCAACCTGTTCTGGGCCTTCGCCTACAACGTGGCCGCCCTGCCGCTGGCCGCGATGGGGCTGCTGAACCCGATGATCGCCGGTGCCGCGATGGCGTTCTCCAGCGTCTTCGTGGTGAGCAACAGCCTCAGGCTGCGCGGCTTCAAGTAGGGCGGCGGCGAGGAGGAGAAGAACCCCCGACATGGCCGGAGACAATGGCGTCTCCGGCCATGCCGGCGTCCTCAGGCACGACCCTGGGGACACGCGCAGGACAGAGGCGCCTGGCCGCGGCCGCCCGGTGGCGCCGCGTCAAGGACGCACCGCTCCGAGCAGGCGGTTGCGCCAGTAATCGTCCAGGTCGACGACCTTGACGACGTCCCCGGTCTGGGGCGCGTGGACCATCTTTCCGTTGCCGGCGTACATGCCCATATGGCCCAGGCCCTTGCTGAAGAGGAGATCTCCCGGTTGCAGCTCGTCCAGGGACACGCGGCGATCGGCGCCCCAGCTCCACTGGTCCCAGGTGGTGCGGGGCAGTTCGACACCGGCCACCCGCCAGCTCGCCTGGGTGAAGCCGGAGCAGTCGTAGGAACCGGGGCCGGTGGCGCCGTATCGATACGGCTTGCCGATCTGCGCGTAGGCGAACTGGAGGGCCAGGCGCGCGTTCCCCGAGGCGGAGCCGGTGTACGTGACGCCCGTGCTGGTGGGGTCGCCCTGCTTGAAGGCGCCCAGTCTGCGCAGGAGCTTGATCTGGTCGCGGACCAGGCTGTCGACTTTCGTCTTCTCACCGCGGACGCGGTCACGCGCGGCGTCCGCCTCGGACAGGGCGGTCTTGGCGGCGACCCGCTGCTCACGCAGCTCCTTCGTGGCCGCCTCGAAGGCGGCCAGCTCCGCTGTGCTGGTCTGTGCCATCTGCTCGATCGAGGCGAGCGATCCCAGCATCGCCTGTGGTTCGCCCTGGACGAAGAGATGCCCCCAGCCGGTCGGGTCGCCGTACTGGTAGCGGTTGACCGCCACCGTGACGAGGCTCTGGCGCAGGGCGTCGACGCGCGCTCCCTTCGCCTTGAGGTCGGCGTTGAGGGAGTCGTACTTCTTCTTGGCCTTCCGGTGCGTCTCCGTGGCCTGGTTGTACTTCTCGACCATCTGATCAGCGCGCTCGTTGAGCTTCACGAGCCGGGCTCGGGCCTCAGGGATGGTGGGCGGTGGCGCGGCGAGGGCGCCTCCCTGTACGGAGATCGGGGCGGCCAGAGCAAGCACGACAGCCGCCGACCTCAACTTCACCACTACGATGCTCCCTCGTACTCGCGTAGCCGTGGCCGAAATGGTACAGAAGTGGCGCAGCCATTTCGCCGGGTTTGCCAGGTTGTCTGAGGGAAGACGGGCATCGATCGCCTACTATCGTGGCTCGTCCATCAGGCTGACATTCGGTCGGGACCCGTGGTGGGCAAGCCGTGGGCACCCTTCCGGTCATCTGTCGCCCGCGCGGACCGGCTCCGGCCCTACCGGCGACAGGAGGAAGGGTGCCGGCGCTCGGACATGACAACAGGCCGGCGCGCCGCCTGCGCACCGGCCTGGTGGGAGCTTGGTCGAGTCAGCTACCGACGAGCTCGTATCCCGCCTCTTCGACCGCCTCCCTCACCCTGGCCTCGTCGACGGGTCCGTCGGCGGTCACCGTCACCTTGCCGGAGGCAAGCTCGACATCGACGGCGGACACTCCGGAGACCTTGCCGACCTCGGACTTCACCGTGCCGACGCAGTGTCCGCAGGTCATTCCGGATACAACGAACGTACTGGTGGTCATCACTTTCACCCTCTCCTCAAATACCCCGGGCGGGTATCGGCATCCTGCACCATATGCGCCCGCGGTCGAAGTCGCAACCCATACCGGGTGAGGGTATATGAGACGAAGATCACATCGTCTGCATATACCCCCCTTGGGTATGTTGTCGGCCATGAGAAACCTACGAAGAGTTGTCGTCGTCGGCGCCTCCCTCGCGGGGCTCCGCGCGGTCCAGAGTCTCCGGCGAGAAGGGTTCGACGGGGACATCACGCTGATCGGCGCGGAGAAGCACACGCCCTACAACCGCCCGCCGCTGTCCAAGAGCGTCCTTCGCGGGGACGACGACGTCTCGTTGCCCGGCGCGGAGGAGCTGGACGACCACTGGCTGCGCGGCCGGCAGGCGGTACGGCTGCGCACCACCGACAAGACGGTCCTTCTCGACGACGGCTCCGAGGTGGGCTACGACGGTCTGGTCATCGCCACAGGCGCGAGACCGCGAAGCGTTCCTGGGCCGCTCGACGGAGTGCACACGCTCCGCACCATCGAGGACGCGCTGGCCCTGCGGGCGGAACTGGAGTCCGGCGCCGAGCATCTGGTGATCATCGGTGGCGGGTTCATCGGGGGAGAAGTCGCCTCAACCGCCCGCGGGCTGGGGGTGAAGGTGACCGTCGTCGACGCGGGGCCGTACCCGATGAGCCGCACTCTGGGGACGGCGACGGGGCAGTGGTTGGCGGCGCATCACGAGCGCAACGGCGTCGAGCTGATCTCAGGCGTGCGGGTGTCCGGCGTGCGGGGAACGAAACGGGTGACCGCTGTCACGCTGACGGACGGCAGGAGCATTCCCGCGGACCTCGTGGTGGCCGCGGCGGGCGTGACGCCCAACACCGAGTGGCTGGAGGGCAGCGGACTGGCGCTCGACGACGGCTTGCTCTGCGACGCCACGCTCTTCGCCCGCGGCCATGACGACATCGTGGCGGCCGGCGACGTGGCCCGCTGGCCGCACGAGATGTACGACGGAGAGCTGGTCCGCGTGGAGCACTGGTCCAATGCCAACGACCAGGGCGGGGTGGCCGCCAAGAACCTCCTGGCCGGCCGGCAGGACGCCAGGCCCTATCTCGAGGTGCCGTCCTTCGCCACGCACGTGCACGGCGCCAGGATCCAGACCGCGGGTCTCCCGCACCTGGCGGACGAGGCACAGATCGTCGCGGGATCGCTCGAGGAGGACCGGTTCGCGGTGGCCTTCACCCGGCGGGGCGTGGCGACGGGCGCCGTGGCGGTCAACTCTCCCAAGGACTGGATACGGCTCAAGCGCGAGATCACGGCCTCGGGCGGGCGCTGAAGCCCGGCAGTCCGGAAGACGCTTGGCCGAGCCCACGAACGGGCGGGCCGCCAGTGGTGCGACCTGACGAACACCACCGTGTCCGCCGCCCCTATGCTCCCCCGGAAACGAGCCAGAGGGGAAATCGGTGTCGAAACTGGATGAGATCGCTGCGTGGTTGCGGCACCGGCTGCCGGATCTGCTCGCGGAGAACCAGGTACCAGGGGCGGCGGTGGCGGTCTGCGCCGGCGACGGGACGGCCGACGCCGCGGCCGGGCTGCTCAACACCGTCACGGGCGTCGAGGCCACGGCCGACTCGCTCTTCCAGATCGGCTCGATCACCAAGGTGCTGACCACGACGTTGGCCATGCAACTGGTCGACGAGGGCAGGCTCAACCTCGACGCGCCGGTGCGGGCCTACCTGCCCGGCTTCGTGATCGCCGACGAGCGCGCGGCCGCGCGGATCACCGTACGGCAGCTGATGTGTCACGTCGCGGGCTTCGAAGGCGACATCTTCACCGACACCGGCAAGGGCGACGACTGCCTCGAGAAGTACGTCGACCTCCTGCGCGAGGTGCCGCAGCTGTTCGAGCCCGGGGAGATGTTCTCCTACAACAACGCCGGCTTCTGCGTGCTGGGCCGGATCGTCGAGGTCGTCCGGGGCAGGCCGTTCGACGACTGCATGCGGGCGCACCTGTTCGAGCCCCTGGGCCTGACGCACGCCGCGAACGACCCGTACGACGCGATCCTCCACCGCGCCGCGGTCGGGCACATCGAGCAGGAGCCCGGTGGCCCGCTCGAACCCACCCGCGTCTGGGCGCTGGCCCGATCGAACGCGCCGGCCGGCTCGATGCTGGCGATGCGCGCCCGCGACCTGCTGGCCTTCGCCCGCATGCACCTGGCCGGCGGCCTGGGGCCGGACGGCCGCGCCGTGCTCAGCCAGGAGAGCGTCCGGGCGATGCGGCAGCCGCAGGTCACCCAGCCGGATCTCGACCAGGGCACCGGCTGGGGCCTCGGCTGGGAGCTCTTCCACCGCCCCGACCGGGCGGTCTTCGGCCACGACGGCAACACCATCGGCCAGTCGGCGTTCCTGCGCGTGGTCCCGGAGCGCGACGTGGCGCTGGTGATCCTCACCAACGGCGGCACACCGAAGCCGGTCTTCCGCGAGCTCGCCGGGCGCGTGCTCGGCGAACTCGCCGGCGTCGAGCCGGGCGAGGCGCCCCGGCCGGACCCGGCCGCGCCCCCGTTGAACGCCGCCCGCTACGCCGGTACCTACCTGTCGAGCACCTCGCGGACCACGGTGAGCCGGGACGCCGAAGGGCGGCTGTGGCTGGACCGCGTACCCCTTGGCGTCACCGCCGACCTGGACGAGGCGCCGTACCGCACCGAACTGGTCGCCTGGCGCGGCGACTCGGTGCTCCCGACCGAACCCGAGCGGGGCGTCCGCGCGCCGCTCGCCTTCCTCGGAGACGACGGGCAGGGGCGCGCCCTCTACCTGCACACCGGCCGGGCCGACCGGCGCGCGCCGTCCTGAACGCCTGGCTGTTCTGTCCCGCGAGGTTCGGTACGCGACCGGCGGGACAGAACGCCTGGCCGTTCACGATTCCCGCCCCGCCGCGACGGCTCGCGGCGATCAGTTCGTCCCGGTGGACGAACGCGGGCTTCAAGGTTCGATCGACGTGACGAACACCACCAGGGGGATCGGGTCCCACTATCGTCGAATGGATTGGGAGAGCACTGCCTTGAGCACTGCCTTGAGCACGGCCGATGATTCCACGAAGGCGGATGGCGGCCGCGTGCTGACGATCCGTGACCTGTCGGTCGAGATCCGGCGGGGCGATCGGGTCGTCCGCCCCGTCTCCGGCGTCAGCCTGACGCTCGACCGAGGCGAGACGCTGGGGATCGTCGGCGAGACAGGGTCCGGCAAGTCGATGACCGGTCTGGCGATCATGGGCATGCTGCCGGCCGGCGGCCGGGTCACCGCCGGCTCGATCGACCTGGACGGCAGGGAGCTCGTCGGGCTGCCCGCCGCGCAGTACCGCGCGATCAGGGGCAACGACGTGGCGATGGTCTTCCAGGACTCGATGACCGCGCTGAACCCCACCAAGCGCATCGGCGAGCAGGTCGCCGAGCCGGTTCGGCTGCACCGCGGCGCCTCGAAGCGGGAGGCGCGCGCCCGCGCCGAGGAGATGCTGGCCCTCGTGGGGCTGCCGCGGCCGGCCGAGCGGCTGGACGACTTCCCGCACCAGCTCTCCGGCGGCATGCGGCAGCGCGTGATGATCGCGATGGCGCTGGTCTGCGAGCCCCGGCTCGTCATCGCCGACGAGCCGACCACCGCGCTCGACGTCACCATCCAGGCGGAGATCCTCGACCTCCTCGACGACCTCAGGTCCCGGCTGGGCATGTCGATGATCCTGGTCACCCACGACATGGGGGTGATCGCCCGGCATGCCGACCGCGTCGGGGTGATGTACGCCGGGCGCGTGGCCGAGACCGGGCCGACGCCCGTGCTGTTCGCCCGGACACGGCACCGCTACACCCAGGCGCTGCTCTCCTCGATCCCGTCGCTCACGCAGGACCGCAACGAGGAGCTCTTCAGCATCCCCGGGGCGCCCCCGGACCTGACCGTGGCCCAGGCGGGCTGCCCGTTCGCGCCGCGTTGCGCCGCCGCGACCGACCGGTGCCGCCAGGAGCCCCCGACGCCCGCGACCGAGGCCGACGGCCACGTCTACGCCTGCTGGCACCCCGCCGACGGCCCGGCCGCCAGGGCCCGCGCGCGGCTGGTCGTCCCGGCGCCGGTCGTCACGGAGCCGCGCCTGCGCGTGGTCGACCTCCGGCGCGAGCACCCGGCGGGCAGGGCCGGCCTGTTCGGCGGCCGCCGCACCGTCAAGGCGGTCTCAGGCGTGAGCTTCGAGGTGGCGGCGGGGGAGACCTTCGGGCTCGTCGGCGAGTCGGGCTGCGGCAAGTCCTCCCTGGGCCGCATGCTCGTGGCTCTCGACCGGCCCACCTCCGGTGAGGTGATCTTCGACGGCGAACCGGTCACCCGGATGAGCGCCCGGACGCTGGGGCCCCGCCGTACCCAGTTGCAGATGATGTTCCAGGACTCCAACGCCTCCCTCGACCCGCGCATGCGCATCGGCACGATCCTGCGCGAACCCCTGGCC
This sequence comes from Nonomuraea sp. NPDC004354, assembly GCF_053602555.1. Lineage (NCBI taxonomy): Bacteria > Bacillati > Actinomycetota > Actinomycetes > Streptosporangiales > Streptosporangiaceae > Nonomuraea > Nonomuraea sp. NPDC004354. Next base: position 336,580 of record NZ_JBSGDV010000004.1, on the reverse strand, counting down.
ATCCAGGGGATCGGCACCCGCGCCCAGCGCACCGCCCGCGCCCGCGAGCTCCTGCGGGACGTGGGCCTGCCGGCGAGCATGCTGGAGCGCTACCCCTACGAGCTGTCCGGCGGGCAGCGGCAGCGGGTGGGCCTGGCCCGCGCGCTCGCCCTGGACCCGAAGGTGCTGGTCGCCGACGAACCGGTCAGCGCCCTGGACGTCTCCATCCGCTCGCAGGTCCTCAACCTGATGCGCCGCATCCAGCTCGAACGCGGGCTCAGCAGCGTGGTGATCTCGCACGACCTCGCGGTGGTGCGGTACCTGGCCGACCGCGTCGGCGTCATGTACCTGGGCAAGCTGGTCGAGACCGGCACCACCGAGGAGGTGTACGGCTCAGCCGCGCACCCCTACACCGCGGGGCTGCTGGCCGCGATCCCTGAGGCCGACCCCGATGCGCCGCGACCCCCTGCGGCCGCGAGGGTGCACGGCGAGCTGCCAAGCCCCATCGACCCGCCCAGCGGCTGCCGGTTCCGCACCCGGTGCGCCCTGGCGACCGAGTTGTGCGCCCAGAAGGAGCCCCCCTTGACACCGGTCACCGGCACCCACCACGTCGCCTGCCACCACCCACTGCGCCGAGCGGAGTCTCGCTCATGACCTGGTACGTGCTCCGCCGCCTGGCGGTCTCGCTCCTCGTCCTGCTCGGGATCTCCGCGGTCGTCTTCCTCATGCTGCACCTGGTGTCGGACAGCCCGGGACGTGTCGTCCTCGGGCAGCGCGCCTCGCCGGAGGCCGTGGCGGCCTTCAACCGGGAGCACGGCTTCGACCGCCCGGTCGTCGTGCAGTACATCAGCTACCTCGGCCAGCTGCTCCAGGGCGACCTGGGCCGGTCGTACAAGCTGAACGAGAACGTGGGCGCGCTGCTGGCGCGGAACGCCGGCCGCAGCGCGATGCTGTCGCTGGCCGGGCTGGTGCTGGCGCTGCTTGTCGCGGTCCCGCTCGGCATCCTGCAGGCGGTCCGGCGCAACAGCCTCGTCGACCGGGTCGCCACCGCGGCGTCGTACGTGCTCTACGCGACGCCGTCGTTCCTGCTCGGGCTGCTGCTGATCGCCGTCTTCAGCCAGACGATCCCGATCTTCCCGGCGGAGGCGTCGCAGTCGCACTCGCCGTGGGTCGTCTTCACCGATCCGCGGGCGATGGCGCTGCCGGTCATCACCCTCGCGGTCACCAGCGTCGCGATCTTCGCGCAGTACCAGCGTTCCGCCGCCCTCGACCAGCTCGGCCAGGACTACGTGCGAGTCGCGCGCGCCAAGGGCCTGCCCGAGCGGCTGATCCTCACCCGCCACCTGCTGCGCAACGCCTGCCTGCCGCTGGTCATGCTGGTCGGCACGCTCGTCCCCACGCTGCTGGCGGGCAACCTGATCGTCGAGTCGCTCTTCAACTATCCCGGCCTGGGCCTGCTGTTCCTCAACAGCCTGCAGCGCGAGGACTACCCGGTGCTCCTGGCCTACACCCTCATCGGCGGCGTCCTGACCGTGGCCGGCAACTTCATCGCCGACGTCGCGGTGGCGGCCGCCGACCGCCGAATCGAGCTGAGCGCATGACCGCACCAGACCTGACCGCCGTTCCATCCCCCGAGGCCGAGACGTCGGCGGACAGGAACCGGGTCTCGACCCGGTCGGTCCTGCGCGGGCTGCGCCGGCATCCGCTCGGCCTGGCCGGCGGGCTGCTCCTGCTGCTCATCGCCGGGTTCTGCTTCCTCGGGCCGCTGTTCTACCAGACCAACCAGACCGACGTGGACCTGGTCAACGCGGCGCTGCCGCCCGGCCCCGGCTACCCGCTCGGGACCGACACCAACGGCTTCGACGTACTCGGCCGGCTGATGTCCGGCGGCCAGGTGTCGCTGCAGATCGGGCTGCTGTCCGCGCTTGTCGCCACCACGATCGGCACCGTCTACGGGGCCGTGGCGGGGCTGGCAGGGGGCGTGGTCGACGGGTTCATGATGCGGCTGGTCGACGTCATGTTGTCGATCCCGTTCCTGTTCTTCGTGCTCATCCTGTCGGCCCGCTTCCACGCCGACGCGCTGTCGCTGAGCCTCGTCATCGGCGGATTCTCCTGGCTCGTCTCCGCCCGGCTGGTGCGCGGCGAGGTGCTGACCCTGCGGGTGAGGGAGTTCGTGCTGGCCGCCAAGCTGATGGGCGCCTCCCGCCGGCGGACCATCCTCACCCACCTGATCCCGAACGCGCTCGGCGTCATCATCGTCACCATCACCTTCCAGGTCGCCGACGCCGTCCTGGTCGTGGCCGCCCTGGGCTTCCTGGGCTTCGGCCTGACCTACCCCACCGCCGACTGGGGCAGCCAGCTGGCCAGCGGCGTCACCTTCATCTCCGCCGACTACTGGTGGCTGGTCTATCCGGTCGGCGGCTGCATCGTCCTCACCGTGCTGGCGCTCAACCTGCTCGCCGACGCGCTCCGCGACGCGGTCGGGCGCCGGGCCGACTGATGACCTGTTCGCCAGGACGGAGGCGGGCGCGCGGAATTGTCCGCACCGCCGAACACGGGCCGAAGCCGCCGGTGCATCGTCAACGCACCCCGCACACTTCTCCAGGGAGCCATCAATGAAGCACCGAGGCCGCCTCTCCGTGGCAGCCGTCGCCGCCGTCGCCGTGCTGGCCACAGCGTGCACCGGCGGCGGTGGGAACACGACGAAGGACATCGCCGGCAGCTACACCGCCAAGCCCGTGCAGACCGGCACCCCCAAGCAGGGTGGGACCGCCACGGTCGCGCTGACCCCCGGGCTCAGCCCCAACTACATCTACCCCTACCCGCCGGCGGCCGCCAACGGGACCGTCATCGCCCGCGGCCAGCTGTGGCGCTCCCTCTACCGTCCCAGCGGCGAGGGCGACCAGGTCGCCGACGCCGAGCTGAGCCTGGCCGAGCCGCCCGTCTACAGTCCGGACCGCAAGACCGTGACCATCAAGATGAAGGACTACAAGTGGTCCACCGGCAAGCCGGTCACGGCCGACGACGTCGTCTTCTCCCTGGCCCTGCTCAAGGCGGCGCTCAAGGAGAGCCCGGCCAACTGGAGCTTCTACACCCCCGGACAGTTCCCCGACGGCGTGAGCGCCGAGGCCGCCGCGCCTGACACGCTCACCCTCAAGCTGGAGACCGCGTACAACCCGTCGTACCTGCTGTCCATGCTGACGCTGCTGTACGTGCTGCCCTCCACCGAGTGGAACATCGCCGCCACCGGCGGCCCGCACCTCGACTACAAGCAGCCGAAGAACGCCAAGGCGATCTACAAGTACCTCACCAAGGAGTCGGAGTCGCAGGCCACCTTCGCCGGCAACCCGCTCTGGCAGGTCGTCAACGGCCCCTACCGGCTCAAGAGCTTCGACCCGACGACCGGCTCGTTCTCCCTGGCGCGCAACGAGTCCTACAGCGGGCCGGGGGAGTCACGGCTCGACCAGATCGACTTCAAGGCCTTCACCTCCGCCGCCGCCGTGCTCAACCAGTTCAAGGCCGGCAACCTGACCGTCGGCACGCTGGACTCCAGCTTCGCCACCCAGATCGGCCAGCTGAAGGCCAAGGGCTACAACGTGTACGGCGCGCCCGCCCCGGCCCGGTTCGACTCGCTCGTCATCAACTTCGCGAACACCGTCAACAACTTCGACAAGGTCATCGCGCAGCCGTACGTCCGCCAGGCCCTGCAGCGGCTGGTCGACCAGCAGGGCTACATCGCCAGCCGCGGCATCTACAACGGCGCCGCCTCCCCGAACTACAGCACCGCGGGCAACGGATCCCCCTACCCGCCCGCCTTCGGCGACCAGCCGCCCTACCCCTACGACCCGGCCGCCGCCGAGAAGCTGCTCACCGACAACGGCTGGAAGGTGGCGCCGAACGGCGCCACCACCTGCGAGCGTCCCGGAACCGGGCCCGGCCAGTGCGGCGCGGACATCCCGCAGGGGCAGACGATCAGCTTCACCCTGGCCTCGGCCAGCTCTCCGGCCTTCGTCGGCGCGCGTGACGTCGCCTTCGCCTCAGCGGCCAAGAAGCTCGGCATAGAGGTCAAGATCGTGACCAAGTCGCTCAACTACATGTACGCCAACTACGGCAACACCTTCGCCCCCGCCACCAAGAACGAGTGGGCGATGCAGGACTACGGCCCCCTCTACCTGGCGGCCGGCTACCCGAGCAGCAACACGGTGTTCAACACCGAGGGCAGCTTCAATCTGGGCAGCTACAAGAACGCCGAGGTGGACAAGCTGATCGGCGCCTCGACCTTCGGGGCGGACCAGAAGGCGCTGTCGGCAGAGGTGACCAGCCTCGCCCAGGACCTGCCGGTGCTCTTCCTGCCGACCCCGCACACGCTGGTGGTGTGGAAGAACACCCTGTCGGGCCCGCAGTCGTCGTTCAACGCCCTGATCAGCTTCCTGTACACGCCGGAACTATGGTACTTCCACAGCTAGTGCGAGACCTGGCCGGCGACGCCAGGGTGGTGGCCCTCGGCGAGGGCGCGCACAACATCACGGAGTTCTACGAGCTCAAGGACGAGCTGTTCCGCCTGCTCGTGGAGGAGCACGGGTTCACCGCCTTCGTGATGGAGTCGGGCTTCGCCGAGGGGCTGGCCGTCGACGCGTGGATCCACGGCGGGCCCGGCGAGGTCGGGACGGTCGCCCGCGACGGCATCACCTACCGGTTCGGCGAGTGCGAGCCGATGCGGCGGCAGCTGACCTGGATGCGCGAGTGGAACGCCGCGAACCCGACGAAGGTCAGCTTCTACGGCATGGACCTGCCCGGCTCCTCCACCTCACCCGGACCGGCGGTGCGCGCCTGCCTCGACCGGCTGCCGGAGCTGCCCGGCGACAAGGAGCTCCGTCGCCTCAGCGACCTGGGCGGCCGGACCGAGGCGGCGATCCGCTACCAGGCCATGCCGGCCGCCGAGCGGACCCGGCTGCTCGACGGCCTCCGCGACCTGGTGGAGCGTACGGCGGCGCACGACGACGGGGTCGTGCGCCGGTGCGGGGCCTCGATCGGGGCCTTTCTCGCCGAGCTGGACGGGCCGGACGCCGGGCCGTACCCGCGCGACGTGTTCATGGCCGACACCGTGCGCTGGATCCTGGAGCGCGAGGAGCGGGTCGTCGTGAGCGCGCACAACGCGCATGTCAGGCGCACGCCGCTGCACGGCCGGCCGATGCTCGGCGGCCTGCTCGGCGATGATCCCGTCGTCATCGGGATGACGTACGGCTCCGGCCCCGAGGTGCGCTTCACCCAGCGCTCGCCGCGCCCGTTCGACTGCGACGTCTCCCTCCACGAGCGCATCCTGCCGCCGAACGCCATCGAGTCGCGGCTGGAGCGCCTCGGCCCGGCCGTCGCCGCCGTCGACCTGCGCCACGAGCCGGCCGGGCTGTTCGAAGGGGTGGACGGCACGCTGGCCGCCGGCGGCCTCGACCCCGTCGACGACTTCCCTGCCGCCTACGACGCGCTCATCCACGTCCGCCGGGTGACCCGGGTCCCCGGCGCGTTCGAGCGGCTCCGCGCGGAGTTCGAGACCGGAGCCCAGCCCCCACACGAGCCGGAGTCACCGTGACCGCTTCCTACCCGCCCGCCCGCACCGTCGAGGTCTTCGAGGACGTCGCCGGCGTGCGCGTGCCCGACCCCTACCGCTGGCTGGAGAAGGAGACCGAGGAGGTGCGGCAGTGGCAGCGGCGGCAGGCCGAGCTCGCCACCGCCGTCGTCTACGCCGGCCAGGACCCGGAGGCCGTCCGCGACCTGATCCGCGCCTACGACGCCGGCTCCCGCCCGGCCCTGCCCAAGTACGCCTCCGGCCGCTGGTTCCGCGTCGTGGCTCAGCCAGGAAGCTCGGCGCCCGCGGTGGTCGTCGCGGACACGCCCTTGGGAGACGGGCGGACAGTCGTCGACCTGGCCGGATCCGGCGAGGGCGAGCACCCGCCGGTCGTGTCCTGGCTGGCGCCCGCGCCCGACGGCCGCGTCCTGGCGCTCGGCCTGTGCACCGACGGCAGCGAGCACAACACCATCCGCCTCGTCGACGTCGCCTCCGGGCGGCAGCTCGACGGCGCGCCCGAGCAGGTCCTGCACAGCGCATGGGCGGGCGGCGTCTCGTGGCTGCCGGACAGCACGGGCTTCTACTTCTTCGCGCTCACCGGTACGCCGGAGGAGTTCCGGCAGGCGGTCTTCCTCCACCGGCTCGGCGGCGCGACCGAACCGGAGCCGATCCCGGTCGGCGAGGGCTCCCGCGAGTACACGCTCGTCCAGATGTCGACCGGCAGCCGCTGGGCCGTCGCCGCCCACCGGGTGGGCAGCCCCGTCCCGGTCGCGGTGCGCGACATGTCCGGCCCCGACACGGCCTGGCGGCCCTTCGTCACCGGCTGCACGGGGACGATCGCCGGGCACGTCGTGGGCGACCGCTACATCGCGGTCACCGACGTCGGCGCCCCGCGCGGCAGGGTGGTCGCCATCCCGCTCGACGCGGCCGACCCCGGCGACCCGGCCGGGTGGACCGAGCTCGTCCCGGAGGGTGACACGGTGCTGCGCTCCCTCACCCCGGTCGGCGAGCACCTCTACCTCAGCGAGTTCGACCGGACCTTCGCCAGGGTGCGCATCCTCGACCGCTCAGGAGCCGTCACCGGCGAGGTCCCCCTGCCCGGCAGGGGCGCGCTCGCCGCGCCCTTCTTCCCGCTGACCGCCCTGGCCACCGGCACGCCCGCGGCCGACTTCGTCTTCGCCTTCTCCACCCTCACCAGCTCGTGGGGCGTCTACCGGCACCGGCCCGGCGAGAGGGAACCGGAGACGCTGACGCCCCCCGCGGTCGTCCTCGACGCCGTGCTGGAGGAGGGCGAGGCCCTCGCACCGGACGGCGTCGCCGTGCCGTACCACGTGGTGCGCGGCGCCGCCGGTGCGCCGGCGCCGGTGCTGATCTCCGCGTACGGCGCGGCCAACGTGCCGCTCCTGCCGCAGTACCAGCCCGACCTGGCCGCCTTCGTCGCCGCCGGAGGCGTGCTGGTCCAGGCGTACCTGCGCGGTGGCGGCGAGTTCGGCCGCGACTGGTACCTGGCCGCGCACCGGGAACGCAAGCACGTCCGCGACGCCGACCTCGTCGCGGTCGCCGAGCACCTCCTCGCCACCGGCCTCACCACCTCCGACCGGCTCGCGCTGACCGGCGGCTCCGACGGCGGCCTCATGTGCGGGATCGCCGTCACCCGACGGCCCGAGCTGTGGCGTGCGGTCCTGCCGAGGGCCCCGCTGCTCGACCTCATCGGCGGCACCCGCGACCCCTACCTCGACTTCGTCATCCGCAAGGCGTGGGCGGACCCGGACGACCCCGCCGAGGTGCGGCGGCTGCTCGGGCTCTCGCCGTACCAGCTGGTCGAGCCCGGCGTCTTCCCGGCGGTCTACCTGCAGGCCGGGGCGACCGACCCACGGTGCAGGCCCTGGCACGCGCGCAAGTTCGCCGCGCGTCTGCAGGCCGCGCAGCAAGGGGTGGCGCCGATCCTGCTGCACGTCTTCGAGGACGCCGGCCACGGCGCGGCGACCGCCCACGACGTCGCCGTCGCGCAGGACGCCGAGTGGCTGGCGTTCCTGATCGGCACGCTCGGCCTGCGGGGCGTCAGCCGTCCGGGGCAGACCTGATCGACATCAGGCGCAGCTGCAGCATGGCCGACAGCCGCGCGCCCGGGTCTCCGAGGTCGAGCCGGCCGACCTCGGCGGCCCGGCGCAGCCGGTAGCGGAAGGTGTTGGGGTGCACGTACATCGCGGCCGAGGCCACCGCGACGTCGCCGAAAGCGTCGAGCCAGGCCCGGAGCGTCGCGACCAGGCTGGTCTGGTGCTCCTTGTCGTAGGCGACGATGCGTGCGACGGCCCCGCTGGGGATGTCGCCGCGCGGGACGAGGTCGGCGAGTTCGATCAGCAGTGCCTCGACGTGCACGTCGTCCAGGCGGGCCACCTGCTGCCCACCGACCCCCGAGCGCAGGACGCGCAGGGCGCGCTCGGCCCCCGACCGTGACCGGGCGAGCGCCGAGCTGTCAGCGGCGAGCGGCCCGACCCCGATCAGCGGGCGCAGCCGCGAGCCGACGCGGGCCAGGAACTCGGCGGCGATCCACACCGCGCGCTCCTCGGTGTCCTCGCGGTTCTGCTCCCTGCTCTGCGGCAGGGGCAGCACGCCGAAGGCGACGTCGCCGATGAGCGCCGCGGCGGCCCGCGGGTGCGCCGCGGACAGGTGCATGGCGAAGGCGTCGGCCAGCCGCTTGCGCTCGGTGGCCAACTGGGCGGGCAGCGGGTGCTCGGCCGCCGAGCCGACGACGGTCAGCGCGAGGACGACCGCGGGCTCGTCCTTCAGTCCGAGGCGGCGGACCGCCTCCAGCGCCCCCGGCCCGCTCTCCAGGGCGGTGCTCAGCAGTTCGGTCCGCAGCCGCCGCTCCATGTCGGCGTCGGCGCGCTGCCACACCATGTGCATGGCGACCAGCTTGGACGCCTCGTACAGCGCCTCGCTGCGCTCCTCGTCCAACGGTTCGGGGACGACCACCCAGATCGTGCCGAGGATCTCGTCCCCGGCCCGCACCGCGATCGCCGCCCGGGGCAGCTCCGGCGGCAGCGCCGGGTCGACCGGCTCGGGCAGGGGCGCCACGTAGACGGGCCGGTCGCTGCGGTAGATCGCCTGGAACACCCCGCGCTCCTCCAGGATGCGCGTGTAGTGCTCAGGGACCTGGCGGCCCAGAATCGTCTGGACCCGCGAGTGGTCGGCTTCCTCCTGCCGGCTGGAGAAGGCCAGCAGCCGGGAGTTGCGGTCCTCGATGGTGACGGGCGCGTCGAGCAGCGCGGCGATGGCATTGGCGACCGCGAACAGGTCGCCGGAACTGATCCGGCCGACCGTGTGCGCGTCCGCGCCGTCCAGCCCGCCGCCCTCGGCGGTCAGCGACCGGAGCATCCCCGCCAGGTGCGTCCATGACGCGCCGCGCGCGAAGGACAGGACCGTCACCCCCGCCTCGCGCGCCGCCGCGACCAGATCGTCGTCGGGCACGACCGGCGCGCGGACCACGAGGCCGACGGCGTCGTGCCGGCCGAGCTGGGTCACCACCCGGGCGAGGTCGGCCGGGTCGTGCAGGCCGACGCCGAACACCAGCGCGCGGCTCGGCAGCTCGGGCTCGTCGAGCGGGTCGTAGATGACGACGCCGCCGACATCGCCGGCCTGCTCGACATCGCCGCAGACGACGTCGAGCAGGGTAGAACCGAGTTCCTCCAGAACGCGGGCGAGGCTGGCTCGCGGGAGGCTGGTCACGGGGACAAGCACGCGCCCGAAGCTAGCGCAGCGCGGGCGGGTCGGCGTTCGTTCTGCATGACCAAAGGATGCTATCCGGTTCGTCGGGCCGGACCGGGCTCAGGAGAGGGGTACTCACTCCGAGGCGACCGTCACCTCATCCGGCGACTGCCAACCCCGAGGAGCTTCACGGTGATTCCCGCCGGTCCACGATGTACCACCCCGCGCGGTCGAAACCGCGCACCCGCGCGCCCTCGGCGAGCAGCTCGCCGAGCACGTCCCGCAGCGCCGTACGCCACTGGGCGGCCAGCCCCGGGTCGTGGGCCCGCAAGGTCTCGATGTCCCCGGGGACGCCGACCAGCACGGTGCGCGTGTCGGCGCGGCAGGCGACCGGCCCGCCTCTGGGAGAGACGTCCAGCGCCACGGCCGCCTCCGCCGCGCGGGCGGAGGCCGCGTCGGCCGGCCTGGGCAGGCCCGCGCTGGCCGCCACCGCGGCGTGCGACTCCAGCCGCCACCGCACCAGCACCCGGTCGGTGTCGTCGCTGCGGTTGATGTCGTCGTCCATCGGGCCGTAGAAGTTCGGCAGGTACTCGTCCGGGTCGGCGGCCAGCTTGGTGATGTTGAAGTAGGCGTTGCGCCGGATCAGCGGGTCATAGGTCCAGCACACCTCGCTGACGCCACGCGACATGGCCCAGGCGCGCTGGTGCAGCTTCAGCGCGAAGCCGACGTTGCGTCCCTGCACGCGCGCCAGCACCCCCGCGATGTGACTGTGCAGGGCCTCGCGCGCGGGCGGGGAGAAGAAGCCGAAGCAGGCGCCCACCAGCTCGTCCCCTTCGAAGGCGCCGCTGACGTAGCTGCCCGCCTTCGCCATCGCCCGCAGCAGGTCGGCCGTCACCGGCGGGTTGTTCTCACCGGTACGCCAGATGCGCTCGTACAGGCGGCGGACGGCCTCGAGCTCGACGACGCTGTCCAAAGGGCGGATGTGGATGCCCGCGCTTCGCGCGGCCGCCTCGGCTGCGGCGTACGCCAGGTCGACGGGCCCGGACCCGCGACGGTCGCGGATGAGATCAGTCACGCCGGCCATGGTTCCAGCCGGTCAGGTCCTGTAGCTGGTCGGCGGGCACGGGAGGACGGCTTCCGGTTCGTCCGAGTGGACAACTTCCGCGCTTGCGAGCAGTTCGGCGACCAGGGCGGCGAGCAGCCGCGTCCGCCCCGTGAGCTCCGCCACGACCACGTGCTCGTCGTCGGCGTGCGCCCCGCCGCCGACCGCGCCCAGCCCGTCGAGGGTCGGCGTGCCCACTCCCGCGGTGAAGTTCCCGTCCGAGGCGCCGCCGACGGCGAGCGAGGTGAGCGGGCCGATCCCGAGCGTCGCCGCGAGCCTGCGGGCCCGCTCGAACAGGTCCGCCGACGCCGCGGCCTGGAGCGGAGGCCGGTTCGGACCGCCCCTGATCACCAGTTCGGCGCCGTCCAGCGCGGGCCGCAGGCCCAGCATCGAGGTGTGGACGCGGATCTGCTCGGCGGCCTCCCAGACCCGGGCGTCGACCTCGAAGCGCGCCGACCCGGGCACGGTGTTCACCGTGGTGCCCGCCTCCATGCGGGTCGGGGTGACGGTCGTGCCCAGCGCGGGATCGCCCAGCCCGGCCACGGCCACGACCTGGCGGGCCAGTTCCACCGAGGCGTTGACGCCGCGCTCCGGCTCCAGTCCCGCGTGCGCGGCCCGTCCCCGCACCAGCACCTCGTAGCGGGAGACGCCCTTGCGCGCGGTCTTCAGGGCTCCGCCGGGCCCGGCGGCCTCCAGGACCAGCGCGGCCGAGCACCCGCGGGCCTCGTCCTCGATGAGCTCGCGCGAGGAGAGGGACCCGGTTTCCTCGTCGCCGGTGACGAGCAGGGTCACGCCGTCCAGGTCGTCCAGCGCCGCCAGCGCGTGGAAGGCCATCACCAGCCCGGCCTTCATGTCGAAGCACCCGGGCCCGCGCAGCAGCCCGTCGCGGACCTCGAAGGGATGCGTCCGCAGCGAGCCGACCGGCCACACCGTGTCGTGGTGCCCGAGCAGCAGCACCCGGGGCTCGCCGCCGAACCGCCAGCGCAGGTGGGTGTGGCCGTCCACCACCACCCGCTCCCCTTCCGCGCCCAGGAGCCGGGCGCCGACCTCGGCGACCACCTCGGCGCTGCGGGCGACCGCGGCCATGTCCTCGGACGGGGACTCGCAGCGCACGAGCCGCTCGATGTCGGCGATCATCGCGGCTGCGGCGGCATCTTCATTTCCTGATCGGCGCATCGCTCCAGCATGGCGAAGCGCGGCGGGCGTGGCGCTGTCCGGCCGGCCAACATCGGCGCGTCCCGTTGGGACTCCGCGATGAACGGGGCGCCACGAGTCCTACGGCGTGGTCGCGGGTCATCGGGACGTGGCCGGGCAGAACTCGGCCGACAGCGTGTCGGTGAAGACGCTCAGGCCGCTCCAGTCGCCGTTGACCTGGCTGGTCAGCAGGTGGTTGCCGTTGCGGGTGCCCATGGCGTAGGTCCACGATCCGTAGGTGGCGCCGGCGTTGCCCCAGACGGTGACGCCGCACGGCAGCCTCTGGGAGAAGACGCCGAGGCCGTAGCGGGTGCCGGGGATCCACGGGACGGGGCCCTTGGTCTCGACGGTGGCGAACATCTCCTGTTGCTGGGCTGCGGGCAGCAGGCGTCCGCCGAGCAGCTCGCCGAAGAAGCGCTGCAGGTCACCGGTGGTCGAGACGATGCCGCCTGCGGCCCAGGCGAAGGACTGGTTCATCTCGGTCGCGTCGTGGATCTCGGGCTTGGGATCGGAGGAGAACAGGGTGGAGTAATGCGCCGGGTGAGGGCCGCGGATCTTGGGGTCGGTACCGGGCAGTGACGTGCCGGTCAGGCGCAGGGGGCGGATGACGGTCCTGGTGAGTTCCTGGGCGAAGGTCCTGCCGGTGGCCCTTTCGACGATCATGGCGGCCAGGAAGTAGTTGGTGTTGGAGTAGAGGAAGCTCGTGCCCGGCTTGAAACGGGGCGGGGTGGCCAGGCCGATCTCGACCAGTTGCCCGGGGGTGTAGGTGTCGTAGCGGTGCTCGAACCAGGCGGCACCCACGCCCTTGGCGAAGAACTTCGCGTCGTTGCCGTAGTTGAAGATGCCGCTGGTGTGATTGAGCAGCTGCCGGACGGTGATCTCACGGCCGTCGTAGCCGTTGCCCGCGACCAGACCGGGCAGCCACTGCTCCACGGTGTCGTCCAGGCTCAGCCTGCCCTCGGCCACCAGCCGCAGGACCACGGTGGCGGTGAACGCCTTGGTGGTGCTGCCGATCCGGAACCGCTCGTGCGGCTGACGCTTGCGGCCGGTCCTGGTGTCGGCCACGCCTGCCGAACCGAACCACCTGCCGCGGCTGTCACGGACTTCGGCGACGATGCCCGGAGCGCCACCGACGGCCACGGCGTTGTCGAGAGCGCGTTGTACGCCGGCGTGGTCGGGGACGGGCGACGCGGCTGTCGCGGGTGCCGTCAGGACGCCCCCAGCGATCAACACGGTGGCGAGGAACAGCCCGCCCTTGGCGGAAGCGGACGGTGTCATGTCAGTTCTCCTTTGGACGTTCGGTTCTCAAGGTCAGGGGAGGTCGTCAGGGCGCCGGCCGGCGGCGCTCGGGGGTTCCAGCGGGTACGGCGCCCGCGCGCCTGGCGGTGACGATCACCCCTGCGGTGGTGGCCGCCGTGAGGAGCAGCACCGCGGCCAGGGCGAGAAGGGTGATCCTGTCCGGGTGGATCAGGGACTGGCCGCGCCAGGCCTGCCAGGTCACGGCCGCGACCAACCCGGTGTAGCCGAGGGCGCCGCAGCCGACGAGGCGAGCACGGACCTTCTCGGCGCGCAGCCAGGCGTGCCTGGCGGCCAGGGCGGCCAGCACCGCGGTGAGCAGGAGCAGCACCTGGATGCCGTGCAGGGCGGCGAAGTGCGGTACCCGGAAGTCGCCGCCGGTGACGCTCCAGCCGGTGAGAGGCATGCCGTGGCCGTCCGGGTCGCCGATGCCGTGGCCCTGGTACATCGGGATCCGGGCGCCGTTGGCGTCGGTCACCGTGCGGGGGTGGATCTCGGCGACCAGCCAGTAGACCGGCACCAGCATGCCGAAGACGGCCAGCGCCAGCCCGGCGCGGATCGCCCGATTCACCGCGGCCCCGCCGGTGCGCTGGATCAGCACGACGACCGCCAGGATCAGTTGCGTGATCAGGATGATCATCACGCCGTAGGTGAGGATGGGCACCAGAGCCAGCGTGACCCGATCGCTCTGGTCGGCGTTGAAGTGGCTGAAGGTACCGCGCGCCGCCTGGGCGGTGATGGCGCCGACCTCCACGGTCGCGGCCAGCGCGAAGACGGTGCCGATCCACCAGCCCAGCCGCCTGCCCTTGCGCAGCCTGGTCAGCAGCCAGGCCAGCGTGCCTGCGTAGAGAGCGAAGGCGAAGCCGAACTTGAGCGGCTTGACCCACACCGGCTCATCCAGCAGGGTCCGGCCGTCGACGACGAGCCCGACACCGGCGGCGAGCATCACAGCCAGCATGAGGAGCGCGCAGACCACCAAGGGACGGTGCCAGGTGCGCACAGGGGTGAGGAGGGAAGTCATGAGGGGGCTCCGATCACGGCTCGACAGTTTGCGAGCAGTCCGTTAGCTCATTCGCGAATGACTAAAAGCTAGCTTGCTTTCACCAAAGCGGCAACAAGCTAGGCGGCTGGTAGTCATATCTGCGCAGCTCAGAGCCCATTAACTCTTGCAATGAGAATGAAGGTGAGTGCAAAACGAAGCTGGTGACTTGCAATGGAGTGTTGGCGAACGCAATACTGGCCATACCGCGAGACGTGACACGGAAGGCAGGAGCGATGCCCGGAGGCAGGCTGACCCACCAGGACCGGCAGAAGATCGCCGAGGGGCTGGCCGGCGGACTCACCTACACCGAGATCGCCGGCGATCTGGGCAGGCCCATCTCCACCATCACCCGGGAAGTGGCCCGCAACGGCGGCGCCGGCGGCTACCGGGCCGACCAGGCACAGCGGGCGACCCAAGGACGCGCCCGCCGCCGCAAGCCGAACTCGGCCAAGCTTCCGCCCGCCGCCGTCGACGCGCACGGGCGCGATCCCGAGTCGGTTCACGAACTGGAGGAACAGTTCACCGCGATGATGGTCGGCACGGGGCTGCCGCGGATGACAGCCCGCGTGCTCACCTGCCTGTACGTCACCGACAGCGGCAGCATGACCGCTGCCGAGCTCGTCCGGCGCCTCCAGGTCAGCCCCGCCTCCATCTCCAAGGCCGTCGGCGAACTCGAACAGCAGGAGCTCATCAGGCGCGAACGCGACCCCCATCGCCGCCGCGACCGGTACGTCATCGACGCCGACGCGTGGTTCCGCGGCTGGATGGCCAGCGCCCGCCAGAACACCCTGCTGGCCGACTTCGCCCGTCAAGGTGCCCAGGTCCTCGGCACGGCCACACCCGCCGGCACGCGGATGCACGACATCGGCCACTTCTTCGAGCACGTCGGCCAGGCCATGATCCAGGCGGCCGAGGAGTGGCGGCAGACCCATGCCGCGAAGCGCACCGCACAGGGCTAGCACGGCGGAGCGTCGCCGCGCTCACCAGCGGCATCGGCGCGAGGAACGGGCCGTCGTGGGCGCGACTCCGGCGGGTCGCCCTGGAAGGGCTCCCCGCCGGGTCCTGCGCATCATGACACCAGCTTTGCTCCCGCCCAGTCGGCGTGGTCGCTGTTGATCCCGTCTCCCGCGTCCGTCACCTTCAGCACCAGCGAGGTCACCCCGGCCACGCTGACGTCGATGGAGGCCGCCGCGCTGGACGGAGTCATCGCCGATGGACTCTCGTACAGCTTGACGCCGTCGCCCCAGACCTCGAACGTGACCGTCGCGTTCGCGCCGACCTCGTCATCGACCCCGACATCCGACTGGAACCGGGAATAGGCGCCGTTCAGGAGGTAGGTGATGCTGCTCGTCGCATGCGTGCCCAGCCCCTTGGCGTACGTGGTCCCGTTCAGGGTGATGGTGTGCCCGTCGACGCTCCGGTCCTTGTGAAGGGTGCCCCACCCGATGGCGGGGGTACCGGTCCAGTTCAGATCGCTGAGGAACACCGCGGCGCCGCCGGAGGTGGTGACCGTGACCGCGTTGCTGGCACCCGACACGTTCCCGGCGGCGTCCTTCGCCTTCACCGTGAAGGTGTACGACGTCGCGGCCGACAGCCCGGTCGCGGTGAAACTCGTGCTCGTGGACGAGCCGGCCGGCGCCGTCCCGCGGTAGATGTCGTAGCCCGTCACCCCGACGTTGTCGGTCGGCGCCGTCCAGGTCAGCTTGACGCTGCTCGACGTGACGTTGCTCGACGCCAGGTTGGTCGGCGCCGCCGGCGCCTGGGTGTCCGCACCGACAAGTCGAGCGTTCGCCCAGTCGGCGTGGTCGCTGTTGATCCCGTCTCCCGCGTCCGTCACCTTCAGCACCAGCGAGGTCACCCCGGCGATGCTGACGTCGATGGACTGGGTCGGGCTTGAGGCCGTCAGTGTCGACGGGCTCTCGTACAGCTTGGCGCCGTCGCCCCAGACCTCGAACCTGACCGTCGCGCCCGCCGAGACCTCGTCGTCCACGCCGACCTCCGCCTCGAACTTCGCGTACCCGCCGTTCAAGGTGTAGGTGATGGCGCTGTTGGCATGCGTGCCGATGCCCTTGGCGTAGGACGTCCCGGCCAGCTTGATGGGGTTCGACCCGACGCTTCTGTTCTTCTGAACAGTGCCGAAATCGGTCACGGCGTTGACCCAGGTGAGATCGCTGAGATCGGCTGTCTGGCCGTTTCCGCTGATGGCCGTGGTGACACTGACCGCGTCGCTGGCCGTCGAGGTGTTGTCCGCCGCGTCCTTGGCCTTCACCGTGAACGTGTACGGCGTCGAGGCGGAAAGGCCGGTCGCCGTGAAGCTCGTGCCCGTCGACGAACCGATCAGCGTGGTGCCGCGGTAGACGCCGTAGCCGGTCACGCCGACGTTGTCGGTCGACGCCCCCCAGCTCAGATCCACGCTGTTCGAGGTCACCTTGCTCGCCGCGAGGCCGGTCGGCGCGGTGGGAGCCGTGGTGTCACCCCCTGCGCTTCCGGCGGTCGCGGTCACCGACGCGCCGGCGGCCACCGGCACCGCCACGTACGAGACCGTCCGGCCGTACAGCGACTTGGTCTGCGGCGTCTGCGGGGTGCCGTTCACGCTGATCGACGAGAGGGTCCCGTAGAACTGGGCTTCCCAGGTGATGGTGGAGCCGGAGTTGTTGGTCAGCGTGGAGGCCGTCGTGCCGGTGTGCTTGAGCTTGAGGTCGTTGCCGCCGACCTTGAGGTGGTTGATCTCCACCCACGGCACCTCAGCGGTCAGCCGCGGGACGGTGGTCACCTTGTTGTGCGGGGCGTCCGGTTGCACGCCCATCATGCCGTCGATGATGCTGCTGACCACCATGAACGAGACTTCCGGATATCCGTTCTTGTCGGCCATGAGCTTCTTGAGCCACGCCCAACCCTCTGAAGGCCGGTTGTACTGGTAGTACATCTCCGGCAGATAGGAGGTCGCCTCGACATTCAGGTCGTCGTCGTTGGCGGCGATGAAGTCCAGGTAGTCGCTGGTCCTGGCGCCGTGGTCGCCCAACCCCGTCAGCATCATCAGGAAGCTGGCCTCATGCCCCCAACTGCTGTAACCCTTGCCGTCGGCGTCCTTGCCGCGGATGTAGCGGTTGGTCGCCGAGTCCCACCAGTTTCGCTCGAAGTGGTCGCGTACCCGCTGGGCGCGCTCGGCCCACTTCGCGCTGTTGGCGTTGTCGCCCTTTTCCTTCAGGATCGCCGAATACGCGATCATCGACTGGTACTGGTAGCCCAGCGCGTCGGCGGCGGAGACGAGATGTTCGTTCGGGAACTCGAAGAATGTCGCCGTGTATTCGCCGGGCTGCATCCTCGCGACCGGCTGCTCGCTGGAGGGGTTCGCGTCGTTCCACGTCACCTCGTGGTTGGTCAGGAACGAACCCATGGTCGAGTCGTAGTACGCCGAAAGGGTCGGATCGTTGATCCAGTTCTGGTTTCCCGTCCACTGGTACTGCTTGTAGGCCTTGGCCATCACGTTGAACGGCGACGGCAGTTCCCGAAATCCTGTGCCGTCGACGTAGTACATGCTCCCGTAGGAGCTGTGCGCCCAGAGCGGCCAGCCATTCTGGCCCGGATCGTCGGCATCGCCGGCGAACGTCTTCAGCATCGCGAAGGTCTCGTTGTCCAGGCCGAGCGCGTGCGCGCCATCCGACTGGTGGGCGATGTCCCTGTTGTAGAAGGCCTCCCGGTTCACGTAGGAGCCCCAGTAGCCGGGCACCACCGTGGTGTGCGTGGAATCCTTCAGCCGCCACCACTCGGCTTCGTGCCCCATCATCGGGTTCCCGGGATAGAACGTCATACCTAAAGCCCGGTTCTTGCCCCAGGCGAAGCCGTCGTTCAGTGCCGCGTTCGGCGAATCGATGCTCAGCGTGCTGGTCGGAGGACCCACGTGCTCCTGGATCGTGATCTTGTCGACGCGCGGTGTCTCGCCGGCGGACGCGGCCGTCAGCTTGATGGTGTCACCGTTGTTGAGCGTGATCTTGCTCGACGTGCGGGTGTCGATGTTCGCGGGATCGGTGTAGTCGCGACCGTTTCGCTGCGCCGTGGCCCACGAATCCACGGTGGTGGAATTCACTGCGAGCGTGTAGGTGACTCCGCCCGCGGTTTTGCCGTTGTAGCGCGTGATGAGGTCGTAGGTGCCGGCGGCCCCGCTGAATGTCTTGGTGGCGCTGCTCGACTGGCCGGAAACGCCCTGGATGTAATTCACGGTCTCGACCGGCGTGCCGTTGAAGGTGTGCTCCACGCTGGCGGTCGAGAAGTTGGACAGCGCCATGCTCTCGGCCTCGACAACGTACGGCCCCGCCGCTTCGGCGGGTGATGCGGGGACGGCGGATACGGCCAGGGCTGAAGCCAGTAAGGCCAGGAGCGCATGGGTGAGGCGGCGCATCTGACATCGATTCCTTTCGGCGAGGAAGCCGGAGCGATGCGTTGGAAGATGTTGAACTATGGGGCCTATTGAGTGCTTCACAAAGATCAATGTCAACAGTTGTTTAGTTGAGGGAGGGCGGCTACCCTCGCGCGTGCCCATGCGCGTACGCGGGCGAGGCGGCCGGCCCTCGGCATGGATGGCTTGATCGAGCGAAAACTTTCATTGAACTCTTGCAAGACTGGGTGTAGCGTCCTGGCCAACGCCCACGCCACCCCACAGGAGTCACTCCATGGATGGGTAGAGGAAGACGTAGACGGCCATGGCGGCCGGCGCGGGCCGCAGCGGTCGGCGCCATTCCTTGGATACCGACATGCTCTACCGCGTCATGCCCAAGCCGACGCTTCCGTTCGACAGGTAGGTGTTGAAAGGCGCACCACGGTGACTTCGTTCGGCATGCGGATGGTCCGGCGCTGCCGGCCGGTCTGCCCTGGAAGGCTCATCAAGCATTCAGCATGGCGAGGATGTGCGGCCAGGCTGCCGCTCCCAAGGCCGCATCGGTCTCAGGAGATCCCCCGTACAGGTACGACGGCGACGGTTGCGAAGGAGGCTCACCCGGGAAGCGAGGCCGATGTCCCGCTGAAGGATGGCTGACGATGCGGACCTCGCGACGTTCCGAAAGTGCCTCGGCGAAAGTCAATGACGGCCACATCTGATCGTCCGCACCCGCGACGAGAAGGACGTCGGCGCGGGCTCGTTCCAGCGGGATCGCCGCTTCAGGAGGAGCAGTGGCGAGACCGCGCTCGTAGAAGGCGCGGAAGGAAGTGGGCGGTCCGTGAGTGGGCCATTCAGCCGGATATGAGGCGAAGGGCAGCGGCCTGCCCTGCCACGTCCAGGACGATCGGTAAGGCTGCGTCGCTCCATCCAGTCCGGGGCCGACGTTGGCCCAGACCACGGAGGACGGCGACACTGCGATGACGGCGTCCACCCGCGGCTCGACGCATGCAAGCGTCAACGCCGCCTCCGCACCCTTCGACACTCCCAGCACCGCCAACCGCGACACCCCTGTGTCGGCCAGCACATCAAGTGCTGTCATGAACGTCTCGAGCGGCACCTCGCAGATGCCCGGCGGCTGACCCGCCCCGCCGAACCAGCGGATGGACATCGCGGTCACGCCGTGCCGCGCCAGCAGATCGCAGCGTTCCGCATCGATTCGACCGCTGGACCCGGCCAGAACCAGAACCCCGACCGCAGTGCCCTGGGAGACCGCCATGTACCTCTCCACGACAGGGATTATGGCCTGTGTCGCAGCTCGCTCCTCAAGGGTCCCGGGAGTCGGCATAGAGCGCGACTTCAGGCAGCGCTTCGTCATGTTCGATCTTGAGCGGTTTCGTCGCGCAAGCTCACGGGCCCGAGCCGGCGACGGGTCTCGCTCGCCGCCACGGCCTTGGCGGTCGTCGTCCGTTCTGGCTGATGGGCGTCATTCCGTGGCGTCGCCGCCCGCCTCCTCGGCCCATCGCAGGCTCCAGGCGTTCAGCGGTCACGCCGGCACGAACGGCACGATTCCTCAGCCGGCCACGCCGGCGAGGAAGTCGGCGACCACCCGGCCGGCGACCTCGCGGAACTCCTCGAAGTAGGCGTGCCGCGCACCCGGGATGAGGTGCAGCCGCGCTCCAGGGATGCGGCCGGCCAGCAGCGGCGCGTTGGCGGCCGGGTTGAAGACGTCGTCGGCGCCGTGAATCACGAGGGTGGGCGCGACGATGCCGGGAAGGGCGTCCCAGCTGTCATGATGCGCGCTGGCGGCGAAATGGTGGCGGCGGGCGTGGGCCGGCATGCCGCGATCGCCGATCGTGCGATACGGGCCGGGGTGGGTGGCGAGCCACTCCGGGGTGTACATCAGCTCGAGCAGCGCCCGCCGGGCGGCGGCCCGGTCACGCTGGGCCAGCGAGCGGCGCACCTCCTGACTTCGCTCCACCCCGTGTGCGCCTCCGGGAGACGTGCACCCCAGCACGAGCGCCGCCAGCCGCTCCGGGTGGTCGGCGGCCAGCCACTGGGCGACGCGGCCGCCCATGGAGGTGCCGTAGACGTGCGCGCGCTCCACGCCGAGCTCGTCGAGTACGGCCAGCGCATCGAGGGCGAAGCCGCGCGTCGTGTAGGGCTCGTCGGGTTTGTCACTGTCCCCGGTGCCGCGGTAGTCGAAGGTGATGGTGCGATAGGAGTCCTCGAAGTCCGACCGCACGCCGTCCCACCAGTGGTGGTCGTTGGACTGGCCGGGCAGCAGCATGAGCGGGTATCCGTCGCCGCTCACCTGGTAGGACAGCTTCACGCCGTCCTTCGTCGTCGCAAAGGGCACGTCTCCCATTGTCGTATGGCACGACCGGAGCGCTGTGCCGCCGCGACGGGCGGGCGCGCGGGCGGACCGTCGCATCGTCCGGAGGGTTCCGCCCACGACGCCGTCGACGAAGGACTGTCAGTGGTGGTGGCCGTGCCGGCCGAGGGTCTCCACGGGGGTCGCGCCGGGGCGGGTCCACTGCGGCACGGGGCGGCTGGTCGGGCCCCAGGTGGCGGTCCCGTCCGCGTCCGAGCGCCAGGACCAGCACGCGTGGCGGCCCTCCGGCCGGCCCTCGGGGTTGTCCTCCCACGCCTCGCCGCGGCCGTAGGGCGTCATGTCGAGCAGGCCGAGGGACCCGTTGACCCGCTCGTTGCCGCGGCCCGTCGTGGAGTAGGTGAGGAACACGCGGTCGCCGTCGCGCAGGAAGCAGGTGATGTACCCCATGTCGCCGCCGACCGGCGCGTCCACGTCGCGCACCGAGTACCAGGGCTGGGTGTAGCCCATGAACTCGACATAGGAGGCCACCTCGTCCCACCGGCCCGTGGTCAGGACGGCGAACGAGACGCCGCGGGCGTTGAGGTAGACGGCGTCCTTCAGGTGCCAGGCCGTGGTGGTGCAGCCCTCGCACTGCCCCTGGTGCGGCGCGCCGTCGTACCACATGTGCTTGTAGACCACGAGCTCGTCGCGACCCTGGAAGAGGTCCAGGAACGGGACCGGGCCGTCAGGTCCGACGACCTCGATCGTTCCGTCGAGCTCCACCATCGGCAGCCGGCGGCGGGCCGCGGCGATGGCGTCGCCCTCGCGGGTGTGCGCCTTCTCACGGACCAGGAGCTCGTCGCGGGTGGCCTGCCAGGTGGCCAGGTCGACGACGGGTGGGCGTCCGGGCAGCGCGGTGGTCGGGTCGTCCGGCGTGGTCGTCATGGTGTCCTCCGTGTCCATGAGATCGACTACCAGCAGGGGCTCGCTCAACCGGTCTGCTCGGCCAGGGCGACGATGATGCCGGCGGGGCCGCGGAGGTAGCAGAGCCGGAAGATGCTCTCGTACTGCGCCACCTCGCCGAGGAGTTCGGCGCCGTGGGGGCGCAGGCGGGCGACCGTGTCGTCGATGTCGTCGACGGCGAACATGACGCGATGCAGGCCCAGCGTGTTGGGCGGCGGGTTCTGCGGCTCGGCGCCGACCGCGGCGGGGGTGTGGTACTTCGTCAGCTCCAGCTTGCTGTGGCCGTCCGGGGTACGCATCATCGCGATGTCGCTCAGGACGCCGTCGAGTCCGACGGTGCGGTCCGCCCAAACACCTTCGATCTGGGCCTTGCCTTCCAGCTCCATGCCGAGTTCGGTGAAGAACGCGACAGCCGCGTCCAGGTCGTCGACGACGATGGCGACGTTGTCCATCCGCTGAATGGTCATGTCTCCGAGCATAAACAGGGGCGAGCCGCCGGTCTGGCCATGCCTCATCGAGCGCGGAACGGCCACGTCCCGCACAGGGCGACCACCCGGCTTGGGCTGGAGGTGGAGATAACTACAGGGAGAGTGGAGAGTCATCCGCAATGGCGGCGTCCGTGCGGTCGGACAGGCTCGCACGCATGGTAAACACATACCTCGCCACCGGTTGGCGCAGATACGGCTGGTTGGCGGCAGGCACAGCGCTCGGACTGTTCGGCACGAACAGTGAATGGTCGATTCCGATCGCCGGCTGGCTGTTCTCCATCGGCCTGATGCGGTTCACCAGAAGCTCCACAGTGCTCGCCGGACTCGCGTGCGTCGGCCTGTCGTCGGCGGCGACGACGGTTGTCCATGTAGCGGCCGCGGGCCAGTCCGGTGTCCTGCCGATCCTGCTCGGCTGCCTGGTGCTGAGCCTGATCCTGAGCATTCCGCTGCTGGTCGACCGGCTGCTCTTCCAGCGGTTGAATCCGTTCCTGGCCACGTTGGTCTTCCCGGCGGCCCGGGTGACGGTCGAATTCCTGGTCGCGGCGATCAGCCCGCTCGGAACGATTTTCGGGCCGTTGGCCGCGACGCAGTCGGCGAACCTGCCGCTGCTCCAGACGGTGTCCGTCACCGGCATCTACGGGATCAGCTTTCTGATGGCGTGGCTCGCATCGGTCGTCAACCTCGCGCTGGAGCGCCGGCTGAGCCGGCCGTCGATCCGGACCGTCGCGCTGACGTACGTCTCGGTGCTCGTTCTCGTCCTCGTCGGCGGCGGTCTGCGGCTGGCCATGGCGCCGACACCGCCGAGCCTGGTGCGCGTCGCCGGCATCAGCGCGTCGCTCGCGGCAGAGGGCCGGATGCGACAGATCAACAACTTCCATACGCCGCAGGTCCTGCCGGAGCAGAAGCCGACACTGCGCAAGGCGTTCGCGGCGCTCAACGACGACCTGTTCGCCCGCACCCGGATCGAGGCCGACGGCGGCGCGAAGATCGTGGCGTGGCCGGAGACCGCCGCGGTCGTGCTCGACGAGGACCTTCCCGATTTCCTGCGGACCGCCCAGGACCTGGCCAGGGAGAAGCGGATCTATCTCGACATGGGCATAGCCGTCATCCTGGACGGGCAACCGCACTCGCGCGACATCGTCGTGCTTGTGGCACCCGACGGCAAGGTGCTGTCGATCTTCGACAAGGCGCATCCCGTGCCCGGCATGGAAAGCCTGCGGCCGGGCGACGGCATCGTGCCGGTGTCCGCGACGCCGTACGGCAGGCTGGCCAACGTCATCTGCTTCGACGCCGACTTCCCCAGCACGCTACGCACGCGCGCCGACATCATGTTCGTCCCCGCCAACGACTGGAAGGGCATCGAGCGCACGCACTCGGCCAACGCGGTGTTCCGCGCCGTCGAGAACGGATACGCCCTCGTCCGGCAGACCAGCAACGGCATCTCGATCGCCGTCGACGCCTACGGTGCGAGCTTGGCCAGGACCAACTACTTCAGCACCGCGCAGCAGAGCATGGTCGTGTCCGTGCCGACGCGAGGCACCTGGACGGTCTATGGGCTGGTCGGCGACCTGTTCGCCTGGCTCTGCGTCGCGAGCGTGGTCGGGCTGGCGGCGTTGGCCGCTGTCCGGCGAACCGGACTCCAGGGCTGATCGTGGGCTTTCCGGATGAGAGTGCGATGATGCCACCCAGCGCGAAACGGGGAGACAAGGGATGAGGGCCAGGCTTGAGACACCGGTGCTCGCGCTGGCGATGATCGGCCTGTCAGCCGCCGGTGTCGGCGCCGCCGTCCTGGTCGTGGTCAGCGCGGCACTGATGGCGGTCGGCGTCGGCCGGTACGTGTTCCCGCCGGCGGTGTCGCTGCTGCGGACGGTCGCGGACGCGGCCCGGCGGGTGGCGGGCCGGGTCGGCGTGGACATCGAGCGTCCCTACGGCCCCCGAACGGATGCGGTCGCGCTGCTGAAGGATCGGGCGACGTGGCGGGACGTGCTCTGGGCGGTCCTCGACCCGATCATCGGCACGTGGGCGGCCGCGCTGGCGCTCGGCATGCCGCTCTACGGGTTGTACGGCGCGGCGGTGCAGCCGTTCGTGTGGCAGGCCAACGCCCGGGCCGGTGGGACCAACTCCTATGGCGTCATCCATGTGACCTCGACAGCCGCCGCGCTGGCGGCGATCCCGATCGGGCTCGCGTTGATCGCGCTCGGCCTGTACATCGGGCCGAAGGTGCTGCGGGTGCGCGCCCGGTGGACGCTCGCGCTGCTCGGGCCGTCGCGAACGACCGAGTTGGAGCAGCGGGTCGAGACGCTGGTGGAGACACGCGCGGAGGGTGCCGACGCGCAGGCCGCGGAACTGCGCCGGATCGAACGCGACCTGCACGACGGCGCGCAGGCACGACTGGTCGCGCTGGGCATGGGGCTCGGCAACGCCGAGCGGCTGTTCGACCAGGATCCGGAGGCGGCCCGCGCCCTGCTGGTCACGGCGCGGGAGACCTCGTCGAAGGCATTGGAGGAGTTGCGCGACCTGGTACGGGGCGTCCATCCGCCGGTCCTGGCCGACCGGGGCCTCGCCGACGCGATCCGAGCCCTGGCGCTGGATTGCCTGCTCGATGTCGAGGTGTCGTCCGACCTGCCAGGACGGCCGCCGCCGCCGGTCGAGTCGGCCGTCTACTTCGCGGTCAACGAACTGCTCGCCAACACGAGCAAGCACGCGGGTGCGGCGTTGGTTCGGGTCATGCTCCGCTACCGGCACGGTGTGCTCAGGTGCGATGTCGTCGATGACGGCGGCGGTGGCGTCGATCCGGCCAACGGCACCGGGCTGCGTGGCGTCCAAAGCCGGCTGGCCGTCTTCGACGGAACGATCGCCGTGGACAGCCCGCCCGGCGGGCCCACTCGCGTGCGTCTGGAGGTGCCGTGCGCGATCAGGTCCGAGTAGTGGTCGCCGAGGATCTGTTCCTCATCAGGGACGCGTTGGTCCGCATGCTCACCGAGCACGGCTTCACGGTCGTGGCCGCCGTCGACAACGGCCCGTCCCTGCGCAAGGCGCTGGCCGAGGAGCGGCCCGACGTGGCGGTCGTCGACGTACGGCTGCCGCCGTCGTTCACCGATGAGGGCCTGCAGGCCGCGATCCTGGCGCGTCGCGAGCGGCCCGGCTTCCCGGTGCTGGTGCTGTCGCAGTACGTGGAGCAGCTCTACGCCCGTGAACTGCTCGCGGACGGAGCCGGGGCGGTCGGCTATCTCCTGAAGGACAGGGTGTCCAACACCAGACAGTTCATCGACGCGGTCACATCGGTGACCAACGGCGGCACGGCGATGGACGCGCAGGTCGTCGCCAAGCTGCTGACCCGAGGGGACGCGCGCGGCCGTACGGCCGAACTGAGTCCCCGCGAACGCGAGGTGCTGAGCCTGATCGCCGCGGGGCGCTCCAACGCGGCGATAGCTCATCAGCTCACGATCTCCGCCAGCGCGGTCACCAAACACATCGCGAGCATCTTCGGCAAGCTCCAGTTGCCGGAGTCCGAGGACGACAACCGCCGCGTCCTGGCCGTCCTCGCCTATCTCAACCGCTGACCGACCGGAGGCCGCGGGGATCTCGCTGACCGATGGCAAGGGTCGCTGCGCACAGCGACCCTTGCCATCGTGGGGTTCACTCCGTCGGCACGAGGTCCTTCCAGGGCTCGTGGTCGGCGTCGGCCCCGGTGCCGGGCCTGTCGCCCCTGGTCCACCACTTGGCCCGCCAGTAGCGGCCGTTGTACCTGACCGTGAGCGCCTCGGCCGTGCCGTCCGCGGCGGGGTCGTAGAGCTTGGCGGCATCCCAGTCAGGCGCGTGGCAGCCGCCGTCGTCCACCGGGCCGGGAGCGGCGGCGCCGCGGGCGTTGCCGGTGGCCACCCCGTACGAGCTGCCGCTTCTGGTGGTGACGGTGACGTTCGCCGGGCCCGTCACCGGCAGGAAGTACTTGATCGGAATGTCATGGCTCGCGCCGGGCGTGTCCGCCGGGCGCCACCAGGATGCGCGCGGTCACGGCTGCCAGACGAGGGAAAGCGTCCAGTACGTCGGCCGCTCTGGTCAGGGAGCCGGGGGTCCACCAGGTGTCGTCGTCGCAGAAGGCGACGTAAGGGGTGTCGAGGTGCTTGACGCCGACGTTGCGGCCGACCGCGCCGAGATTCTCGCGCAAGGCGATCACTTCCGCGGCGGGATGGACCTGCCGTACGGCCTCGGCCGTACCGTCGCCAGAGCCGTTGTCGACCAGCACCACACGCGGACGTTCGGGCAGGGCCAGGAGCCGGCCCACGGAGGCGAGCGCCTCCTGCTTCCGGTTCCACGTGATGACGACGGCGCCGACGCGCGGGTCACCGATGGGCCGGTTCATGGTCTGCTCCGGCACGCCTCCCGCCCCCTCAGCTGCAGGCCTTTCACCATGCTTGGTTCCCACGGAACGGGACGAAAACCTGGTGACACCGCGGCGGGGCCATCACACGCGCGGTACGGCGAGCCGTTCCGGACGATGTGGCGCGCCACCAGGCGGGGTTCCCCGGGGGCCCTCGGGTAGGGGCGCCATTGGTCTGGGGATCGGGGTGCCGCCGTGGTCGGACTGGTAGCCCATCCCGGCTGCCTGGCCGATCAGTCTTTGCCGCGGCCGCTGAGCGTGTCGCGCATCCGGTCGATCAGGCCGGTGAGCGGTCCCATGATCTTGTTGCCGGGCGGTGTGTCAGGCGCGGACGGGTGCGGCCTGGTCGGGGCCATCTTCTTGATCGCCTCCACCTTGCGGCCCAGCTCGGCCAGTTGCTCGGTATCGGCCGCACTGCGCAGCCGCGGGAACAGCTCTCCCTCTTCCTCCGCCACGTGATCGCGGATCTCGGCCATGAGGCGCGCCAGCAGCTCGGCGTGCCCGGCCTCGTCGGCGTCGGTCCGCTCCAGCTGCTTCATCGTCTCCTCGGCCTGGGCGTGCTCGGCCAGCTCCCGGTCGGCCAGCTGGTCGCCGTCGGGCAGAAGATCGCGGACGGCCGGATACAGGTAGGCCTCCTCGGCGACCGAGTGGCGCACCAGCTCGATGATGACCTTCTCGGTGAGCGTCTGGCGCCGGTCGACGTCGGCCGTGCCGAGCTGCTCCAGTTCGGTGAACATCCGCTCGACCTCACGGTGGTCGTGGGTGAGGACGGCGATGACGTCGTTGTCGGTGGGTGTGCTCATGGCTGTCGTCCCCTTCGTGTCGGGATGTCAGACCGGCTGGAGTATGAGCGGCCGCTGCCCTGACCGCACGACCGCAAACGGGTGTGTCCGGTCTGAGCGGTGTCCGGCCGTCAGATGCAGCCGCCGCCCCGCCCAGGGTCGGACGGAAAAGGCGGGCGGCGGCGAGCCGGTCGTGTGGTCAGGCCGGCTGTGACGCCGAAGCCGGCGTGCCGGTCGTCACTGTGGCCCGCTCCCATGACGGCTGCCGCTGCTGGCTATCCTGTGGCACGTCGAGCCGGGCACGGCTCCCCACCACGA
Source organism: Nonomuraea sp. NPDC004354 (assembly GCF_053602555.1). Taxonomy (NCBI): domain Bacteria; kingdom Bacillati; phylum Actinomycetota; class Actinomycetes; order Streptosporangiales; family Streptosporangiaceae; genus Nonomuraea; species Nonomuraea sp. NPDC004354. The sequence continues at coordinate 309,078 of NZ_JBSGDV010000004.1, read as the reverse complement.
GTCCATCGGGAGGCGACGACCGTGACAGCCGCCGAGCGCCGGAGCACATGGCCGGCCGTGACGGTGGTGGCGCACGCGGTCCTGGCTCTCCTGACGGTGATCATCCTGGCGGGCGCCTGGCACTTCGGCGCGGACCTGTGGCAGGTCTTCGCCGCGGCGGGCGCTGCCGTCCTCCTCCATGCGGGAGCGGTGGTGGCCCGTCGACGGCCGTGGGTGGGGTACGCGATCGGCGCGCTGGCAATGCTCGTCCTGGTGATGACGCCCTTCCCGGGCTGGTCACTGACCATGCTGCCCTCGGCTGTGTGCTTCCCCCTCACGTTGTGGCGGCTGACCAGCCTGCTCTCGGTCAGGTCCTCGGTGGTCGCGCTGGCCGTCGCCGCGCTCGGGATCGTCCTCACCCAACTGGTGGCGTGGACCCGGCTGCCCCCTGACACCCCTGGGTGGACCCGCCTGGTCGAGGGCGGGCTGCTGATGCTCGTGGTCGGCGGTGTGTGGCTTGCGGCCCTGCTGGTACGCCGCAGGCACGAGGCCGGCCGACGAGCCGAGAGCGAACGACTGGCCGCAGCGGTCGCGGACGAACGGGCCAGCATCCGCCGCGACCTGCACGACGTGATCGCCCACACGGTCACCGTCATGGTCGCGCGGATCGAGGCCGCGGCGGTGACGACGGCGGATCCGGCGACCCGCCGCGAACTCGGCGACATCGCCGAGGCCGGCCGGGACGCCCACCAAGGCCTGCGAGCGATGCTGGCCACCTTGCGCCCGGCCACCGTGGCGCCGCGCGCCGATTCCCGGCCCAGAGAGGTCCCGATCTCGCTCGACGCCCTCCCAGACCTCGTGGCCTCGGCGGCGAGCCCGCTCCATGTGGTGACGTTCGCGGAGGTGGGCGAGCGACGGCCGCTGAGCCTGAGTGCCGAGGTCGCGGCGGTCCGGACCGTGCAGGAAGGCATCACCAACGCGCTGCGCCACCTCGAACCACCGGTCGAGGTGACCGTTCGCCTGCGCTGGACCCCGGCCGAGGTGCTGGTGGAGGTGCGCGACGACGGCGGCAGGGCGCTTCGCGACGCCGGCAGCCAGGGGACCGGCTTGATAGGGATCGAGGAACGTGTGCGTACCGCAGGCGGCGCCCTGTCGATCGACGACGGGGACGACGGGTGGGTGCTGCGGGTGCGGCTCCCCACGAAGGAGGGGGCTTGACCGGGATCCAGGTCATGCTCGTCGACGACCAGGAGTTGCTGCGGGCCTCGCTCCGTACGGTGCTGTCGGCCGACGAACGCATCGAGGTCACCCACGACGTCGCGAACGGCAGCGACGCGATCGAGGTCGTCCGGCGGCACCGCCTCGACGTGGTGCTGATGGACATCCGCATGCCGCGCATGGACGGGGTCGCCGCCACGGCGGAGATCGTCAGGATCGCGCCGGCGACCCGGGTGCTCATGCTGACGACGTTCGATGATGACGAACTGGTGGTGGCCGCCATCCGGGCCGGCGCGAGCGGCTACCTGACCAAGGACGTCCGGCCCGCCGCCCTGGCCCAGGCCGTGTGCGACGTCGCCTCCGGGACGTCGGCGCTGGCCCCGGGGGCGGCCGCGACGGTCCTCGATCTCGTACGGCAGGTGCCGATGCGGAGGACGGCGGCCCTGGACGGCCTCACCCCACGCGAGGTCGAGATCTTCGGCCTGCTCGCCCGCGGCAGGTCCAACGGCGAGATCTGCGCGGAACTGGTGCTGAGCGAGAACACGGTGAAGTCGCACGTCCGGGCCGTCCTGCAGAAACTGGACCTGCGCGACCGCGTGCACGCGGTGATCCACGCGTACGAGAACGGGCTCGTGGGTCGCAACGATCTGCCTGACTGAGATCCCATCCTGCCGGGTGGTGCCGTCTCACACCTTGGGGTGATGTCGGCCGGTGACGCCCTGCCTGGGTTCGACGTCGTGCATTTCCTGCGTCTGCGCTTTCCTCGTGTCACCTCCCTGCTCGTCCTTGGCGGTGTGCTCGTCGCCCTGCTGCTCGGCTGACAGTTGACATGGGCGAGACCCTGATACGTTCCCGGGGTCACGGTGAGGTGATCTCGGCGCTGCGCCGTCGTCCAGCGCGGGTGACATGTGGATGGTCCGGTGGAACGTGCTATCGAACTCTCGGCTCGGGCAGCAGCCCTACCGCCCGCAGCCCCTCCTCATAGCCGCCCTCGGAGCATGCCCAGAATCGCTCGGCGGCATCCATGACGGCCAGGCGCCGGCATGTCGTCCATGCTTCGATCATGCGCAGCAGGGCGCGCCCGTCGGCCGCCCATATCTCTGGCGCGCCCAGTGCGATCACTGCCGCCACTTCCCGCGCCAGTAGTCGCGTCCTGGCCAGGCGGTCGGTGAGTCCAGCCCGTTCACGGCATCGACGATCAGCAGGGCTTGACGCAGGGTGAGCGGAGGCAGCGCCGTCATCCGGCGGCACGCGTCGGCCCGGTCGGTGGTCGCCTCAAGCATGGCCTCGACCAGCGGCGCGTCCTCCGGCCCGACGTGGTGGCCGATGGAGGCCAGGTCGGCGCCGGAGGTCTTGGCGATGTCACGCGCTGTGGCGTGCGCATAGCCGCGTTCCTGCAGGCAGCGTTCGGCGCCCTCGTCTCGCTCTTCCATGCCGTCACCATATCCAAACAACTGTCACAAACATATGTTTTGTACAGTTGTTTCAAACGTGTGTATGGTCGGCGGCATGGCACAAGCAACCGCAACGGCCGCGAGCGACTTCAGCCGCCTGTCCAGACGCATCAGGCGAGCCGGGCTCCTCGACCGCCGCCCCCGCCACTACCTGGTACGGCTCAGCGCGGTGGCAGGTCTCTACCTGGCAGGCGTGGCGGCGTTCTTCTGGCTCGGCGACTCCTGGCTCCAGGTGCCGCTGGCCGCCTGCTTCGCGATCGTCTTCGCCCAGGTCGCCCTCGTGCTGCACGACCTGGCGCACCGGCAGATCTTTCTCACCCGAGGGCCGAGCGAGACCCTCGGGCGCCTCGGCGGCAATCTCGGGATCGGCCTCAGCTACGGCTGGTGGATGAACAAGCACACCCGCCACCACGCCAACCCCAACCACGAGGAGCTCGATCCGGACGTCGTTCCCGACGTCCTGGTGTGGTCACAGGAGCAGGCACGCGCCAGCCGCGGGCCGGCCCGGCTCATCGGCGGCCGGCAGGCGCTGCTGTTCTACCCGCTGCTCCTGCTGGAAGGGCTCAACCTGCACCTGGGCGGCGTCCGCGCGCTGCGGCAGCCCTGGATGAAACACCGCGTCATGGAAGGCGCGCTGCTGCTCGCCCACTTCGCCCTCTACCTGGGCGCGCTCGCCTGGGTTCTGTCACCGGGCAAGGCTCTGGCCTTCTTCGCCGTGAACCAGGGGTTGTTCGGCCTCTACATGGGCTGCGTCTTCGCCCCCGGTCACAAGGGCATGCCGACGCTGACCGGGGAAGCCGGCCTGGACTTCCTGCGCAAACAGGTGCTCACCACCCGGAACGTGCGCGGCGGCCGCTTCATCGACATCGCCATGGGCGGGCTCAACTACCAGATCGAACACCACTTGTTCCCCAACATGCCCACCCCGAATTTGCGCCTGGCGCAACCCATCGTGCGGGCCTACTGCCGCCGGCTCGGCTTGCCGTACCACGAAGTCAGTTTTGTGGCCTCGCACGGAGAGGCCCTCCGCCACCTGCACCACGCCGGTGCCTCCCTCCGCGAGAAAGGCCGCCGATGAAAGCCGGACGCAAGCAGTGGATCGGGCTGGCCGTCCTGGTCCTGCCGGTCCTTCTGATCTCCGTCGACCTGCATGTGCTGTCGTACGCGCTGCCCTTCATCAGCGCCAGCCTGGCGCCGAGCGGTTCCCAGCTGCTGTGGATCATCGACATCTACCCGTTCATGCTGGCTGGACTGCTGCTGCCCATGGGCACGCTGGGTGACCGGGTCGGACGGCGACGGCTGCTGATGGGCGGGGCGGCAGCGTTCGGCGCCGCCTCCGCGGTCGCCGCCTTCTCTCCCAGCGCGGACCTGCTCATCATCACCCGAGCCTTGCTCGGGGTGGGCGGTGCCACGCTGATGCCCTCGACGCTCTCGCTGATCCGCAACATGTTCCACGACGACGGCCAGCGCCGGATCGCCATCTCCATCTGGACCGGAGCGTTCGCCGGCGGCGCCATGCTGGGCCCGCTGATGGGCGGCGCGCTGCTGGAACACTTCTGGTGGGGTTCGGTGTTCCTGGTCAACCTGCCGGTGATGGCGCTGCTGCTGATCCTGGCGCCACTGCTGCTCCCCGAATCGCGTGACCCGCACCCGAGCCGGTTCGACCTGCCCAGCGTGGTCCTGTCGCTGGGCGCGATCCTGCCCATGATCTACGGGATCCAGCACATCGCCCAGGAGGGCTTCGGCTGGCCGCCGGCGCTGGCCATAGTCACCGGCCTGGCGCTGGGAGTCGCCTTCGTCGGCCGCCAGCGCTCGATGACCGATCCGATGCTGGACGTGCGCCTGTTCGGCAGCCGCGCCTTCACCGCCGCCATCAGCGCCAACACCCTCGGCGTCTTCGCCATGGTCGGCTCCAGCCTCTTCACCACCCAGTACCTGCAGATGGTCATGGGCGCCAGGCCGCTCGTCGCCGGCCTGTACGCGCTGCCCTCGGCGGGCATGGCGATGCTCGCCGCGGGGCTGGCCCCCGTCCTGGTCCGCAAGATCCGTCCCGGGCTGGTGGTGTGCGCCGGGCTGCTCGTCGGCGCCGGCGGGTTCGCGCTGCTGTCCAGGCTGGACGTGACCGGGCAGACCGGCCTGCTGATCACGGGGATCATGCTGATGGCCGGCGGCGTCACCCTCGTCCTGACCATCTCCTCCGACCTGATCATCGCCACCGCCCCGCCGGAGCGGGCGGGCTCGGTCGCCGGGCTGTCGCAGGTGGCCACCGAGTTCGGCGGTGCGCTCGGCATCTCCCTGCTCGGCAGCATCGGCACCGCCGTCTACCGGGCGCACCTCAGCGACGCCGGCGCTCCCGCATCGGCGCTGGACACCCTCGGCGGCGCCCTGGAGTCGGCGCGGCACCTGCCGGAACCGGTTGGGACCGCTCTGGCCGGCGCGGCCCGCGGGGCCTTCGCTCAAGGCCAGCACTACGCCATGATCGCCGCAGCAACGGGTCTGTGCCTGATGGCGCTGCTCGCGCCCATCATGTTGCGTTCCGTACGGCGTGCAGGCCGGCCGCAACCTCGCCCGGACCACTCCGGACGGCACGTGACGGGTTAGCCGGCGGCTGCTTCGGCCACCGATCGGAGACCGGCGGCCAGGTCGTGAGCCGTCGGGGCGTTGTCCGGATCGATCTGCCAGCGCACCAGCAGACCGATGAGCAGCGTCAACAGCACCTGCGCACCCGCCTCGTCCTGGCGTGGCAGGCGCCGGCCCAGCTCGCGCCGGGCGAGCGCCTGCCCTTCAGTCAGGCGGGCTCGTACTTCGGGGAGGTGAGGTGCCTGCGCCAGCGTCTCGACGTTGGCTCGCCACACCATCGGATTGACTCGGAAGGATTCGATCAGTTCCGCCCAGAACGCTTCGAACCACTCCTTGGAGTCGTCCGGGAACGCCTTGAGGACCTCCGCGACCGCTTCCCCGGTCGCCTCGATCATCGCCTGGGTGAGAAGGGCGTCCTTGGAGCGGAAGTGATAGTTGATCGCAGCGAGGTTGCTGCCGGACACGGCGACGATGTCTCGGACCGTTGTACGGGCATATCCGCGCTCGGACAGGCACTGCTTGGCCGCGGCCAGCAAATCCTCAGGCACTCCCACGCGGGCGATCCTACCAATGCCGCAAACAAGCGTTTAAAACATTCGCTTGGCTGCCGATACGGCCTCCGGCGGGGTCACCCGGGCTGTGTCGAGTGGTCCTAGCCGGCCTGCCAGGACGGCCCGGTCTCCTCCGTCCGCGGCGGGGCGGGCGGGGTCCGGTCGCGGGAGGGGACGACCACGATGCCCTTGGTGCTGTTGGGCGGGTTGACGTCGAGCGTCCCGCCGTAGACGACGTTCCCACGGAAGGTGTTCGGCTGGAAGGAGAACTTCGCCAGCGGGCCCGCCGTGTCCTGTACCGAGGTGGTCACGGCCACGCCGCCCTTGGGCTTGTAGCTGAGGTTGCCGGTGAAGGTGTTGCCCTCGGGCAGCAGCACCATCTGGTAGCCGGGCCAGTGGTTCTTGTAGAACCAGCCGATGTGGATGTCGTTCTTGGCGTTGTCGGTGAACACGTTGCCGGTGAACGCGCTGTCGGTCACCTGCCCGTAGTGGAACAGGTAGCCGTGGGGCGTGAGCGGGTTCGGCTGCGGGACGAAGTCCGGCGTCAGGTAGTCGAGCTTGTGGTTCTCGTCGAACAGGTGCTCACCGCTGGTGACCTTGAGCCCGTAGCCGGAGACGCCCTGCACGTAGTTGCCGCGCACCACGTGGTGGTCGCCGCTGACGCGGATGCCCTCGCTGGCCGGGTAGCGGTCGCCGATGATGGCGTTGCTCTCCACCGTGTTGTAGTTGCCGTAGCGCAGCACCAGGCCGCCGCTGGACTGCCTGATGGTGTTGTTGCGGACCGTGTTGTGGTTCGACTTCAGCGAGATGATCTCGTCGTCGCCGTTGACGTGCTCGAAGAGGTTGTTGTCGATGGTGAAGTACGCGCCCTCCTCGGCGCCCTCCTCCGCCCACTGGCCGTAGCCCCAGATGCGCAGCGCCTCCATGCCGTTGCGGCCGAGGTTGGGGACGTCGGCGAAGCGGGTGTGGTCGACCCGGTTGTAGACGGCCGCCGGGCCCCGGTCGTTGCCGACCACCGGCTCCTGGTGGGCCTTGCCCTTGAGCAGGCTGTGGTCGAACTGGTTGTGCCCGCCCTTGAAGTAGACCCAGTAGTACGGCGTGGCCGGGTCGGCGGGGTTGAAGTCGACCACGGCGGTGTCGGTGACCCTGCCGCGGTCGCTGTTGAAGGAGATGACCGAGGCCGCGCCGACGGGCGCCTGGCCGGAAGTGAAGGTCAGGCCGCTCACGGTCAGGTCGGGGCTGTTGAGCGACAGCGCCGACCTGCCGGTGAGCAGCACCTTGCCGGGCGTCTGCGCCCTGAGCGTGAGGGGTCCTGGGGCGCGCAGGTCGATGACGGTGTCCTGCCAGGTGCCGTCGGCCATGACGATGGTGTCTGCCGTCCCGATCGCCGCGTTCAGCTCGGCCTGGTTCGAGACAAGCCGTTCCCCGCCCGCCGAGGCGAGGGCGGGCGCGGCGGGCAGCAGGAACGCCGCCGCGACAAGGGCTGCCAATCGGTTCATACCGGCAACGTAGGGAAAGCGTATTCCCTTGGGCATGGGCAAAACTCGGGCACTCCTAGGACGATCCTCAGGAGGCCCGGTGCAAGGCCCGGTACTGCGTGGGCGTCAGCGAGGTCACCTGGCGGAAGACCCGTGACAGGTAGGCGGCCTCCCAGCCCACCGTCCCGGCGATCTCCTCGATCCTCTGCTCGGTGTGGATCAGCGCCTGCTTGACCCGTTCGACCCGCAGCTGCCGGATGTACTGGTTGGGGGAGACCCCGAAGAGCTGGGCGAAGTAGGTGATGAAGTAGGTCGGGTTGTAGTGGAAGACCTCCGCCAGCCGCCCGACCGTCAGCACCTCGGCCAGGTGCGCGTCGATGTACTCCAGGATCCGCCCCGGCCCCTGGCTGAGCGGCCGCAACGAGCCCAGCGGCGCGTGGTCCACCAGGTAGGCCGTCAGCTCCATGAGCACCGCCCGCTGCCGCAGCGGCCCCGTCACCTGCGTCGCGCCCCTGCCCGCCGCCAGCAGCCTGGTGAACATCTCCCGTACGGCCCGCGGATCCTCCACCTCCACCACCCGGGGGAGCGCGACCAGCGAGGCCAGCTCGCGCCCGGCCACGGTGGCGGTGAAGTTCGCCCAGTACTTGCGCAACGGGCGCTCCTTCGAGCTGGAGAAGGCCAGCGCGGACCCGGCAGGCAGGAAGTAGAGCTGGCCGGGCCGCGGCAGGTACTCCACGCCGTCCAGGGTGATCGACCCCACCCCGTCGAGGATGAGGTAGATCCGGTTGTAGCCGTCGGTCCGCGCCTTCCGCCCCCAGCCGGCGGGGACGGGATCGGCGTGCCCGGCCATGAGCAGGTCGAGGTCGAGCCGCCGCAGGTGCTCCCTGAGTGCCGGGTCCATCGCCGTCACGCCCGCAGGCTCGCCAACGCCGGGTTCACCGCGTGCCGCAGCGGTTCGCCCGCGGCCAGGCGGGCGACCTCGGCCAGCACCAGCTCGCCCATCCTGCCCCGTTCGGCGCCCATCGCCCCGGCCAGGTGCGGGGTCAGGACCGCGTTGGGCAGGCCGTACAGCGGGGATCCCGGCTCCGGCGGCTCGGGCCAGGTGACGTCGAGGACCGCGGTGAGGTCGGGCCGCCCGCGCAGGACCTCGACCACGGACGGCTCGTCGAGGACGGCGCCGCGGGCGGTGTTGATCAGCGTCGCGCCCGCGCGCAGCCGCGCCACCAGCGGGCCGTCGACCAGACCCGTGGTCTCCGGCAGCAGTGGGGCGTGCACGCTGACGACCTCGCAGGTCTCGAACAGCTCGGCCAGCGGGAGGAGCGGGATGCCGAGCCCGGCGGGGGCGTACGGGTCGTGGGCGACCACCTCCAGGTCGAAGGCGCGCAGGTGGGAGGCGACCAGGCGGCCGATCTCGCCCAGGCCGAGCAGCCCCACCCGCGACCGGTAGGCCCCGGCCACGCGTACCTCGTCCGGGTAGCGGCCCAACTCCTTGATCTCGCGGGAGATCCGGTGGAACTGCTTGAGCGCCAGCAGGATCTGGGCCAGCGTGAACTCCGCCACCGGGATCGCGTTGGCCGAGGCGGCCGAGACGATCGGGATGCCCCGCGCCCAGAAGTCCGGCGTGGTCAGCGGGCGCACCGAGCCCGCCGCCACCAGCACCGCGCGCAGGCGCGGAGCGTGACCGAGCAGCCCGGCGTCGAGCACCGGCGCGCCCCAGCCGGACAGCAGGATCTCGACCTCCGACAGCACGCGGGGATCGGCGGCCAGCTGCTCGCGCGTCATCGCGGGAGCCTGCCATTCGACCAGGTCAGCCAGCCTTTCCAGGACGTGCGCGGGGTAGACGTCGGCCCGCCTGAGCTCCTCCATCACCAGCAGCGCTTTGATCATCTCTTCCTCGTTTCGTCGGATGTCTGGGGAGACATGGTGTCGTATGACGGAACAGCTTTATCGGTGACGGTTTAGTCATCGGAGCATTGACCGGGGAACGTCACCACCGCTACCTTCCGGGAATCGCTTGCCAAGTAGAGGGAGCCGTCCACGTATGCGAACCGTCTCCACAATGCTGGCGTGCCTGGTGGTGCTCACAGCATGTTCGTCAGGCGCAGCCGGAACCAACGTCGAGCAGGACGCCAAGGCTACGCTAGAGCTCTGGACCAGGACCTCGCCGGGCGGGCCCGGCGAGCAGGGCACGCTCAAGCTGGCCGCCGCGTTCGAGAAGGCGACCGGCTACAAGGTCAAGGTGACCGCGATCTTCGACGACTTCGAGACGAAGATGCAGCAGCGGGCCGCCCAGAAGGACCTGCCCGACATCGTCATGAACGACGTCGCCCAGCTGGGAACGATGCAGGGCCAGGGGTTGCTCAGGGAGATCGACCTCGCCAAGCTCGCCGGGGCCAAGGACCTGTCCGAGCGCGCGCTCGCCTCCGGCAAGGGCGTGGACGGCAAGCAGTACGGCGTGCCGTACTCCGCGCAGGCCACGGCGCTGCTGATCCGCAAGGACTGGCGGGAGAAACTGGGGCTCGAGCCGCCGCGGAGCTGGGCGGATCTGGCGGCCCTGGCCAAGGCGTTCACCGAGAAGGACCCCGACGGCAACGGCCGGAACGACACCTCCGGGCTGGCCGCGCCGCTGTCGACCAAACGCGGCTACGCCTCCTGGTACTTCTCCAACTTCCTGTGGGCGGGCGGCGGTGACTTCGTCGCCGACGCGGGCGGCGGCAGGTTCAAGCCCGCCATGTCCACCCCCGAGTCGATCGCGGCCACGCAGTGGTTCCGCGACCTGGCGTGCAAGGACAAGGTCATCCAGCCGGGCGCCGTCACCATGGACACCCCGCCGACGAACGAGACGTTCGAGTCGGGCAAGACCGGCATGTACGTCGTCGGCCCCTACCTGATGCCCCGCTACGACAAGTCGCTCGGCAAGGACAAGTACGAGGTCGTGCCCATGCCCCAGGGCGCCAAGAACGCCGACGTGCTCGCCGAGGGCGGCGCGATCTACCTGATGGCGGGCTCGCCCAACAACGCGGGCCAGGACGCCTTCGCCTCCTACGCCATCTCCGCCGAGGGCCAGAAGATCGGCATGGAGGGCGACACCGCCTACATCGTGCAACTGCCCGTCAACAAGACCGTCGACATCAGCCAGGTCCGCCCCGACCCCAGGTGGAAGACCTACGCCGACGTCTACCAGAGCTCGGGCCACTACCCGCCGTCGATCCCCAACTGGACCCCCGTACGGCAGGCCACCGCCGACACCGTCAACGCCCTGGTCGCCGACTGCGGCCTGGACCTGAAGGGTGAGCTGCAGAAGCTGGACACCAAGCTCGCCGGGATCCTGGCCGAGCAGGGCGTCGCCGCGTCATGACGGCGGTGAAGGTCGAACCGGCCGCTCCGGCCGCTCCGGCCACGCAGGAGCGCGTGAGCGGCCGGAGCGGGCGCTGGTGGGTTCCGTGGCTGTTCCTGGCCCCCGCGCTCGTCCTGTTCCTGTACTTCAAGTTCATCCCGATGGGCAACGCCCTGGTGATGTCCTTCCAGAACGTGCAGCCCTTCCTCGGCAACCAGTGGGTGGGCCAGGACAACTACGTCAAGGTCGTCACCTCCGACGGCTTCCAGCAGGCCGCCTGGCACACCGTGCTGCTCGCGGTGTTCCAGACGGCGGGCTCGATGCTGCTCGGGCTGGTGCTCGCGCTGCTGATGGAGGGGCGCAGTCGCAGGCTGAGCTTCATCAGGTCGGCGGCGTTCCTGCCGGTCGTGGTGCCGATGGCGGTCATCGCCGAGCTGTGGCGGATCATGTACCACCCGACCGGCGACGGCATGCTGAACTCGCTGCTCGGCCTGGTCGGGCTCGGGCCGTCCGGGTTCATCAACGACCCGCACACCTCGATGGCGTCGGTCATCGCCACCGGGATCTGGCGGGGCGCGCCGTACGACATGATGATCTTCCTGGCCGGGCTGGCGGGGGTGAACAGGGACCTGTACGAGGCCGCGATCGTCGACGGCGCGTCGCGGTGGCGGCGGCTGCTGCACGTGACGCTGCCGGGGCTGCGCTCGGTGTTCTCGATCCTCTTCATCCTGGCGGCGATCCGCGGCCTGCGCGTCTTCACCGAGGTCTACCTGCTGACCAACGGCGGGCCGAACGGTTCGACCGAGGTCGTCATGACCCTGATCACCAAGCTGGGCCTGGAGCAGAACCGGCTGGGCGTGGCCTCCGCGGGGGCGGTGCTGCTGTTCCTGGCCACGCTGCTGCTGACCGTCGTCGTGTCCGTCCTCAGGCGGAGGGAGAGGGAATGAGCGCGGCCAGCGAGACCGCACTCGGGCTCAAGGAGAGCAGGACGCCGCAGGCGCGGCTGCTCAAACTCGTCGTCTACGCGCTGGTCCTGGTGGTGTTCGCCGGGCCGCTGCTGGCGCTGCTCGTCAGCGCGTTCAACCACGTCTCCGATCCGACGCAGCTCAGCGTCGTGCCCTCGCGCCCGACGCTGGACAACTTCGCGGTCGCCGTCGACCACGGGGTGCTGAAGTACCTGCTGAACTCCTTCTTCGTGGTCGGTTTCGGGCTGCTGCTGCAGGTGGTCGTCTCGACGCTGGCCTCCTACGCGCTGGCCCGCAAGCGCTTCAGGTTCATGACGGTCGTGTTCGTGGCGATCCTGGCCACGCTCATGCTGCCGGAGGAGATCCTGGCGATCCCGCTGTCGCTGATCCTGTCGGACCTGCCGGTGCTGCACATCAACCTGATCGGCACGCTGGCCGGGATCATCGTGCCGGTGGGCGCGTGGGCGTTCTCCATCCTGGTCATGACGGAGTTCATGCGGGACGTGCCGCGCGAGTTGGAGGAGGCGGCGCGGATCGACGGGGCGGGGGAGCTGCGGATCTTCGCCCAGATCATCCTGCCGATGTGCCGTCCGGCGCTGGGCGTCATCGGGGTGTGCGGGTTCACCATGATCTGGGACCAGTACCTGCTGCCGATGCTGGTGGCCGCCGACTCTTCGACCTACACGCTGCCGCTGGCGCTGCGCACGCTGCGGATCGACCCGGTCGTCACGCCCGGTGTGGTGATGGCGGCCTCGTTGCTGGCGCTGCTGCCGTCGGTGATCGTGTTCCTGTTCTTCCAGCGCTCGTTCGTCCATGGATTGTCGTCGGGCGCCCTCAAGGGATGATTTTTCATGAACTGGTTGGTCAATGATCGTTTTGGAATGTTCGTGCATTGGGGGCCGTACTCGCTGGCGGCCCGGCACGAATGGGTGAAGGCGCGCGAGAAACTGACCGACGCGCAATACCAGCCCTACGTCGACCATTTCTCGCCGGACCTGTACGACCCCACCGCGTGGGCGCGGACCGCCAGGGCGGCGGGCATGCGTTACGCCGTGCTGACCACCAAGCACCACGACGGATTCTGTCTGTGGGACAGCGACCTGACGGACTACAAGGCCTCCCGTGACCTGGTCGAACCGTTCGTGGCGGCGTGCCGCGCCGAAGGGTTGAAGGTGGGTTTCTACCATTCGCTGATCGACTGGCACCACCCGCAGTTCCCCGTGGACGGAACCCATCCGCTGCGCGATGACCGTCCCCTTCCCGTACGTGATATCTCGGTGTATCGGCAATACCTGCATGGCCAGGTCAGGGAACTCCTGACCCGTTATGGAACGATCGACTATCTCTTCTTCGACTTCTCCTACGCCGGCCGGAGCGAATGGTGGGGCGGAAAGGGCCCCGAGGACTGGGGCTCGAAGGAACTGCTGGCGATGGTGCGCGAGCTGCAACCTGACATCCTCGTCAACGACCGCCTCGGGATTCCCGGCGACTTCGTCACCCCTGAGCAGTACCAGCCCTCCGCGCCCATGCCACGCCCCTGGGAGGCCTGCCAGACGCTGAACGGCAGCTGGGGCTACGACCGCGACAACCTCGACTACAAGAGCGCCGACCTGCTGGTGAAGATGCTGGTCGACGGGGTGTCCAAGGGCGGCAACCTGCTGCTCAACGTCGGTCCTGACGGGCGCGGGCGGATCGACCCGCGCGCCACCGCGTTGCTGGCCGGGATCGGCGGCTGGATGGAGCTGCACGAGCGCTCCATCCGCGGGTGCGGCCCGGCGGAGTATCCCGCCCCGGCCGACTGCCGCTACACCCGCCGCGGCGACCGGCTCTACCTCCACCTGTTCAGCTGGCCGCTGCGCCACGTGCACCTGCCGGGGCTGGCGGGCCAGGTGCGCTACGCGCAGTTGCTGAACGACGCCTCGGAGATCAGGTTCGTCAGCACCGACCCGGACCAGGAGGCCCAGAACACCCGGATGGGCGGCCAGGCGCCGGGCACGCTCACGCTGGAGCTGCCGGTGCGACGCCCCGACGTCCTGGTGCCCGTCGTCGAACTCTTCCTGGAATGATATGGAGGAAAATTCCTACGGATGAACCCCGACGCGATCTGGCAGCAGCACGTCCACGAAGACCGGTAGATGGTCGGAGGCGTCGCAGGGCACGACTGCCGCCGATCTCACCTCGACGTCCGGCGAGATGAACACGTAATCGATGCGGGAACCGGTGGCCGGAAAGGTGTGGCCCGGTCCTGCGCCCTGCCGGGGCCAGGCGTCCCTCAACGAACGGGTCAGCACGCGGATCTCAGGCGCGCCGGGCAGGGCGTTGAAGTCCCCGGTCAGGATCACCGGCCCCGGCCGTTCGGTGATCAGCGCTCGAACGGCTCGTGCCTGTTCCAGCCGTTCGGCCGCGTCGCCGTCCTGGAGGTGGGTGTTGCAGACCTGGACGGGCACGCCGTGGACGACGATCGTGGCCCGCAGCAGTCCACGCTGCTCGCTGCCGGGAAACCTGGGCAGGAAGGTGTTGCCGGAATCGCGGATGGGGAAGCGGGACAGGATCGCGGTGCCGTACTGGCGGCGCGGGCCTCCGGGAGCGGGCGGGTCGAGGTCCAGGTTGGCGCCGAAGACCACGTCCATGCCCAGTTCGGCGGCCAGCCAGGCCGCCTGGTCGACGAACTCGCTGCGGCGCGAGCAGTGCCGGTCCACCTCCTGGAGACCGGCGATGCCGGCCCGGCCGGCACGGATCACGTCGGCGACGCGCCGCAGGTCGAGCCGGTCGTCCGGACCTCGTCCGTGGTGGATGTTGAAGGTGGCCACGCGTAGCGGCGGCTGCCCGGGCAACGGCCGCCGTCCTTTCTGTCAAGGGTGCGGCCCGCGCCGATGCGCGGGCCGCACGTGGGTCAGGAGGCGACGATCTCGTAGAGGGCGATGTTGCCCCACTGGAGGTTCGCGTCGTGGACGGTCAGCCGGATCTTGCGCGCGATGACCGGGCTCGGCAGGGTGATGGTGCTGGCCTCCACCTTCGCGCTGAGTTCCTGCCAGTTCGTCAGATGGTGGGCCGCCTGCGGCACCCAAGCGGTTCCGTCCCAAGTGTCGAGCGAGACGTCGGTGACGCCCTGGCCCTTCGCCCAGGCGGTGTGCAGGGTGACGGCGGCGATCCGCCGGTCCTTGCCGTAGTCCACCACGAACTCGCCGGGGAAGGTCACGCCGGTGCTCACCGATGCCCAAGGGCTGCTCGGATCGCCGTCGACGAGCGCGTCCACGGTGTTCGTCGGCGAGGTCGGGAAGGTGGTGCTCGCCACCGCGGTCGGTCCCGGCCGGTACGGCTCGCTCGCCGCGGGCACGCCGAGGGCGATCTCGTTGATCTGGATCGGGCCACCCGCCGCCGCCCTGACGACCAGGCGGACCTGTGCGGCCTTGACCGTCTCGGGCAGGGTGATCACCTGCTGCTCGACGGTGTCGTCGTCGGTCGTCCAGGCCGGCTTCCCGCTCGCCCTGGTGACCCAGTCCTCGCCGTCGCGGGTCTGCACCTCGACCTCGGTGATCGCGTGGGAGGCGGCGTGCGCGGCCGACACCGTGACCGTGCGGAAGGCGCGTCCGGTGGCCCCGGTCAGGTCGATGGTGCCGGGCAGGCGCGGCTCGGGCACGCTTCGCCA
The DNA here is from genome assembly GCF_053602555.1 of Nonomuraea sp. NPDC004354. Taxonomy (NCBI): domain Bacteria; kingdom Bacillati; phylum Actinomycetota; class Actinomycetes; order Streptosporangiales; family Streptosporangiaceae; genus Nonomuraea; species Nonomuraea sp. NPDC004354. The sequence continues at coordinate 293,867 of NZ_JBSGDV010000004.1, read as the reverse complement.
GGCGGTCGCCGGGTCACGGTCGGCCAGGCGCCGCAGGTGGCCCTTGGGTTCGAAGGACGCGCTCACCTTCGCGGGGGCGATCTCCCGCTGGAAGGCGCCGAGGTCGGGGGCGCCGTCGGGGATCGGGGTGCCCGCGTAGTCGTGCTCGGCCGGCACGCTCACGCCCGCGTCGAAGGCGGGCGAGCCGTCGAGCGGCCGACAGCCCTCCGGGTTGTCCTGGCCGGGTGCGGCCAGCCGGGGGTCGGCGACGACCGCCGCGTGGTCGTTGCCGGTCGGCGGCTGCTCGGTGCCCCAGTAGAGGTTGTGGTCGTAGATGACGCCGTTCTTGTTGTCGAAGCCGGCACCGGCGAGGTTGACGAAGACGTTGTTGCGCACGACCACGCCCGCCGCGTTGTTGTACAGGCGCACGACCCGCTCGAAGCGGTACGTGCCCGCCCCGCTGTAGGGCGGCTTGACCTCGACGGCACGGTCGGTGATGTAGAGCGTGTTGTTGAGGAAGTGGGTGCCGGTGGTGGAGGTCGAGGCGGCCAGGCCCTCGTAGCCGTCGTTCCTGCTGACGTTGTACCGGACGACCGTGTCCCTGGTCGGGGCGGCGGCGAAGGAGACCGCCAGGAAGAAGCCGCCGTCGTTGTCGTGGCTGTAGTTGTACTGGACGAGGCTGCGGTTGTTGTCGGCGTCGGCGTCGAAACCGTGGCCGTCGCTGCCCGGGCCGTTGAACCCGGTGTGGGAGACCTCGTTGTGCTGGACCACGATGTCGTCGTTGCCCTGCCACCAGATGCCGACGTTGCCGCCGGTGGTCTTGGTCCTGCCGCGTACGGCGCGCTCCACCCGGTTGCGCTCGATCACGGCGCCCGCGGTGTGCATGGGGGTGATGCCGCCGCCGGTCACGTCGTGCACGTAGTTGTCCCGGATGCGGACGCCGGTGCTGGGCGTCCAGGTGACGACCTCGCTGTCGGGAATGCCGGTCTCCACGGGGTACAGGCTGGTCATGCCGCTGCGACGGGACCACGTGGACCACATGATGAGGCCGTAGGAGCCGATCTTGGAGATCTCGTTCCGCTCCAGGACCAGGTTGTGGAAGTAGGTCGGCGTCGTGTTGCCGCGGATGGAGACGAGCAGCCCGGCCGCGGCGACGCTGTGGCCGCCCTGGCCGTTGACGTCATGGATGTTCAGGTTCCGCAGCGTGACGTTCTCCAGCCGGCCCGCGTCCTTGGCGAACAGGTTGACGCCGCTGCGGTAGAGGGAGGTGTCGGCGCTGTGGTTGGTGGCCGCCAGGCCGTCGACGGTGAAGTCGTGCACGTTGCTGATCCGGATGGCGGCGTCCACCTGGCCCTGCCCGTCGATGACCGGCTTGGCGCCCTCGCCGTAGGAGCCGACGAGCGCCGGACGCCCCGGCAGGCCCGCACCCCGCAGGCTGAGCTGACCCACCCAGCGCTGCCCGGCGCGGAACAGCAGCCGGTCACCCGGGCCCAGCCGCACCTGGCCGGCCCTGTCCAGGCTCCGCCAGGCCGCGGCCGGGCTCCGTCCCGAGGCAGCGTCGTCGCCTGAGGCGGCGTCGACGTAGAAGGTCTTCCCGGGGCCGGCCGCCGCCTGGGCGGGTACGGCCGGCGACACCAACATGGCGAGCAGGGCGAGCCCCGCCCACCCGAATCGCGTACGCAAACTCTGTTCCTTTCGGGGGGTCATTTGCCGATTCCGGCTGTCATGCCGTCGACGATGCGGCGGCCCAGCCACAGGTAGAGCACGATCATGGGGTAGATCAGGATCACGATCCCGGCGAACAGGCCGCCCCAGTCGGAGCTGTACTGCATGGAGCTGTAGAGGTTGAGCAGCGCCGCGGGCAGCGTGCGCTCCTCGGGCAGCGGCGAGATCAGCAGCACGAGCAGGGTCTCGTTCCACAGGCCGATGATGTTCAGCACGAGCACGGTCATCACGCCGGGCCTGGCGACCGGCAGCACGATGCGGACGAAGGAGCGCAGCGGGCCCGCGCCGTCGATCTCGGCGGCCTCCTCGATCTCGTGCGGCAGCGAGCGCATGTACCCGGTCAGGACGAACACCGCGAACGGCAGCGAGAGCACCACCTGGAAGACCAGCAGCGTGATGCGGTTGTCCCACCAGCCGGTGACCCAGTCCTCCATGAAGGTGTAGAGCGACAGCTTGATCACCACGACGGGGATCACCAGGGTCTGCAGCGGGATGCTCAGGCCCATCGCGAAGTAGCCGGTCAGCGGGCCGGCCACGGGCCGGTTGGAGCGGGCGAGCACGTACGCCGCGGGCGCCGACAACGCCACGATGAGCAGCGAGCCGAGCAGGGTCAGGACCGTGCTGTTCAGCGCGGCGGCGGAGAACTCGGCCGCCTGCCAGGCGGAGGCGTAGTTGTCCCAGTGCGGGTCGGCGGGCAGCGAGAAGGGGTCGAGCCACACCTCGCCGGAGTCCTTGAGCGACTGCGCGCCCACCCAGACGACCAGCGCGAGGTTGACGGCCACCCATGCCCACAGGGCGATCGCGGTGGCCCGCGGCAGCAGGACGTCGCCGATCAGGCGTCTCATGACAGCTCCACTCGGTCGCGCCTGGTGATGCGCCGGGTCAGGGCGATGAGCACGACGGTGACGAGCAGCACCACGACGCCCATCGCGGCGGCGTTGCCGAGCTGGGGCACGCCGTTCCCGGCCACCAGGGAGTACTGCTGCACCGCCACCGTCCTGGCCTGCAGCGGCGGGCTCCCCGGCGTGCCGCCGGTGGTGAACGCGAGCACGATCTCGAAGATCTTCAGGCTGTTGACCACCCACAGCACGGCGGACACCGCGAAGACGTCCCAGGTCAGCGGCAGCGTGATGTGCCGGAACTGCTCCCACCTGGTGGCCCCGATGAGCTGGGCGTCCTCGTAGACGTGGGCCGGGATGGAGTCGGCCGCCGACATCATCAGCGCCACGTAGAAGCCGGTGCTCGACCAGACCAGGCCGCCGACGACGCAGCGGAAGACCAGGTCGGGCCCGAGCCAGGGCCGCGGGTCCAGACCGAGCCAGCCGAGCGCGGTGTTGACCACGCCGTCGGGGTTCAGCAGGAAGCCGACGGCGGCGCCCACCGCGATCATCGAGATGATCATGGGCAGGAACATCACGGACCGGATGAAGGCGCGGCCCCTGATGTGCCGCAGCACCACCATCGACAGGAACGTGAAGCCGAAGACCAGCCCGCCGCCGGCCAGCGCCAGCACGAACGTGTTGACGAACGACGTGCGGAACGCGTCGTCGCCCACCAGCGCCAGGTAGTTGTCCAGCCCGCGCCAGGTCATCTCCGAGCCCGGCCCCGCCCAGGCGTTGAGGCTGACCCAGAACCCGAACAGCGAGGGCGCGACGAACAGCGCGGTGTAGGCGATGAGGGCGGGGAGCAGGAAGGGCCAGAAGGCCCGTTCCCGCCCCGGACGCAGAGCCCTGGCCTTGACCGGCGGCGCCACGGGGGGCGCCTGGGTGAGGGTTCCCGCTCCCATCGGCTCAGTTCTTGTTCGCGAGGTAGTCGGCGGTCGTCTTCTTGCCCTCGGCGACGAACGCGGCGGGGTCGATCGCGCCGGAGATGAGCTTGTCGTGCAGCGGCAGGAACCGGTCGTTCCACCAGGTCTTGTCGGCGGCGGCGTCGTCGTAGGTGCGGTGCGTGGCCGCGGCGTCGGCGACCGCCTTCTGCACGGCCACCAGGTGCTCGGGCGCGGGCACGTCGGCCCGCGAGGGGATGTTCAGCGCGCTGGTGGAGATCTGCTCGACGTACTTCTTCTGCAGCGCGAAGGCCAGGAACTTCTTGGCGGTGGCCACGTTCGTGCCCTTGATGTTGACGCCCCAGCCGAGCGTGCCGACCTCGACGGAGTCCTTGCCGCCCACCGGGAGCTGGAAGGAGGCGATCTTGGCGCCCGCGGCCAGCTTGGGCTTGGTCTCGCCGGCCAGCCAGGTGCCGTTGAGGTTCAGGTCGTAGCGGCCCTGCGCCCAGGCGTCCTGGGCGGCGGGGAACTTGGTGGCCATGAAGTCCTTCTGGAAGTAGCCGCCCTTGGCGAGCTGGGCGACCTTCTCGGCCGCCGCGAGCACCTCGGGCTTGTCCCAGGCGGCGGCGTCGGTGGCCAGCGCCTTGAGGCTGCCGGCGCCGTTGGCCCGGACGAGGATGCTGTAGAACCAGTACACGTTGTAGAAGTTGATCGTGCCGTCCTGGCCGATCGGGGTGCGGCCGTCCTTCTTCGCCCGGTCGAGGTAGGCGATGAAGTCCTCCCAGCTCTGCGGCGGCGCGCCGGCCAGGTCGGAGTGCTTGGCGGCGTCGAACCAGACGGCGGTCGAGATCACCGTGTGCGGGACGAACGCCAGGCCCTTGTCGTTCGAGGAGGCCTGCCGCACCGACTCGGGCAGGACGTCCTGGACCGTCCTGCCCTCGCCCGGTACCTGAGCGGCCAGCACGTCGTCCAGAGGGGCGACCAGGTTCTGCGCGGCGTAGGTGGCCAGGTTGTCGGTGGAGGTGTCGAACAGGTCGGGGCCGCGGCCCGCGGCCATCTCGGTGGACAGGTTCTCGTTGCCCTTGCGGCCGACGAACTTCAGGTCGACCTTGGTGCCCGTCTGCTGGGCGAAGTCGTCGAAGATCGCCTTGATGATCTTGCCTTGTGGCTCGTCGGCGCCCCACAGGGAGCGGTAGGCCAGCGTCGCCTGGACGGTGCCCGGCTCGCTGTTCTTCTTGCCGCACGCGGCCAGGCCGAGGGCGAGGGCTCCGACGGTGAGGACGGCCGTCAACTTACGCATGATGGGGGGCCTTTCATGGGAGGGTGAGGGGGACGACGGTCCCGGCGTGCCTGGCGCGTTCGGCCGCCCAGACCACCCGGTGTGTCGCGAGGCTCTCCTGGCCGCTGGTCAGCACCAGCGAGGGGTCGCCGTGGGCGACCGCGGCGACGAACGCGTCGAGCAGCGCCCCGTCGCCGCCGCCGTGCCCGGTGGCGGCCGAGGCGTCCGCGTCGGCGCGGGTGTCGATCACCGACACCTTGTCGGTGAGGAAGTCGTGCAGCCGCAAGGTCACGCCGTCGCCCTCGATCGAGCCGTGGGTGCCGAAGACGCGCGTCTTGCGGTGCTCGAGGGCGGCGAAGGCGGTGACCGTGCAGGTGGCGGAGGTGCCGTCGGCGAACTCCATGGTCACGACCTGCGTGTCGACCACGTCGTTGTCGCTGGCGTAGACGCAGCGGCCGTAGGGCCCCTCGCGCAGCGCGGCCAGCACGCCGGCCTCGGTGTGGTCGTGCGTGACCGCCGACAGCGGCCAGAACTCCTTGAGCGGGTCGCCCAGGCAGCCGAGGTAGATGCGCTTGGCCGAGTAGGGGCAGGCGGACTCGATCGGGCAGTCGAGGCAGCGGTCGGCCGCGCCGGCGGGCCGCTGCTCGGCGCGGAAGTGCACCAGGTTGCCGAAGGAGGAGATCCGCTCGGGCAACGCGCCCTTCAGATGGATGATCCAGTCCAGGTCGTGGCACGCCTTGGCCAGCAGCATCGGGGCGGACTCCGCCTCGTTGCGCCAGTTGCCGCGCACGAAGGAGTGCGCCTGGTGCCACCAGCCGACCTGCTCCAGGTGCTGGATGTTCATCACCTGGCCGATGCGTCCCTTGTCGATGAGCGCCTTGAGCGTCCTGGTGTAGGGCGTGTAGCGCATGACGTGGCAGACGGCCAGCAGCACGCCGTTCCGCTGCGCGGCCTCGGCGATGGCGGCGGCGTCGGCCTCGGTGGGCGCCATCGGCTTCTCCAGCAGGATGTGGTAGCCGAGCTCGGCGGCCCGTACGGCGGGCTCGACGTGCATGCGGTCCTGGGTGGCCACGATGATCGCGTCGGCCAGCCGGTCGCGGGCCAGCAGGTCGCGCCAGTCCGCGAAGACGCTCCCGGCCGGGATGTCGTGCTCCTCCGCGAGGCTCTGCCGCCGGCGCGGGTCCGGTTCCGCCACCGCGACGACGCGGGCCCGGCCGCTCTCCAGGGCGTGGCGGGCGTAACCGAGCCCGCGCAGTCCCGCCCCGATGACGGCGAGTGTGACCATGAGTGTCCTCTCCGGCTTGGCCGACTTATTAATCGTTGCTTGTTTTATTAATCGCCGCCCGAGACTGTCAAGGGCGGGATCCGCGGGTGTCCGCGGCCGTGCCAAGGGTCGCCGAGGGCCCGGCGGGCGTGGGGCCCGCCGGGGTCGTCGCGCGGATGGGTCAGCGGGTCCTGATCTCGTTGACGGACAGGTTGCCCCAGGTGCGGTTGGCCGCCTTGACGACCAGGCGCAGCCGGGTGGTGGTGACGGCCGCGGGCAGGGTCACGGCTCTCCCAGGTCGGGGGCCGCGCGGATCTCGACCCGCGGCTGCGCGGGCGCCTCGTCGAGCTCCAGCACGACGAGGTCGTTGGCGCCCCGGCGCAGCAGCGGCCAGGGCAGGTAGAGGGTGACCTGCGGGCCGCGCGACCAGTAGCGGCCGAGGTTGAAGCCGTTGACCCAGACGTAGCCCTTGCCCCAGCCGGGCAGGGCGACGAAGCCGTCCCTGACCTCCTCCACGTGCAGGGTCGCGCGGTGGAACGACGGCCCGGCGGCGCTGGTCTCGCGCCCCCAGGGCAGGCCCTCGATCGAGTCGAGCGGGACGGGGTCGATCTCCCAGCCGAAGACGAACTGCCGCTCGTGCCGCACGCCGCCGGTGACGCCCTTGCTCTCGCCCTGGATCGGGCCGTAGTTGACGCGGCCCATCGCTTCGACGATCAGCGTCACCTCCACGCCGCGCTCCGGGGTGGCGAGGGGCAGCGAGGTGACGGCGTCGCGCTCCAGGGTCGCCCGGGGAACGCCGTCGATCAGCACGCAGGCCCGGTCGTGCAGCCCGGTGACCGTCAGCGGCAGCGGCTCCGGCCGGGGGCCGGGCACGTGGCCCCGGTAGACGGCCAGCCCGTATGCCTGGCCGAGCTCCTCGAACGTGCGGGGAACAGCGCTGCGCACCGTGCCCGTGGAGAGCTCGTCCAGGCAGTCCAGCAGGCTCAGGCGGGCCTCGCAGGCGATCTCCCGGGCGGGCAGCGTGGCGACCGGCTCGCGGGACGGCGCGGGCGGCAGCTCGGTGTGGCGGCCGAGGACCTCGCGGTAGGCCCAGAACTTGGCGGTCGGCTCGCCGTGCTCGGAGATCGGCGCGTCGTAGTCATAGGAGGTGACCGTCGGCTCGTACCGGCCGTCGGCCTGCTCGCCCCCCGCGTTCGCGCCGGCCATGAAGCCGAAGTTGGTGCCGCCGTGCGCCATGTAGAGGTTGACCGACGCGCCCCGGCTGAGCATCTCGTCGAGCAGCTTGGCGACCTCGTCCGGGTCGCGTACGTGGTGCTTCTCGCCCCAGTGGTCGAACCAGCCGTTCCAGAACTCCATGCAGAACTCGGGGTCGTCGCGGTTCCTGGCGAATTCGGCGAAGTGACCGGCCGGGTCGCCGCCGAAGTTGGCCGTCGCGTAGATCTCCGGCACGGTGCCGCCGGTGACCATGAGGTCCCAGCTCCCGTCGGAGGTGAACAGCGGCACGTCGATCCCCCTGCGGACCAGGCCCCCGGCCAGGTGGCGCAGGTAGACGTGGTCGTCGCCGTAGGATCCGTACTCGTTCTCGACCTGCACCATCAGGACGTTGCCGCCCCGGCTGACCTGCCGCGCGGCGATCCGCGGGATCAGCTCGTCGAACCAGCGGTCGACGGGCTCCAGCCAGCGGGGGTCATGGCAGCGCCGCCGGAACTCCAGCCAGGCCGGGATGCCGCCGTTCTCCCATTCCGCGCAGATGTAGGGGCCGGGGCGGACGATCGCGTACAGCCCGGCCTCCTCGGCGGCGGTGAGGAAGCCCTCCAGGTCGGCCAGGCCGGCGAAGGTGAACTCGCCCGGACGGGGCTCGTGCAGGTTCCACGGCACATACGTCTCGACCGTGTTCAGCCCCATCGCCCGCAGCTTGGCGAGACGGTCGGGCCACTGCTGGGGGAGCGTCCTGAAGTAGTGCATGGCGCCCGACAACACCTGGAACGGCTCACCGTCGAGGGTGAGGGCCTGGCGGGTGACCTGGAAGCGGCGGCTCATGGACATGGAAGCGCTCTTCTCCTGCGCGTCGAGCGCCTGCCCGACTTATTAACGAAGCAAGGCTAAATATGTGGCGGCAAGCGCCTTCCCGTCAAGAGTCCGCAGCGTGCCCGTCGCGCCGGCCGGTTCCTGCCGCCCCGCCGTCAGGAGGGCTGGGCCTCGGGCAGCGTGGCGTCCACGTCGTAGAGGCGGGCGTCCACGTGGTCGAGGGCGTGCCGTACCGCGCCGAGCACGACCGCCTGGTCTCCCAGGGTCGAGACGGCCAGCTCCGGCGGTTCCAGGCAGAGCGGGTCGAGATGGCGGCGCAACGGCTCCAGCAGGACGTCACCCGACCGGGAGACGCCGCCGCCGACCACGACCAGGTCGGGGTCCATCGTCAGCACCAGCGCGGCGATGCCCTCGGCCAGGTCATGGGCGTACTGCTCGACCGCCCAGCGCGCGGCGGGATCGCCCTGCCTGGCGGCCGCGAAGACCAGCCCGGCCACCTCCTCGGCGGCCGTTCCCGCCGGAAGGCCGGGGAACGCGGCCAGGTGTGAGGGGGCACGATGCCAGCCGATCAGCGGCAACGCGCCGATCTCGCCGGCCATGCCGCGTCCGCCTGCGTGCAGTTCGCCGCGGATCAGCAGACCGGCGCCGGTACGCACGCCCGACAGCACGAAGACCAGGTCCCGCGCGCCCGTCGCGACGCCCGTCCACCGCTCGGCCAGCGCCGCGAGGTTGCAGTCGTTCTCGACCAGGACCACGGGTCCGATGTCGTCACCCAGCTCGGCCACCAGGTCGACGCCCGTCCACTCGGGCAGGGCCACGGAGAGCTTGACCACGCCCTCCCGTGTCACCACGCCCGTGGTGCCGACGCAGGCGGCCATCAGGCGGCCGGCTTCGAGACCGGCGTCCCGCAACGCCCCGCGGGCGGCGCTCCTGATCCCGTCCAGCCTGTCCACCCGGCTCGCCTCCGACGTCAGCCGGGTGACGGACCGGCCCACGATGTGGCCTTCCAGGTCACACACGAGCGCGCGCACGGAGAAGGAGCCGACGTCCACGCCGAGCACGTACCCGGCCTCCGCGCGGAAGCGGAACAGCCTCCTGGGCCTGCCCATCTGACCGGTCTCCGGCGGCGACTCGGCCAGCCAGCCCGAGGCCAGCAGGTCCTCGGCCAGCCCCTCGACGGTGGGCCTGGACAGCCCGGCCCGCGAGGCCAGCTCGGTCAGGCCGATCGCGCCGTGCCCACGCAGCGCGCGCAGGGCAGTGACCATGTTGATCCGTCTCAGCCTGGAAGTGTCACTGCCGCGTACTCGCATGCCGCTCCCTCGATGAACAACGTCGCAGACAAATGAAAACAGCCATCATTAGTAGCCGCAAGTCGAGGGACGCGCGGGACGGCGGGCGCGAGCGCAGGCCCGGAATACGGCCACAGGAGGCTGCGCCGACGACGAATCCGGGAGTGGGGGAGGGGTAGGGGGCTGGGCGAGAGCCCGCGCGCCGCCGGCTCCACCTCGACCAAGGACACCTCCTCCAGCCGGCGCTCCGGCTCCGGCGCGGGCGGTCGCACGAAGGATCAGTTGTACGCCGAGGCCAAGCGCCGCAACATCAGAGGCCGGTCGAGCATGTCCAAGACGGAACTGGAGAAGGCGTTGAGCTGAACGTTCGCACCGCCGATCTCTGGAACGCGCGGATGACCGCTGATGAATGGGGTAGGCGGCACGGAAGGAAGGACACACCTGAGGAGGGCCCGGATGACGACGGCACGGGAAATCATGCATGTGGGTGCCGAGTGCATCGGCGAAAACGAGACCCTCATCGATGCCGCACGCAAGATGCGTGACCTCGGTGTGGGAGCGTTGCCGATCTGCGGCACCGACAACAAGCTGCACGGCATCATCACCGACCGCGACATAGTGATCAAGTGCCTGGCCGAGGGCAAGGATCCGCAGGAGTGCCGCGCCGCGGAGCTCGCCCAGGGCAAGCCCGTCTACGTCGAGGCGACCGCCGACGTCGATGATGTGCTCCGGCAGATGATGCAGCACAAGGTCAAGCGACTGCCGGTGATCGACGATCGGCGGCTCGTCGGGATGATCAGCGAGTCGGACCTCGCCCAGAACCTGCCCGAGGACAAGCTCGGGGAGTTCATCGAGACCATCAAGTCCGGTGCGGCCGACCGCGCCGGCTGAACGACGAAACTCACGGCCGGCCGTGTCCACTCCGTTGGACGCGGCCGGCCCCTGGGCGTGCACGCGCCTGCCGTACAGCGCCGCATTATGGGATAATGGCCGCAGTCAGGTCGCTCCACCGTTTCCCCCTTGGTGTACAACGATGGAGAGGGACGGGTATGGAGATCAGGCCGCAGGCGGTCGTCATCCCGAAAGAGACCGACCACCTGGAGCAGGGGAAGTACGGTCCCGTCTACCCGCGGACCCCTGCGTGCTACGGGTTCACCATCATCGCGGACGTCAAGCCCGGCCGAGCTGAGGTCATCCGAGGCTACGGACACACGCTCGCCAAGGCGCTGGAGGACGACCCGGACCTGCTCGCCCCTCTGAAGCTGCACTACCTGCGCTGGGTGCTCTTCGACGACGACACCCGCTTCATGTACCAGGGAATCTTCGACACCGATTTCGACAAGTACACCGAAGACGCCATCGCACTGTTCGCCCGATCAGGGGTGAACACGGTTTTCGAGAACCTCGAGGGCTTCCCCGAGGACTGGAAGACCAACCCGGAGGCGTTCATCAGATTCGTTCGCGAGCACCACTGCCCGAGCTTCATCGAGTACGGCGAGTACCCGTACGTCACCGCCGACGAGATCAAGAAGGCTCTGCTGGTCAAGAGCGCCCTGTCGGAGATGCTCGACCAGATGCAGTGATGCCCGCCGGCGCCATGCGGAGACGAGATGAGCGAGTTGAGAACGGCGCGCACCTACAACCAGAACCACGTGCCGCGCCAGTACACTCCCGGCCGGCGGCGGTTGACCATCTACGTCGCATGGAGCTATCCAGCCGAGGCCGGCAGGAACACCGCCGAACTGGACAACCGGTTCTCCACGATGACCGAAGTGCGGCGCGTGACGTGGCCTGCCTACGAGGACCCGAAATGGTCGGATCCGCTGCGGTTCCAGCAAGGCATCGCGGGCGGGCTGGAGCTGTTCTTCTGGGGATGGCTGCCCTTCCAGCAGTTCGTCGAGGAGACCAGCGGGCACGTCGTACCCGTGTACCAGCGCGTCGACCAGGCCGGATTCCACACTCCACTGGACGAGCGGGTCCTTGCGGACACCGACACCCTGTTCGTGTGGGGACTGGACCACATGATCACCGGCCAGGACGCCACACCCGCGGAGATCGAGGCGGTGCGCGACTTCCTCTCCCGCGAGGGAACCTGCCTGGCACTGGGACCGCATCACGACGTCGGCGCGTCGAACGACATGGTGGTGCGCGACATGGAATACCACCACCACGGCGACGCGCTGGTGCCCCGCCAGCAACGCTTCGGCAGGTACACCCGATCGCTGATGGCAGGGCTGGGGATACCCGTCGAGAACCGGTACGGGCTCCGTCCCGCGGTGACGGACGGGAACAGGAGCGCCCCGCTGTCCATCGTCAGGGACCTGGACACCAAGGGCTGGCTGGAAGGGGTGTCCAGCTTCAACTTCCACAAGCACCTGCCTCATTACGCCGTGACCACCGACGACCCGAGCGCCATCCACGTGCTGGGCAGGCAGCCGATCGACATGTCCAGGCCCCACCCGTTCACCGAGGCCGGGAACACCGAGTTCAACATGTTCCTGTGGATGCCACCCGGCGGTGACCGCGCCGGTGACGTGATCTTCGCCGACACCACGATCTTCAGCTCGCTGTTCGGCGTCGACGAGAGCCTGCGCGCCTTCTGGAACAACATCGTCTCGGCGAAGTAGCGCTACGAGGAGGCGGGTTCCGGTGAGCGAGGACACCCAGGTCAAGCTCGAGCTCGACGACATCCAGCGCGGGGTCCTCAGCCCCCGGCCGACGCCGTACGCGGCGACCTACATCCTGTTCCGCATCGACGACCGCGACCATGGGCGGGAGCTGATGCGGCGCGTGAGCGCCGTGGTGACCTCGGCCGCCGACACGGTCAGCCCGTTGGGCGAGACCTGGGTCAGCGTCGCGCTCACCTACCACGGTCTCAAAGCGCTCGGTGTCCCTCAGAAGTGGCTGGACACCTTCGCCTGGGAGTTCCGGCAGGGGATGGCCGCACGGGCCACCGTGCTGGGCGACGTCGGCGAGAGCAGCCCCGACAACTGGGAGTCGCCGCTCGGCACACCCGACGTCCACGTGGTGCTGGTGGCGCTCGCGCCCGACAGCGCACGGCTGGAGGCCGCCATCGACCGTGCTCGCCCGGCCTACGAGGCCCTGCCCGGAGTGACGGCGATCTGGCGGCAGAACTGCCACGCGCTGCCCACCGAGACCGAACCTTTCGGCTACCGCGACGGCATCAGCCATCCCGCCGTCGAGGGCAGCGGCATCGCCGGCTCGAACCCGTTGGAAGCGCCGCTCAAGGCGGGGGAGTTCGTGCTCGGCTATCGCGACGAGCTCGGCGGCATCCAGACCCCGCAACCCGATGTCCTCGGACGCAACGGCACCTACGTGGTCTTCCGCAAGCTCCACCAGCGCGTGGCCCTGTTCCGGCGATACCTGAAGGACAACGCCACCGGGCCTGAAGACGAGGAACTGCTGGCCGCGAAGCTCATGGGACGCTGGCGCAGCGGCGCTCCGCTGGCGCTCAGCCCGCGACACGACGACCCCGGCCTCGGCGCCGACCGGACGCGCAACAACATCTTCCTGTTCGAGCAGGACGATCCGGCAGGTTTCACCACTCCCGGCGGCTGCCACATCCGCCGGGGCAATCCTCGTGACGCGAGGGTGGCCGGGGTGCCGAGGCTGCATCGCATGATCAGGCGCGGCACCGCGTACGGGCCGCCGCTGCCCGAGGGCGTCCTGGAGGACGACGGGGCCGACCGCGGGCTGATGTTCGCCTTCGTCGGAGCGCATCTCGGGCGGCAGTTCGAGTTCGTCCAGTCCGAATGGATGAACGACGGCGTCTTCTTCGGCGCGGGTGACGCGAAGGACCCTGTCATCGGCTCCACCGACGGCTCCGGCGACTTCACCATTCCCCGGCGTCCCGTACGGCGGCGGCTGCTCTCCACACCGCGGTTCGTGGTCACGCGAGGCGGCGAATACTGCTTCATGCCAGGGCTGACCGCACTGCGCTGGCTCGGCGACCTCACGGACTGAGCATGGTGACGCCGTTCTGGCCCGACGACCGGGGATCCATATGGACACGCTGCAGCTGCTGTTCAACGCCGTCACCGTCGTCTTCATCGCGGCCACCATGTTCGCCGCCGGTCTCGGAGCGACACTGTCGGCCCTGCGCGCCGTGTTCGCGAATGTCCTGCTGCTGGTGCTGGTCCTCCTGGCCAACCTGGTCGCCGTCCCGCTCCTCGGCTGGGGCCTCGCCGCCCTGTTCGGCCTGCCCACGGCGGCGTACATCGCGCTGCTCCTGATCGCGTCCTCACCGGGTGGGCCGCTCGGCGCGAAACTCGGCATGGTGCAGAAGGGCGACGTGGTCGCAGGTGCGGCGATGCAGGTCCTGCTGGCCGCCGTCGGCAGCATCACCTTCGGTCCCACGGCGAACGTGATGCTCAAGGCGGCCGGCGTGGGCGGTGGAGTCGCACTGGACGTCCCGGCACTGATGCTGACCGTGGCGGTCCTCCAGCTCGTGCCGTTCGCCGTCGGGTTGACGGTGCGCCACTACGCGTCGCCCACAGCCCTGTCATGGCATCCCGTGGCGGTCGGAGCGTCGAACGTGACCTTCCTCGTCGTGCTGGCCGGCATGCTCCTGGGCAACTGGCGGGACGTCGTCGCGCTGATCGGCTCACTCAGCCCGCTCGCGGGCTTCGTCTTCTCCGCCATCGCCTTCGGCCTCGGCACGGCCATGGCCACCGGGCCGCGGGCACTCCGTACCACCATGGGGGGAGTCACCGCGGTGCGCAACGTGGGACCGGCGCTCGCCGCGGTCGGCCTCGCCTTCGGCGACGAACCGGCCGTCCTTGGAGCGCTCGCGGCCGTCCTGCTGAGCGGCCTGGCCGCCGCCATTCCCATCGCCGCGGTGCTGAGCCGTCGCCGGAGCGGCACCACCGCGGATCACCCGGCTCGACGTCCGCCGGCGTGACCGGTGTCCTCAGGGAGTATGGGCGTGTCGCTCGACCTGGACGAATGACGTGGAACGGTCAGGAATCGTGCGGCTTGGGCTCGTCGGCGCCGCGTGCTGCCGCGATCACTCGCATCAACGACTGGTGCAGGTGCTGCAACTCTTCGATGTCCATGCCGAGACGTGCCACGATGGCGGGTGGGATCTTCTCCGCTTCGGCTCGTAGCTCCTTACCGGCTGGAGTCAGGGTCAGCGCCAGGGCACGCTCATCCTTGCTGTTGCGCTCGCGATGGATGTAGCCGAGGGCCTGAAGCCGCTTGAGCAGCGGAGACAAGGTGCCCGGATCGAGCTGAAGCAGCTCTCCCAGCTCCTTGACCGACAGAGGCTCGTACTGCCAGAGCGCGAGCATGGCCAGGTACTGCGGATGAGTCAGACCCAGCGGCTGCAGCAGTGGCCGATACAGCCCGATGACGCTGCGCGAGGCGATGCTCAAGGCGAAGCACACCTGCCGATCCAGCGCCAGCAGGTCTGTTACGCCTGTCACAGGCTCCATATGAGGTTTCCTCCTCCATTCCCTGGTAGGTTACTTTGTGTACAAACTAATAGCCCACCAATAACCTGCACGCAAACCTATCGGTCGGCTGACCCCTGGAGGACACCCGTGTTTTACCGCAAGCCTTTGGAGGAGCGCATCGCTGAGCGGCAGGCCAAGCTGCCTCCCCTGAAGGAGGGTAAGCACTTCGAGCACGGCCCGGCCAAGTTCGTGTTCATCTTCCTGATCACCTTCGTGGTGATCATCCACTTCGTGGGGCTCGCCGTCGTCATGCACTTCTACCCATCATGATGCCGCGGCCGAGCCGCTTGTCCTCGTGCACCACCAGGGCGCCCGCGACACGCACCCGGTTCGCCACGTTTCCAGGACGAAAGTAGTGGGTCCGCAGGAGGAGCATCCGCCCGGAATCCGGGGCGAGGGCCGGGGTCGCTCCCGATGCCGCACACACCTCACAAGAGGATCTTTGGCGGCATGCTCACCTTTGTTCGCCGCACGGCGGGCCTGCTGGCCGGCCTGATCGCCGCCCTCCTGGCCGTGGCCGCCGCCGCGTTCTCCTTTCTCGCGCTCGCCTCCGTCACCGCCGTCATCCCCATGCTGTGCGCGGCGGCAGTCCTGGTCTGCCTGCTGGTCGCCTTTCTGCTGGGCCGGCCGTCGATGCGACTGCTGACGCGCTCGGCCGGGCGCGCCGCCGTCTGGTTCGCGGTCACGGTCACCGCACTGGCCGCGGTGAGCGCCTGGCTGCTCGTCTTCCGGCCGTTACCGACGCCGCTCGCCCCGGCCGCTCCCGCGTACGTCAGGTACTGGGAGCTGCCCACCGGCTCCCGCATCGCCTACACGCACCGGAAGGGCGGCGCCGAGCCGTACCCCGTGATCTTCCTGCACGGCGGACCGGGCACCGCGGGCGAGGGCCTGCCGGAAGGGGCGGAGGAACTGGCCGCGGACGGCTTCGACGTCTACGCCTACGACCAGGTCGGCGCGGGCCGCTCCAGCCGCCTCGCCGACGTCACCGGCTACACCGTCGCCCGCCAGGTGGCCGATCTCGAGGCGATCAGGCAGGTCATCGGCGCGCCCAAGATGATCCTCGTCGGCAGGTCGTGGGGGGCCACGCTGACCGCCCAGTATCTGGCCGCCCACCCGGGCCGGGTGGCCAAGGCGGTCTTCGTCTCCCCCGGCGCGCTCTGGGCACCCGGCGCCGGCGACATCGGCGAGCCGTGGAACCGCCTCACACCCGACCAGGCCCGCCGCCGCGACGACCTCCTCGGGAGCCCGCGCATGATCGCTCTGTCCCTCCTGCTGGAGAACGGCCCGGCCGCCGCGCACGCTCTCGTCCCCGACCGCGAGGCCGACTGGCGGATGCGCGAACTGCTGCTCATCGGCAAGGACGCCACCACCTGCCCGGACGGCCCGCCCGCCCCGACGCACGGCAACCGCCCCGGCTTCTACGCCAACCAGTTCACCGTCGCCGACGCCATGCGCGTCCCCGACCCCCGCCCCCGACTGCGCCGGCTCCACGTACCCGCGCTCATCATGCGCGGCACCTGCGACTACATCAAACCCCACGTCGCCGCCGAGTACCGCGACACGATCCCCGGCGCCCGCCTCGCCGAGGTCGCGAACGCCGGCCACGGGATCGCCCACGAGCAAACCGCAACCTACCTTCGCCTCCTGCGCGGCTTCCTCCGCGAGCACTGACATGGTCAGGCGCGGCCGTCCCCGAGGAGGTCTCCGTCCGCGCACCGACGGCAGCGGCCGATGTGACGGCCCGGGCGCGGGCCTGCCCTTCCGGGCTGACTCCACGGTCGTGGTCGAGGAGCTGGCCAGCCGTGGTTACCGAGCGCGGCCTGGCCGTGCAGCGTGCCTATCCCGCCGCCTTCTTCGACCGGCACCTGCGTGGGCTGGACGGCCGCCTGCTGCACGGGCCCGCGCCGCGCTTCCCCGAGGTGACCTACGTGCCCTGATCCTTCGTGAACAGGTCGGCACCTGCAAGAAGGCCGCCGCCCGTCACGACGCACGTCGGCCACCGACTCCACGCGGGACCCTCGTCCGCGAAGGCCCGCTGCGCTCCCGTGCCCACGCCCCGCTGGCACGCCCCGGCGGGCGATGGTGACCGGCTCCCGGCGAACATGATGGCGATGGTCAGGCCGCCGCCGGGGGTGGGGTGGGCGTCCAGGGCGGCGTGGTGGGCGCGGATGATGATCTTGTCCGGCTTGGCGGTGGACACCTCATGCTGAGCAGGCGCAGCATGAGGGTGTGGACGAGGTCGAGCGCGACCGGATCCTCACCGAGATCGCCTACGACACCGCCGGGCTGCTGGCGACCATGCGCCGCGAGCGTGAGCGACGCGTGCAGGCCGGCGAGGATGTCGTGTGGCTGGATCTGGCGCTCAAGGAGCTGGAGTCGTTGGCCGCGGGAACGGCCGATCTGGTGACCTTCCGGGCGATCCGTTCGTTCGTCGACCGCCACGGCGCCGGGCCGTACCCGGTGGAGGAACTGGCGGCCATCGCGGGCGTGGACGTGGAAGACGTTCGGCGGGTCCTGGCGCGGATGGACGTCGAAGGGCTTGCCACCCCGGCGGACCGGCCTCCGCCGGACGCGCCGCCGGCTGATCGCTGACCTGTAGCCGGTTCCGGGACCGCACAGGGACTCGGAGGGGACCGTGCTCTCAGGCGGGTGGGACCGCCCGGCAGGTGGACTGTCGGCCATGAACACGACCACCCGAACCGGCCTCCGGCCGATCCTGCTCTTCGGGATCACGCTGACGGCCATCGACCTGCCTCTCGTCGCTTTCGCCGTGTCCCAGGGGCTCGACATCAACCAGGTCGGCCAGGCGCCGATCGCGGCCCAGATCGCCATCTACGGGCAGGCGTTCATGCCGGCCCTGGCGGCGTTGGTGGCCTCAGCGCTCAGCGGAGGCGTGCGCACCCTCGACTGGGGCTTCCGCCGCGTCTCCTGGAGCGTGCTTCTCCTGGCGTGGGCGATACCCGTGGCGGGGGTCCTCTTCTCGTACGGCGCGAGCTGGCTGACTGGAGCCGCCCGCTTCGACCCCGCCAACCTGACCGAGGCGACCGGACTTCCGCCGGCGGCGGGCGTGCTGCTCGGGCTGCTCCCCGGGGTCGTGCCGTTCATGGTGCTGGCGCTCGGTGAGCAGATCGGCTGGAGCAGCCTGCTGACGGTTCGCCTCGCCACTACCAGGAGCCGCGATCTCACGGCCGTCATCGTCGGCATCGCCTGGTCGCTGTTCCACTTCCCCCTGATGCTCTTCGTTCCGGGAGCCGTCCCGGACGGAGTACCGACGCCCTTCGCCCTTGCCGTGTTCACGGCGTCGACGATCGCACTCGCGTTCCCCATGGTGTGGTGGCGGCTGCGGACCCGCAGTATCTGGCCCTTGCTGGTCTTCCACTCCTCGCTCAACGCCGCCACGTACTTCGTCGCCCAGGCGATGACCGCCTCGCAAGGCGCGTCTCCGTGGCTGGTCGGCGAGTCGGGCGTGCTGACCGTCGGCGGACTGGTGATCACCGTGGCCGCGACCAGCCGCCTGTGGCGGAAGACCGAGGAGAGCTGATACGGCCGCGCGACGGGCGGCTGTCCACCCGGCCGTGGTCGCGCATGGCGTCCTACTCACCCAGCGGGCGCGACGGGCGACGGTTACTCGCGTAGGCCGGCGCGACGGTCACTCGCCCAGTCCGGCGCGACGGGCGCGAACCACCGCCTGCGCGCGGTCGGCCACCTGCAGCTTCGCGAAAACGGAGGTGAGGTGGTTCTTGACGGTCTTCTGGCTGAGGAAGAGCTGCCGGGCGATCTCGGCGTTGGTCTTCCCCGAGGCGAGCAGGTCGAGGATCTCCCGCTCCCTGTGGGTCAGCTCCGGGAAGGGACCGCTCTCCGGGCCCGTGGTGAGGAACCGCCGGATACGACGGGCCACCGCAGGGCCGTACACGGCCTCTCCTCTGGCGACGGCCCGGACGGCGGCGATGAAGTCGTGCCCGTCCGTGCCCTTGAGGACGTAACCACGGGCTCCGGCGCGCAACGCGGCGAAGACCGACGCGTCGTCCTCGCTCATCGTCAACACGAGCACGCCAAGATCGGGCCGCTGGTCGATCAGCCGCCGGGTCGCCTCGATCCCGGTGACCCCCGGCATCACCAGGTCCATGACGACGACGTCCGGGCTCAGTGACAGGGCGAGCGTGATCGCCTCCTCACCGTCCCCGGCCTCGCCCACCACCTCGGCACCGCCGACCTGCTCCAGCAGCGCCCTCAGGCCGTGCCGGAACAGCGGGTGGTCGTCCACGAGCAGCACGCGGATCGGTTCACCGGCCGGCGCGGAGCTCGCAGGTTCACCGGTGGGCATGGAGCTCATAGGGGAAGCACCGCCTCTACGATCGTGCCCTTTCCCGGGCTGGACGTCCTTCGCAACAGGCCACCGAGCTCGGCGGCACGCTCCCGTATACTGCCCGATCCCACTCCCTCGACGACCGGAGCGGGCAGGCCGCGGCCGTCGTCGCGGATCTCGAGGAACAGCCGCCCAGGTTCGGCCCGCACCATGATCTCCACGTTCGACGCGTCCGCGTGCCGTAGCGCGTTGGCCAGCGCCTCCTGGCTGATCCGGTACGCGGCCGCCTCCACCGCCGCAGGGAGGACCGGGAGCGGCATCGGAAGCCTGACCGCGACCGCCGGAGCGCCGTCGAGGTCCGGTGCCATGTCGAGCACGAGATCCTCCAACGCGCCGCCAAGGCCGAGTTCGTCCAGCGCAGGGGGCCGCAGATCGTCCACGATCCGGCGGATGTCGACGACGAGGTCGTGGGTGAGCTGCCGTACCTCCCCCAGCTGCTCATGCAGGTCAGGGGGCGCGGTGAACCGGATCAGATCCAGCCGCACGCAGATGGCGGCCAGGCCGGGACCGAGGCCGTCGTGCAGGTCGCGGCGCAGACGGCGGCGTTCCTCCTCACGCGCGATGACCAGGTGCTCGCGCGAGGACTGCACCTCCCCGGCCAGGCGTACCGCGGCGAGGGCCACCGCCAGGTGCGGGGCGAGATCGTCGAGAACGGCCAGGTCGAGCCTGGACAGGGCCTCACCGGGCGAGCGCGGGGCAGCTCGCAGCTCCCCTTCCCGGTGACCGCCGCTCAGCAGCGGCAGCCGTACCCCGTGTTCCGGGACGCCCCCGACGACGGAGACGGGCGTGCCGTCGGCGGCGAGCACGGCGACCGAAGGAAGCCGGAGCGTGTGCGCCACGGTCTCCGCGGCGCCGTCGAGCAGCCGTGTCGGATCGGCCGACACCTCCAGCCGCTGGCCGAGACGGGACAGCGCCGCCGCGGGCTCGCCACGACTGCCGAAGAGCAGGCGGGCCACGGCCCGCTGCACCGCGTCGCGGACCGGGGCGAACGCCACCGCCACCACCGCCGTGCCCAGCAGCGGTTCCAGCACTCCCGCGTCCCGCCGCAGCAACGTGTCGAACGTGGTGACCGTCGCCAGGTAGGCGCCGAGCAGCAGGCACGTGACCGCGACGTAGACGACGGTACGGCGGATCAGCACCTCGATGTCGAAGAGCCGATAGCGGAAGATCGCGACCGCTGTGGCGGCGGGGAGCAGCGGCAGGGTCAGAACGTGAAGCCACGCCCCGAGCAGCGGCAGGCCGTCCGGAGGCACCGTGTCGACGATCACGGCGACGGCGACGGCGACGGCCGCGGCGAGTACGGGGAGGAGCTGGCGCCGGTCATCGGCGGAGCGGACCCGGATGGCCAGCGCGACCACGCCGGCAACGGACATCGCGATGATCACGGCTTCGAAGAAGGCCGCGGCGACGTCCGTCGGCACGAAACCGAACGGGTTGGGCTCCTCGCTGCCCCAGACCCAGATCCGGTCCCTGAACATCAGCATGACCTGGAGCACGGCGATCGCCAGGACCAGCGCGCCGATCGGCCACCGCCACCGCGGGGACGGCGGCCGGCCATCGGGCAGCAAGGTCGGCACCAGGAAGAGCGGTCCGAAACCGGTGAAGAACACCCAGTTCATCACCCAGGCCGCGAAGCCGGTCGCGGGCCACCCGTGCGCCTCGCCGTACACGGCGTAGCCGCCCGCCAGCGCCTGCATGGCCAGCCCCGCACCGCTGAGGCAGAACAGCCAACCGAGCGGGTTGCGCGGTCTGCGCGTGACGATCAGCACCCCGACGAGGGGGAAGGTCAGGCCGACCACGGCGTCGAGCACCAGGTATGTGACATCCGGGGCGGGAACCGCGGTGGTCAGGACAGCGCCGGCGAGGATGGCCGCCGACGAAGCGACCGGAATCAGCCACGGCCACCGATGAATACGCATTCCCACATGGTCAAATATCCCGCACCATCCGGACAACGAATGCGGGACCATGACAGGACCACAGGTCTGGGAGATCGGGACCGCCGGGCGGATGTACTGCCGCCGTGCGTACAACGACATCCTCCCCATCAGAACGCGCTGTGATACGGCGGCAGCTCACGGTCTTCGCGCTCGTGCTGCCCGCGCTCGTGCTTCCCTCATTGGCCTTCGCCGTGTCCCAAGGACTCGACCTGAACCGGCTCGGCCAGGCGCCGATCGCCGCGCGGATCGCGGTCTTCAGCGGCGGGTTCATGCCGGGCATCGCCGGGCTCGTGGCCTGGCTGGCGGGCGGGCACGGCCTGCGCGGCTTCGACTGGGGCTTGCGCCGGGCACCCTGGAGGACGATCGGCCTGGCCTGGGCGATACCCGTGCTGGGTGTCGGGCTGGGGTACGGCGTGGCATGGCTGACCGGCGCCGCGCGCTTCGACCCAGGCAACCTGGCCGAGACCGTCGGGCTTCACCCAGCCCTGGGCGTTCTGCTCGGGCTGGTTCCCGGCGTCGTGCCGTACATGCTGTTGTCCTTCGGTGAACAGGTCGGCTGGAGTTGCCTGCTGGCCGTCCGGCTGTCGGCGACCAGGAGCATCGACGCCACGGCCCTCATCGTCGGTCTGGCCTGGGGGGTGTCCCACTTCCCTCTGATGCTCTTCGTGCCGGGCGGGATCGAGAAGGGCGTCTCCACGCCGTACGCGCTGCTGTGGTTCATGGTGGAGGCAGTGGCTCTCGCCTATCCGCTGGTGTGGCTGCGGCTGCGCACCGGGAGCATCTGGCCGGTCCTGGTCCTGCACGCCACCCTCAACGCATCGATCTACTTCGTCGCCGGAGCCATGACCGCCGCCACGGAGCACTCCGGCTGGTTCATCGGGGAGGGCGGCGCGCTCACGTCGGGCTTCACGGCGCTGGTCGTGCTCGCCACCTGGCACCTGTGGAGGAGATAGCGGTTCCTCGATGTGGAGAGCGGGGCGATTCAGCCGCTGGTGCCAGATCGGCTTTCGTCCCGTGTGCCGCCCTACAAAACGACAAAACTCAAGCCATGTTTTGACTGTCCCCGGCGGCTCTGCTGTCCCCCTGAAGCCTGGCGCAAACAGGCAGGTCCCTTCGTGTTCAGTTAAGATCTCGGAAATCTGCGGGCAACAGGAAAAACCGTGCTCAGATTGAGGTCAAGTGCCTGGACACGCAGAAAAGCCGAATCCCATGCTGGAGGTAGTGCGTCGCCCCAGCCGGCATGCGATGTCGGAAAACATCGCCAATGGGCGGCGACGAAAATCAGGGGCCACAGCCAGATGTCCTCCGCTGAGAGGCTAAGGAAGCAGAAATTCCCAAGGAAGGTTCGCCTTCACGAGGATCGGCTCTCCCGAGCCATCCCAGCGCCATTTCCCCGGATGAAGTCGCGGTCTTCGAGATGGCTTCATCAGGAAGGAGACGAAGATGCGCGGAAAATGTCTGCTCATCGCCAGTCCGCTGATCCCCGCCCTCGTGTTCGGGACGGTCGCTGTCTCGCAAGCCTCGGTCGTTCCGACGTCCGTGAGCGCCGGCGACAGTCACATCACGGCGACCTTGAAGGTCGCGCCGCCCACGTGCACCCGCAACTTCAACGGCGAGCTCAGGACGTTGTGCTCGCGCGGCTTCAACGAGGGATACACCGAAGGGCAAGCCTCATGCAAGGGCCAACAGCCCCGACAGGGGCTCGCCCCTGAGCTGCAAGACGCGGCATACGATCACGGCTACAACGCCGGGTTCAAGCTGGGCAAGGCTTCGTGTTAGCCACTTCCCATCGCAGCCGTACAGGGGTTCGTGATCCCGTAAGGGTTCCCGAGCCAGAACCGGGCGGACCTGTCCGAACGTCGGGCAGGCCCGCCTCGGTCAGGGCAAGAAACCGCGCATCGTCTCCCACACCGTGCGCTGGGCGGGTCGATAACCGCGAGAAGTCGTCCACCTTCAAGACCAAGGGCCTGGCCGAGAGCTTCCGGTCCGGGCTTCGTCAGGCCGCGCGCAACGGTGAAGCCTTCGAGCTGGAGTGCGGTCTGCCGGCCTCCACGCACGGCCGACCCGCCGGTGCGCACCACGCATCCATGACCCTGGGGTGGCCGAGCCGGATGGTCAACGCGGGTGAACCACCAGGTCAGCTCTATGCGGTGGGTTTTGACGCGGTACACGGCCGCTCGCCCGAGCGGCCTGATCACTCAAGCCGGTGAACGTTCGTGGTAACCGCGCTAGCCTTCCTGGAAGTGCCCGGGCGTGCTGATCTGCCTGGCCAGCGGCCGGAGCAGGTCGGCTGTGAGCTGGTTGACCCGCAGCAGCAGGTCGTCCACGCTCAGGAGTCCGATCACCGTGCCTGCCTCCACCACGGGCAGCCGGCGGAACGCGCTCCGTCGGAACATCTCGACCGCCACGTCCAGGTCGTCGTCAGGTCGCACGGTGGCCGGATCCCTGGTCATGACCTCCCGCACCTGCGCCTGGCCGTCCCCTCCCTGCCCGAGCACCCGCAGCACCAGGTCGCGGTCGGTCACGATGCCGATGACCTCCTGTCCGTCGCTGACGACGACGCTGCCGACTCCGGAATGGTCCATCTGCCGGGCGACATCACACACCGCCGTGTACGGCGGCACCACGACCACCGGCGTGGACATCACGTTCTTGATCTTCATGTCCTCCCCCTAGCCGGACCATCGCCAGGGCGGTGAGCGTCGCCCAGGTGACGCCCATGGCGGCCCCACCGAGCACACCCAGGAAGCCGCGGCCTCCAGCACGACCCGTCGAGACGCAGATCGGGCAGCGGCCTGGACAGCGCCAACCCTCCTCGCCCCGGGTGCACACTCCCCGCCTCTCCACAGTGACGGTCAGCGGGGACCGTTCGAAGAGCAATTGGTCCCTCACATCCGAGTCGTTCGGCCCACGTCCTGGTGCCGCGGAGCGTCGCATGCTGTTCAGCCGACGCCACCGCGACGAAGCCGGTCCTTCGACTACGGTCCCGCCGAGGTTGCGTCGCGGTCCTCCTGGGCGCGGCCATGGTCCTGGCGCCGGTGTGACGTTCGCCCCTGGTGGGGAGTGCAGCCACGTTCTGGTACCAGGCAAGCTCCTCGGGACCCTGCGCGGGCCCGGCCCGTCCCGGCGGTCACCGCGATGCGTGTGGACGCCACGGATCCGGACGCCCTCGACCGGGCACGGGAAGGCGTCGACGCCGTGCTCAAGCGCGCCGGGATCGACAACGCCCACGTCGCCGGTGCCTACCTGGAACGCGGCATCGGCCCCGGCCCGGACCGGGTCGGCAGGAGGTGCTCCGCCTCTCCGCTTCGCCAACGCAGCCGATGACGCGGTGGAGAACCACACCGGCGGATGGTTTTACCCGCGCCTGATCGGCTGGAACGGCTACCCGGGTACTTCCAGCGGAGATGTCAGTTTCCGGAACGCGTTCGTGCACCACTCCGCCTTCGGCGACGCCCGCCTCGAGATCGGCGCGGCTTCCATGAAGGCCCAGCTCGAACGAGCCAAGCCCGGCGGCATCCCGTTCGACCCCAAGGCCCCCTGGTCCTGGTAAAGATCGCCACCAAGGAGATAGCGATGAGCACGACAGATGTCGGCGTCGGCAGCTTCGACATGAAGATCGAGGTGATCGTCCTGCCCGTCTCTGACGTCGAGCGGGCGACGGAGTTCTACCGCAGGATCGGCTGGAGGCAGGACGTCACGCCGCCCGGGGTCGAGCAGTTCACGCCGCCGGGTTCGCCGGGCTCGGTGCACTTCGGGGAGAACATCACCTCGGCCGCGCCCGGCTCGGCCAGGGCGTACGTGATCGTCTCCGACATCGAGACCGCCAGGCGGGCGCTGGTCGCGGCCGGCGTCGACGTCGGCGAGATCTTCCACCGCACCCCGGACGGGCAGGCCGACGGCCTGGATCCGGAGCGCCGCACCTACAACTCCCTCGCCACTTTCAGCGACCCCGACGGCAACACCTGGGTCATGCAGGAGGTCACGACCCGCCTGCCCGGGCGCGTGGACCCGGCTCCCGCCTCCTACACCTCCGCGGGCGAACTGGCCGAGGCACTGCGGCGGGCCGAGGCCGCCCACGGTGAGCACGAGAAGCGCACCGGCGAACCGGACGCGGACTGGCCCAGCTGGTATGCCGCGTACATGATCGCCGAGCAGGCCGGGACGGAGTTGCCCACCTAGAAACCGTGTGGACATGCCGCCCTGTGCTCAGCCGAGCCGGCTCCGGCCGATCGGGCTCACACCTGCGCCAGGCCGCCGTCGACGAAGAGTTCGATGCCGGTGGGAAGGCTGGTTGGCCGGCCCGGCGGGTGCCTGCGTAGCTACGCCAGTTCAGTCGAGGATCGCGGTGGCTTCTATCTCGACCAGATGGTCGGGGATGTCCAGCGCCGCGACACCCACAAGAGTGGCCGGGGGAACGGGAGTGATCCCGAGCCTTCCGGCCGCCCGGGAGATCCCCTCCAGCAGAGCCGGCATCTTGTCAGGAGTCCAGTCGACGACGTACACGGTCAGTCTCGCCACATCGGAGAAGGAACCGCCGACCTCGGCCAGGGCAGTGCCGATGTTGAGGTAGCACTGCTCGACCTGCGCTGCGAGCTCCGGTTCCGCGTCCCAGGCGACCTGCCCGGCGATGAAGACCAGCTTCGTCCCGGACGCGATCGCCACCTGCCGGTAAACGTCGATCGTGGGCAATCCGTCGGGGTTCACCAGAGTGATGGCCATGACGCCTGCTTTCGTAGTCACTTGTGGTTACTCAGGAACCGTAAGAGAGTGTTCTCTGACATGGAAGAACGCACCTTTCAGTGACTGGGGAACCCGATGGTGACCAAGCAGTACGGAAGCTCACCCGAGGCCGCGGACCTCAGACGCGCGGACTCCCTGGCGCGGGAGATCTTCTCGGATGTCGCCAACAAGTGGGCGCTCCTCATCATCGAGGCCCTCGGCGAGCGCACCCTGCGCTTCAGCGAGCTGCGGCAGGAGATCGAGGGCATCAGCCACAAGATGCTCACCCAGAACCTTCGCATGCTGGAGCGCAACGGCCTGGTCGAGCGCGAGGTGCATCCCACCGTGCCGCCGCGGGTGGAGTACACCCTCACCGAGCCGGGCAGGGCTCTGCGATCGGTGGCTGACGGGATGTGCGACTGGACCCAGCGGTACCTGGCGCACATCGAGGCTGCCCGCGGGCGCTTCGACGCCTGACGGCCGCCGCGGTCACGGGAGGCTGTGGCGGTACGCGCCCGGCGAACGCCCGACCCAGCGCGTGAAGGTGCGCTCGGCTCGGAGAACCCGAGCCGATGGGAGAGCTCGTCGATGGACTCGCCACCGCGGTCCACGGCGATGTCGCGCCGCAGTTCCTCACGGATCCTGTTGAAGGACGTGCCTGTCGCCAGCCGGCGCATGTGCTGGACGCTGATCGACAGGCGGGCGGCCACGTCGTCGGCGTTGCAGGTGCCCAGGAACAGGGTGCTGGTGTGCCGGTCGGTGTAAGGGGTCGGGGCCAGCCGTTCGAAACCGCGGGGTGGTTTCTGGTATCCCTACGCCGCGGGCGCGCGTGGCGTCTGGTGTCGATCCGTAGTGCTCGACTGCGAGTCCCGTCGTCTCCCGCGCCGTGGCCGTCGGGAGACGCTTCTCCCGGCAGGTGCCCCTGCCCGGCCTGCTCCGGACGAAGCCTCGGGGAGAACCCCGCCCGGGGCAGACAGCCGCCGCCTGCCCGCCGCCGGACGCCGCAAACATGCGACTCTTGGCTTGTCGTTCAAGCTCCGATCTTCGTCTTCGCGGCATGGTGGACATGTCGGTCTGTCGCTGTCTGCAGCCGGTCAGGGGCTGCGGCGCGGCTTGGTGCCTTGCGATGGTGAGCTGGGCGCGTGGAGCGCTCGCCAGTGACCGGGAGAGTCCGACGCCGTGGCGGGGGAGTGCGGCGTCCACCGGTCGGCGGCGCGGGTCATGCAGGCCGATCACCACCGCACCGGTCAGTTGGCGGAAGCCGTGGTCGGCACGGGCTGGCCGAACATCGCGCAGGCCACGGCCGTCTGGAGCGCCGGGGCGGCCTCGGCGATCTTCGGGTCGGCCCCGAACTCGGCCTGGACCTCCGTCGACATGAGGACGGTCGCCGAGCGGGTGCCGGTGCGGTCGGTGATACTGATGCTGAGGTAGCCGGGGATGCCGCCTTCGTGACCCCAGAACGTGCCGCACGGGCTCGTACCGGTCTGGATGCCGAGTCCGTAGCCGGGCCCGTCCGGCTGCTGCGGGTCCCTCGGCACAGTGGCGCGCAGCTGTGCCAGCTGGGCGGCGGGCAGCAGCTTGCCGGACATCAACGCGGTGTAGAACCGGGACCAGTCCCGTGTGGTGGACACCAGCGCCCCGGCCGCCCCGCTCCACCCGGGGTCATTGTCGGAGACGTCCACGTGACCGTGGTGGCGCGCCCCGGCGAAGTGCCGGAATTTGGCCGGCACGGTCTGCGGCATGTGGGCGGCATCCGGTTCGTAGCCGTGCGCATGGGAGCCGCGCCAGGTGGAGTCCGTGGCGAAGTAGGTGTGCTTGAGGTCGAGCGGTCGGGCGATCCGATCCCGGACCAGATCGGCCAGGCTCGCCCCGGTGACCCGCTCCAGGACGGCGCCGACCGCGGCGTAGTTGGTGTTGCTGTACGACCACTTCGTGCCCGGCGCGAACAGCGGATCGTGCTTCACCCCCACGGCGAGCAGCTTCGCCGAGGTCCACCGCCGCCGATCCTTGCCGAGGATCGACGGCAGGAGCGCGGCGTCATCGGTGTAGTCGAACAGGCCGCTGGTGTGGTTCAGCAGCATGCGCAACGTGATCGCCTTGCCGCCTGGCACCTTGCCAGGCAGCCACTTCTCCACCGGGTCGGTCAGAGCGAGCTTGCCCTCGGCGACCAGCCGCAGCACGAGCGTGGCCATCACGGTCTGGGTGTGGGACCCCATCCGGAACTCGTCTCCCACCTTGAGCAGGTGATCCCGTCTGGTCCAGGTGGCCTGCTCGGCGATCTCGATCGGCCGGCCGCGGCCGTCGTCGACCCGCACGACCACACCGGGCGCCCCGGCGTCCACCAGGTTCCGTGCCAACTGCTGTAGCTGAGCGCGCTGCGCCGTGGTGCCGCTCCAGTCCGCGTACGGCGTGGCCGCGGCGGCAGCGGGGAACGCCGCGGCCACGGTCATACTCACGGCCAGCGCCGAAGCTGTGACCGTACGCAGCCGGCGTGGCCGCGCACGATCCGACGAAAAGACAGGTTGGGACATTGACCCGTTCCTCCGGGTGATAGGTGATAAGGGATAGGTGACGCGGACCGCCTCACCCTCCAACGCGCCCCTCACAAACCGCACGCTGTCGGCGGCGCGACCGGTATCGCCCTGCTTCGGGGCAGGATGTCGACGGGCTGGACCCGCGCAGCTGGCGGGGTGATGGACATCATCGTCCGGCGCACCGGCAAAGACGGCGTTCCCCTCGGGGAGATGCCCGCTGGTCATCGTGCGGGGTGCCCCACCTCGGGTCAGGTGGTCATGTGAAGCCCGATTTCGGAATGGGAGGTAGATCTGGATTTCCACTCCGGCTTTCGCGGTGCGTTCACCCCTGGTTCAGCCTGGCCGCATTTCGTCAGAGCAACGGAATTGGGGTGAGGCGAACCGCGCCCACACCCCAATCCGATGGAACGAGACCGTCTACCAGACGTTTGTGCAGGAGAGCACCGAACCGTCCGCGAACTCCGCCGTCGACCGCACGCACACGATGACATCGGAGAAGTCCGCCGCGGCGTGCGCACTGCTCGCACCCATGAACGTCGCGCCAGCCAGCGCGACTACCGCCAAGACCCTGCTGATCATCTTCTTCATTTCCGCTTCCCCCAGAAGGATTCATTCGCGCTGGATGTTTCGTTCAAGGATGGCGGGGGTGACGGGCAGTTTGAAGATCGACGGGTGGCAGGATGCTGCGGGATCGAAGGCAGCATCATGCAATGGAGGCCGGCCGAACCGGACTTGTCGCAGTGGGCGATGCGGCCGTCCCCGCCACCGGCAGCGTGTCGGTGAGTCACGAATCCTCGGTGGACGGCAGCCGGCTCAGGGCGTCCAGACCGTGCCGCAGATGAAAGAGCGCACCGCGACCTCGGCAAACACGCTCCGCTCGCGTTATCAGTTCCAAGCAGCCTGGCTCATCCCCGAACGCCCGGGCCGAAACTCATCGCAGAAGGACGGTCTTCCCCCGACACGTCACGGGAGTGTCAAAGCGTGCCGAGTGCCTTGCGCAGCACGTGGACAGCCTGGTCGATGGCCGCTGTGGTGGCCTGGGTGGAACGCACCGGGTTCAGCATCATGAAGTCGTGGATGATGCCGTTGTACCGGACGCACGCTGTGGGAACACCGGCCTGAGTGAGTTTGGCGGCGTAAGCCTCGCCCTCGTCCCTGAGGACGTCGTTCTGGTCGACGATGACCAGCGCCGGCGGGAGGCCCGCGAGTTCCTCCAGGGAGGCGCGCAACGGTGACGCGGTGATCTCTTTGCGCTGCGCTCCATCGCCCGGGATGTACGCGTCCCAGAACCAGGCCATCGCCCTCGCGGTGAGGAACGGCCCGTCGGCGAACTCGCGGTAGCTGTCGGTGTCCTGCGCCGCGTCGGTGACGGGGTAATAGAGCGACTGGTGCACGAACCGCACGTCACCGCGCTGCTTGGCCATGATCGCCACCGCGGCGGTCATGTTGCCGCCGACCGAGTCGCCGGCGACTGCCATGCGGCTGGCGTCGAGCCCTTCGCCGGCGCCGTTCTTGATGATCCACTGCGCGGTCGCGTACGCCTGCTCGATGGCGACGGGATAGCGCGCCTCCGGGGAGCGGTCGTACTCGACGAAGACCAGGGCCGCCCGCGCGCCGTTGGCAAGTTCGCGGACAAGCCGGTCGTGCGTGGCCGAGTTGCCGAGGATCCACCCGCCGCCATGGATGTAGAGGATCACCGGCAGGAGGCCGGTCGTCCCTTCAGGCTTGATGATGCGCACCTGGACATCTCCGACCTCCGCCGGAACGGTGATCCACTTGTCGCCGGCGACGGGCTGCTTGTCGATCGGAGCGGACTGAATATCGTCGAGTACCTTGCGGGCACCCTCAGGTCCGAGTTCATAGAGGAAGGGCGGGTTCGCGGTGGCATCCGCGATCTCCTGCGCTTCCGGTTCGAGTACGTGCTTGCTCATGTCTCGAATCCTTTCGGCGATGTGGCGGATCCAACCACTCACGTGGTTAAAGCCCTCTCAAATCCGTTCGATCGCCGCGTTGGAGCCTGCTCCTCACGGGGCCGCGATGCCAGGGAGCGAACCTGGCTCTGCGGCTGCGCCGGGCCTCCACGCCTGCGCCAGGTCCGCGCCTCGCTAGATCGTCGGTTGGACGCCCGCGATCAGGGCCGTGGTCACCCTGTGCATGCGCCGGCGCAGGTCGGGAGTGTGGCTCAGCACGAGATGGTGCGCGGTCCCCACCAGGGCGAGTGCGAGCGAGTCCACGTCGGCTTCGGCCTGGACGCGGCCGTGTTCGCGTTCGGCGCGGAGGTAGGCGGCGAAGGCGCGCTCGCCGGAATCCATGTGCAAGGTGCCGTCGGCGAGTGCGTCGCCCAGCCGGGGAATGAGGGACGGCCTGGCCATGACGAGCCCGGCGAGGGCGAGCAGGTTGCTCGCGAACAACGTCTCGACGGCGTCCAGGAGGTTGTCCACCACGCGGCCCGTGCCCGCCAGCCCAGGCAGGCCGGCCAGGCTCTCGCCCGTCCGGGCCGCGCGATCGAGGAGCAGCGCGGCCAGGAAGCTGTCCAGGTCGGCGAAGTGGTTGTAGAGCAGGCCGGTGGCGCACCCGGCCTCCTTGGTGATGGCGCGTCCAGTCAGGCCGGACGGGCCCTCGCGCAGCAGCACGCGCTCGGCCGCGTTGAAGAGCTGCTGTCGTACGTCAGGGATCGCAACACCACGCGGTGACATGACCAGCCAATCTACCGGAACCGTCTTTACAAAGAATGAGCATGTGCTCATGCTATATGAGCACATGCTCATTCTTACGAGGAGGCTGAGGAACATGGCAGGAAAGGCCGTCATCGTCGGAGCAGGAATCGCCGGGCTCGCCGCCGCGCTGCGGCTGCGCCAGATCGGCTGGGAACCGCTGGTGGTCGAGCGGGCTCCGGCCCGCAGAACAGGCGGGTACGTGGTGGCGTTCTTCGGGCGTGGCTACGACGCCGCCGAGCGCATGGGCGTCCTGCCCGCGCTGCGCGAGCGCTGTTCTGGCGCGGTCGCCATGGCCTACCTCAAGCCTGATGGCCGGCACCGCTTCACCGTCCCGAACCATACGGTGCGGACCCTGCTCGGGGAGCGCGGCCTCACGCTGATGCGCGGCGACATCGAGGCGGCACTGTACGAGCAGGTCGAGGAGAACGTGCCGATCAGGTTCGGGACCACGCTTACCGCGGTGGAGCAGCACGCCGGCGGCGTCCGCGTCGAACTCGACGACGGCACCACGGTCGAGGCCGACCTGCTGGTGGGCGCCGACGGGCTGCACTCGAAGGTGCGCGAGCTGGTCTTCGGCCCGGAGAACCGGTTCCGCCGCGACCTCGGGCACGTCATCGCCGCCACGACGCTGGATCACCTTCCTGACGGCGCGCCCGAACGCGCTTTCACCACCGTCACCCGGATCGGCCACCTGTTCACGATCGCCAACCTCGGCCCCGGCAGGACCGCGGCCTTCTTCACCTACGGCACCCCCGACCCGGCCGCCGAACTGGCCAAGGATCCGCTGCGGGCCCTGGCGGAGGTCTTCCATGACATCCCCTGGACCGCGCCGGACGTGATCCGGAAACTGACCGCCGACCGGCTCTACTTCGACAGCGTCAGCCAGATCGTCGCCGGCCGGTGGAGCGACGGGCGGGTGGTGCTTCTCGGGGACGCCGCCTGGTGTGTCACCCTCTTCGCGGGCTACGGCTCCTCGCTGGCTGTCGCGGGAGCCTACGAACTCGGGACGGCCCTCCAGCGGCAGCCCGGCGACCTGCCCACCGCCCTGCGCGACTGGGAGGCCCGGCTGCGTCCGGAGGTGGAGGAACGCCAGGCGATGGGCCGCCGCAACAGCGGAACCCACGCCCCCGCCAGCTGGCTCGACCTGCTGAAACGAGACGTACCCCTGCGCCTGAGCACCCTGCCGCCGGTCACCCGCTGGCTGGGAAACCGGCTCCGCATTCACCACAAGTGAGAGGCCGGCCGACCCGGGGTTCTGCTGGGCGTCGAGGATCATGCGAACCCGGCCCGGACGAGTTCCCGGTCGTCGGCGATGACGACGCGCGAACTCCTCATGCCGCGACCCCGAGCGACCCCGAGCGGCGCCGAGGCGGCGACCGCGTCGAACGTGGCCTCGGCCCGGTCGGGATCGCCGCGCACCACGACCGGCCCGGCTTCGGCCTGGACGACCATGAGGCTGACCGCGTGGGCGAGGACGTCGTGCATGTCCCTGGCGATGCGCGCCCGCTCGCGTTCCGCGGCCCGTTCGAGCCGGCGTGCCGGGACGGCACGCACCCGCTTGAGGAGGGACGCGACCCGGCATTCTCCATTCATCACACAGAAGCCGGTACGGCAGGCTCGACCACGCGGTGCCGGGCCTCAGCCAGACGCGACGCGCGGGACACCCGGGCCAGCGCCAGGTAGGAGATCAACAGGAAGGCGGCGCCCAGCGGCATGAGGTCCTTCTCCACGAACGGCACCAGGACATCAACGATCACCAGGACGGGCGTCCAGGCCTTGACGCGGCGCTGGACCGCAAGCCGGAGTACCAGGCCGATCTGGGCGACGAAGAAGAGCGGCGGCCCGAAGTCGTAGATCACCTGCTGGACCCCGGGAACCGCCTGCACCTGGTCGAACAGCACGCCCATCGCGGCGTGGTCGGCTGACCGGAACCCGATGACGATGTCGATGGCGAACTGGGCGATCAGCGTGGCGATACCGACATATCCGGCGAAGGCCAGCCCGCTGGCCAGCCGTCCACGACCGGCCAGCCTCCGCATCTCATGGAAGGTCATGGCGAAGAACACCAGAGCACCGATGAAGGCCAGGTGCCCGGTTGTCCAGGCGAGCCCGGGACCACGGCTGCCGTCCAGGCCGTCCAGGATGCGGATCACGCCGTAGGTGAAGGTGAGGACGGGGGCGGCGACGAAGGCGATGCGGGGGTTCATCTCGTTGACTCCTTAGCTGCGATGACCTCCCCCATCCTGGTTTCGCGCGGCCTTACGGACATCGCCGAGGCGAGTGAACTGCCCCATCCCTCTCAAGAGGGATCCGCCGCGCCGGACGGGCTCCCGAGAGCGGCAGGCGATGAGGTAACTCAACGTACATGCGCTCACCCAGCGCGAGCCGTTTCACCCCTGCGCGACCACGGCGCACACTGGCTACTGCTCCGCACCCGCAGCCGGCTCGTCGCACCCGCTCCCGGAGGGCAGGCCGTAGAGGCCACGTTCGGCCGGGTACGGCGTTCGCCCCGCCTTGGCGCACACCGCGGTCAACGCCTGCTTGAGGCTGAGCGGGTAGGTGTGAACACCGCCGGAGGCGTCGACACTGCGCAGCGCCCGGCCGCCGTCGCCGAACGCGACGGCCAGCACGTCGCCGTCATGCTGGAAAGCAGGCCCGATCGGAGTTCCGGTGCCGACGTCCCACAGCCGGACCGTGTTATCGTAGCCGCCTGTGGCCAGGGTCTTACCGTCGGGGCTGAAGGCCGCCGTGGCGATCCAGGCCTCGGTGTGGCCCCGCATCACCGGCCCGGACGGTTGCCGTAGTGCAGGATCCCACAGCGTCACAGAACCGTCGGCCACCCGGAGCAGGGCGTGCCGGCCGTCGGGAGTGAATCCGAGGTTCTCCGTCGAATAGCCTGGCATGCGGAAGCCCGAGGCTTCCGTGCGCTGGCAGGTCGGTTCCGTCGCCAGGTCCATCACGCAGACCCCGTTGTCCGGGTGGCCGACGACGACGCTCGCGCCGTCCGGCGAGAAGGCCAGGGTCTCGGCGAACACCTGATCCACCTTCGCGCTCTGGCGGCCGGTGCGGGTGTCCCATACGCGAATGCTGAAGCCGTTGTCCGCCGAGTCTTCGTCGGCGACGACGACGGCCGCGGCCAGCGATGAGCCGTCCCGAGAGAAATCCAGAGCCAGGATCTCGCCGCTGCCGGAGGAGGAGATCGGACGTTCGTGGTCGAGCGTGTACTTGGCGCGCACCTTCCCGGCGGCTGTGTCGATCAGCACGACTTCGGCTCCGTCACCGTGGACCGCCAGCAGGCGTCCATTGGGGGAGAAGCGTAGCGGGGGCCGGTAAATGCCCTGGATGACGGCGGAGAAGTCCGGACTCACCCATGGCTCGCGGAACGCGTGGACAACGCGTCCGGTGTCCGCTTCCATGATCCGTAGCTTGGAGTCGTCCATGACGGCGAGCAGCCGTCCGTCGTTGCTGAGAGCGGCCGACTTGACCGAACCCACGCGTGAACCGGGGCGCGTGAGCGGGCGGGCGTCCACGATGCGCACCTCGCCGTCGCTCATCATGGTGAACAGGTCGCCGTCGGGGCTGAAGGCGATCGCGGAGCCGACCGGATGCTCGAACGTCTGCAGGACGTCCATCGGCCGCCAAGGGTCTTCGGGTCCCGCGACGGGCATCGTGGGAGACAGTTCGAGGCTGGTGGACCGTCCCCAGATGACGACCTGGCCGCACAGCTCACCTGCGAGCACTTTCGCCGAGGCGTCGAAGGCCAGCCGCTCCGGCCAGCACTCGTTCGCGCCGGAGTTCATCACCGGCGTCTCATGCAGCGGGAAGGCGGCCCTGCCCACATGCCGGCCGAGCACTCCCTTGCGCACCGTCCACACGTCGACGAAGTAGGTCCGGGGGTCCGCGTCGACGCTCATGGAGTCCCGCTGTACGGCCAGCAGCCGCCCGTC
The DNA here is from genome assembly GCF_053602555.1 of Nonomuraea sp. NPDC004354. Classification (NCBI taxonomy): domain Bacteria; kingdom Bacillati; phylum Actinomycetota; class Actinomycetes; order Streptosporangiales; family Streptosporangiaceae; genus Nonomuraea; species Nonomuraea sp. NPDC004354. The sequence goes on along the minus strand of NZ_JBSGDV010000004.1, from coordinate 258,838 downwards.
CGGGCTCAGCTGCGCGAAGCGGAAGCGGTCCTCGGATCCCCCGATCTTCTCCAGGGAGACGATCCGCCCGGTACCCGCGTCCGAGATGCCGATGGACGACCCCGCTGTACAACCGACCATCGTGCCCGGGTGGCGTGGCCCCGCGAACACGGCGGACTTGCCGCATGTGGCTTTGCGCAGCAGCCGGCCCCTGCCGTCGAATCTCAGGTCGTTGCGATCCAGCACGCCGTCGTCCCACGCGACGGGGCTGCCCACCTGTTCGCCGTCCGCGGTGCGCCGAATGGTCACCACGGGTCCGTAGTTGCAGTACGCGTCCTTGCATTCGGCTGTGGCCAGGTAGCGCCGGTCGGTGGACAGGAAGGCGACCCGCACCTTGACCTTGTGCTCGACCCCAGGGACCCGGGCGAGGGTCCGCCCGGTGACGGCGTCGGAGATCACCGCGGCGCCGTCCTTGATCTCGACGAGCGACCTGCCGTCCTGGCCGAGTCCTATGGCCCGCGTGGTCCCACGGGTCAGGCTCGGCTGTGCCAGGGACCCGAGCAGCGCCCTCCTCGTATCGGGAAGATCGGCAGTTGTGGCGGCCGCGGCGCTCAGCAGCAGCGCGGCCGCGGGGTCCGACTCCCGCAGGGTCTCCGCTCTGGCCGCCAGCTGCCTGGCCACAGCGTCATCGCGTTGACGCTGGACCTCGCGACGGCTGAGCTCCATCAGCCCGGCGAACGTCGCCGTGGCGACGAGCAGGACGGCCAGCGTCATCGAGATCAGGCGGCGGCGCCGTAACCGTCGCTGGGTCAGTCCCGCGCTGCCGGAAAGGAACGCCCGCTCCACCGAGGCCAGCTGCAGGCGGCGGCGGCCGGCGGCGGCCCAGGCGGTCGCCTGGTCGAGCGCCACTCCCTGGTACAGGTCGCTCTCTCGGCGGCCGTGCCCGTTCCAGTTCCGCGCGGCCTCACGCAGCCGCTGGTAGACGGGTAGCCCAGGGCCCTCCTCGGCGATCAGTGTGCGTAGCCGGGGCCAGGCCTGGACGAGCGCGGGATGGGCCAGGCATATGTCGCCGTCGCGCACATGGACCACGCCACCGGCGGTCAGCGCGGACACGACCGGCTCGATCGTCGCTCGGCCCAGCTCATCGGGATCGACACTGCTCAGGGAGCCGTCTCCGTTGACCATGCGCAGCAGGGCTGGTCGGCCACGCTCTGCTTGTCCGGGGACAGCCGCTCGAAGGCGTGCTGGGCCTGCTCACCGAGGTGCGGGTCGGCCGTCCTCCCTCGAACCTCGGCCGCCGCCCGGCTGCCGGCCTGGAGCAGGCCACCGTTCTCGGCCGCCCCGACCAGGCCGAGCAGTAACTCGCGTGCGGTGGGCCGGGCTGCGGGGTCCTTGGCAAGGGTGGCGGACACCAGACTCTTCAACGGCTCGGCCACCGCGCTCAGGTCGACTTCCTTGCGGAGCACGCCGTTGATGGCCGCGGCGACATGCTGTCCGGAGAACGCCGCCGTGCCCGTGGCGGCATAGACGATGACCGCGCCCCAGGCGAACACGTCAGCGGCGGCGGTGGGCAGACCGCCCGAGAACAGCTCGGGAGCCATGTATCCGGGCGTGCCCATGATGCCGCGCGAGGCGGTCAGCGAGTTGTCGACGATGCGGGCGATACCGAAATCGATCACACGTGGCCCGTCCGGGCCCAGCAGCACATTGTCCGGCTTGAGATCGCAGTGGGCCACTCCCGCGTCATGGATGGCGGCCATCGCCGTGGCGATCCCGATCGCCAGGCGGCGCAGAGCATCGCCGGAATAGGGGCCGTCGCGGGTGACGGCCTCACGAAGGCTTGGACCGTCGACGTACTCGCTGACGATATACGGCCGCGCCCCTTCCAGATCGGCGTCGAGAACGCGGGCCGTACAGAACGGCGCCACCCGGCGCGCGGCCGCGATCTCCTTGGCGACGGGCCTGCCCAGGCCCGCCTCGGAGTGCAATACCTTGATCGCTACCCGCTCGCCGGTCGCACCGTACCCCTCGTACACCACGGCCTGTCCGCCACTGCCCAGGCGGCGCGCGATGACGTAGGGTCCGACGAGCTGAGGATCGTTCATGATCTTAGAGAGTCCATCAACGGACGTGTGGCCGCAACCCGCCTGACGCCAGTGGCAGGGGCGGGCCGGGATCGCCGTAGGCAAGGCCATCCGGCGAGTCCTGGCCCGCGTCGCCGAGGCCGATCCGGTCATCGCCGACGAACCGCACGACACAGCGCGGACAGTCCTGCGATTGACGGGGAGTACGGCCCGGCGCTCGGCTACCTGATGAACAGGTAGTCGGCCTGGTAGGGGACCTTGGCGATCGGCGTGGCCTTCGGGTCACAGGGACCGCCGGGCGCGACCCCGCCGACGGTGTTGAGCCGCATCACCTCGACGGCCTGCGCCAGTCGGCCCTGGTCGCCTCCGGTCTGGGTGGCCCGCAGTTCGAGCTCCGGGATGTTGCCGGTCCCGTTGGGCGTCCTGAGCAGGAGAGTGCCGGTGACGGCGCTGCCGTCCGGCGCGACCCACTGCGGCGGCCCCGCCTTCGGCTCGACGAACGAGTGCTTGATGTCACCCTTGAGCAGGGCGGACACGTCGTGCTGCGTGAAGGCGAACGCGCCGTTGTCCTGGCTCGTGCACGCGTAGATCTGCTTGCCCCTGATCACGGGGGCGACGTCGACCTTCGGCCCGTCCTCGCCGACCGGCTGGCTCACCTTGTGCAGCTGACCTCGTACGGCCCCGCCGGGGAACCCGTTCGTGTGCAGGTCGGTGGAGAAGGAGGTCGGGTCGGCGGTCAGGGCGGCCAGCAGGTCATCGTCGTCGACCGTCACCGAGCCTCTCGCCACGTAGCCGAACTGGTCGGACGCGAAAAGCGGAACCTTGACGTCGCCGTTCGCACCCGCCACCCCCGCGTGGATGTGCGCCGCGGTCGGCACGTCGATGCCCTGCCACCGCACGGTGTAGGTGAGGGTCGAGCCCTTGATCGTGATGACCTCGACGGCCCGGCCGTCCAGGTCGCCGACGGCACCGTCGGCGCCCGGTATCTCGTTGCGGCCCAGCAGGCTCGCCACGAGATGAACCGTCCCCTCGTCGGCCGTGGAGGACGCCGCGATGGCGGACGTGCCCGTGCTCGTGATCACGCCGGCCGCCAGTGCCAGCGCGGCACCTACCGCTGCCGGCCGCATCCGTTGAAGGACGTGCATCTCAAATCCTTTTCGATGTGGCGACGCACCTGACGCCGCCTTCGTGGACATCGGCGTTCCATCTCGTTCCAGGACAGATCCGCAGCACGCGGAAGCCGTGTTCCGTCAATGTGCCGGCGCGGGACACCCATGCCGGTCGGCGGTGCCGTCTCGCTCCGTTCGCAGGAACGGGACGGAACGCCTCAGGGAGTGAGGCAGGTGGGCGTGGAACGAGATCCACGCACAGGCGGAGAGGCGGCTGCGATGCGATGTGTCTTTTATGGGACCGGGGGTTTCCTGGGGCGGATCGACGGCGAGACACGTTGTGCTTTCTGGGCGGAGGAGCCAGTCGATCACGGCTTCGCCCCGAACCGGCTCATCGAGATCGATCTCGGCCGAACTCCCTCGGCCGCCGCCGCGAAACAGATCGCCTGGGATGACGTGCAGGTCGATGACTGCTTCACCGGGCCAAACGGCATGACGAGCGGCACGACACTCGGCCCGCGTTGGCCGGAGGTGCACATCGCCGGTGCGGTCTATCTCGAGCACGGTTTCGTGGAGTCACTTCCCCACGCCCTGCGTCCAGCGTGCCCTCCGGTGGGGGTGAGCGGGCACCGGCATGAGTACATGACCGCCGTCTACTGGCCGCACCTGGACGACCCGCGGGCCGGCAATCGCTACACCGGTCACCACGCCGAAATCCTTCAGGAGCAAGGCTCATTGGCGCGCGTGGCGGTTTACCCGCCGGGCACGTCGCAGCATCCGGGCGTCCGCCCGATCACGATGTGGCTGGATCTCCGCTCCGCGGAGCAGTGTGACGCCGGACCAGCCAGCCTGACCACGATCGGCGTCGACGACGCACCCAAACACGGCGCGCTGTTCTTGATCAGCGGCCGGCTACCCCACGATTGCCCGGACCCAGAGGATTCGCGATGAACAACGAACCCAACCCTTCCGCATCTCACACAACCGCCGATCGACCCCGCCGGTCGTGGTCCGGGGCGCTGCTGACCGCCGCCCTGCCGGTGACCGCCGCCGTCGCACTCAACGTCACCCCGCCGGCCACGGTCCTGCCCGGGCCCGAGCTTTCCGGCGCCCCGCGCCCCGCCGCCGTCGTGGCCGGTGAGGAGTGCGTTTCCACGCTGATGGCCGGCGCGCTCAACGCGGTGAAATGGCCGGACTGCGCCGGTGACTAGTGGGGTGACCAGACGGATACCGAGTCCCACAGGCACATGTCCCACGTGGTGATCGGCGCCCTGCCAAGGGTTCCCGGCCTGGCGCGTGATTCCGTACCTCGCACCGGCCCGCCACCCCCGTCCACCGCACCATCCCGACCACACGCCAAGGAGTAACCGTGCATCCCGACTCTGTCCCCTCGGCGCCACCGGTAGCCGATCCTCCGGCAGTTCCCGACCTCGCGCACCGACCCCGCCGCCCGCACCTGGCCGCGCTGTTCGACAGCGGCGCGTTCGTGGTCACCACCGCGCTGCTCGTCGTGAGCGAACCCAAGCTCCCGCCTTTCGCGGGTGACTAGCGGCCATGCCCGCCCCGCCGGCCTCACTCAACATCGCTTCGCCCGACTGCGCCGAGGCCTTCTTCGCCGGACGGATCGCGCGCTGCGTGAACCTGCAGCACGCGGGCTCGCTCAGCGAACTGCGTGACGTCCTCGAACGCCGCCTCGACCAGGCCGTCTCGCCGGCGACACTCGACCTGATCGGCCACTCGACCCGTGGCCATCGCCTGCTCCGCCTGGGCGACACACCGATCGACATGCTCGATCCGGTCGTGGCACGCTTCTTCCGGACGCTGGCCCAGGACCGGCTGCTACCGCGGCTACAGATCGTCGCGGTGCGCCTGCTCGGCTGCGAAACCGCCGTCACCGACGCCGGCCGGCGCACGCTGCGCATGCTCGCCCACACCCTGGGGATACCGGTCTCCGGCACCGGCAAACCGCTACTCAAGAGCCACTCCACCGCTCGCGGCTTCGATCCGGCCTTCGCTCACATCCTCGTCGAGGCCTCGCCCTGGCACGGTCATCCGGGTCGGTAGGGGGCAGTGGAGGACCTTCACTCATCGGCGTCGGCTCCGTCCGCAGCCGTCAGGGTGTTGAGCAGTTCGGCGGGCGTCGTTGCGCGGCCGGCCGTGAGTGCGGAAGCGAAGGCCGCCTCGCCGAGCTCGGCGCGGAGCGTGAGCCGCAGGTGGCTGTCGCCCACACCGCCGTGGCCGGCGGGTGTCGTGGCGCCCAGCAACTGGGCGGATCGGGCGGCGAAGCCGGCGGCGTGTTCGGTCTCGGCGAGCAGCCGCAGGCCGGTGGCGATCAGATTGTGGTCGTTGATGGCGATCGCGGTGTCGACCCCTTTGCGGAGATGGCGTCGCGCGCGTCGGTGGTGGCCGTGCGAGGCGGCTGCGCGGCCGAGACCTAGCAGGCAGTAGGTCACGCAGCGGAGGTCTCCGATGCGGTGGAACTCAGGGAGGAGATCGGTGAAGAGCGCCGTCGCCGACTCTTGGTCGTTTCGGTGCTGGCTGAGGCGGGCTCGGTGGAGTTGGGCGTGGAGGCGTTCGTGGTCGCTTCCGGTGCGCAGGGCGAGATCGAGCGCCTCGTTCAGGCAGGTCTCGGCCTCTGTCAGGCGAACCTCGTCGCGGATCAGCCGGCTCGCGATGTAGTTGAGACAGTTGGCGCGTTTCACGCGGTCGCCCAGCCGTCCGAACAGGGCCGCCGCGGCGCTGAGCCGATCCACCGCCGTCGCGGTGTCGGCCGCCACGTTCGCGAGCGTGGACAGCGCCAGCGCGTGATGCCAGTCATCACCCAGCCGCTCGAAGACCGCGGCCGCGCCGTCGAGTGCCCGGGCCGCTTCGGCGGGAGCGGGCCGGTGAACGGCCACGCAGCCGGTCGCCAGGACGGCCAACGCCTGCTCCTCCTCGGTCGCCGCGTGGTCCGCCGCCCAGCCGGCCAGCTCGAGTGCCTTGTCAGTGTCCTGGTAGCAGAGCAGAAGGCAGGAAGTGATCGCGGCGCGGACACCCAAGGAGCCTTCAGGGAGGGGCCGGTCGAGCAGCGCGTTCACCCAGGTGAACAGTTCGCCGCGGGCCCCGAGGGTCTCCCATCCGGTGCCGACGCCGGCGAGAAAGCCCCAAGCCGCGGCGGTGTCACCGGAGTCGAGGGCGCGTCGCACGGCCGTCCTCAGATCGGTCCAGCGGTCGGTGAACCAGCGCAGGGCTGCCGTCTGGTCCCCTCCTCTCAGCGCGGGAACGATCGACACGGCGTGCGTCAGATGGTGGCGGGCGTGCCGGTCGTGGATCTCCTCGTGCTCTTGCCGTTCGGCCAGCCTGTGGTGGGCGAACTGGCGGACGCTGTCGAGCAGGCGGTACCGCGTGTCCCCGCCCTGGCGGCGGGCGGAGATCATGGAGCGGTCCAGCAGGCGTGGGAAGACCCGGGTGAGGTCGGTGTCGGTGAGCGGTGGCGCGGCCAACACCTGCATCGCGGTGTCGTAGTCGAACTCGCCGGGGAACACCGAGCAGCGGTCCAGCAGGAGGCGCTCGTCGTCGTCCAGAAGGTCGTAGCTCCACCGCAGGGCCGCCTCAAGGGTGCGGTGGCGGTTGGGACGCGGCGCATCGGTCAGCAGCGCGAACCGGTCGTCGAGCAGGCGCAGCAGCTCGGCGGGCGAGGCGAACCTGGTACGGGCGGCGGCCAGTTCGATGGCCAGCGGCAACCCGTCCAGGCGGCGGCAGATCGTCGCGAGCACAGCCGCGTCGGCCGGCGTGATGGTGAGGCCGGGCGCGACGGCGGTCGCGCGGTCGGTGAACAGCCGGACGGCGGCGCAGTCCAGGATCTCACCGGAATCGGCGGCCTCGTCGGGAATCGGTAGCGGCGGAAGCTGGTAGACGGCCTCGCCGCTCACACCCAGGGGCCCGTAGCTGGTCGCCAGCACGCGTAGACCGTCGGCCACCGCCAGCAGACCGGCCAGCAGGGCCGCGACGGCGTCGACGACGTGCTCGCAGTTGTCGACCAACAGCCAGCACGGGCGTGCTCGGATCGCGGCGATGATCTGCGGGCCGAGGTCCCTGCCGTCGCCGCCCACGCCGAGGGCGTCGGCGAACGCCCGGTCGACCGGTCCGCCGGGCGGGACCGAGGCCAGATCGACCAGGAGCGCGGGAGGCAGCCCGACGGTCTCGTGAGCCACGTACAGGGCGACGCGCGTCTTCCCGATGCCCGCGGGCCCCGTCACCGTGACCATGCGGTCATCGGTGACCAGCTCGGCGAGTTCGCGGAGCTCACGCTCCCTGCCGACGAACGACGACAGATGCCTGGGCAGGGCGTGAGCTCGCTTCCGGAGCCGCGCCGCGCCTTCGACCAGATCCCTCCTGGCCGCGTGGTCGAGCTTGCGCAGCAGGGACGACACATGGCTCTCCACGGTCCGCTCGGACAGCCCGAGCCGATCGGCGATCTCACGGTTCGCCAGCCGTTCACCGACCAGCCAGAAGACCTCCGCCTCCCGCCTGGTGACCCCGGCCTTCCGCAACGCCTCTGGTATCGCGGCGTCCTCCATGACGCGATCATCCCCCAGAAAAGTTCCGTACTGAGCACGGATGTGCCTGCTTCGAGAATGCCGTGTGATATCGGGAGCCTCCCGAAAGGACCACGTTATGGCAAGCTCCGTCACCGACATGATCACCCGCGCTCGCGCACAGGTTCGGAACCTGTCGGTCGCCGAGGTGGCCGAGGCCCTGGAGTCCGGCACGGTGACCCTGATCGATCTGCGTGAACCCAGCGAGGTCGCCCGCGACGGGGGCGTTCCGGGCTCTGTCCTCGCTCCGCGCGGCATGCTTGAGTTCTGGGCCGATCCGGCCAGCCCCTACCATCGGCCCGAGTTCGACCCCGCCGCCACGACCATCCTGTACTGCGCGTCAGGCGGCCGTTCCGCGCTCGCCGCCCTGGTGCTGCAGGAACTCGGCTACGCCGGCGTCGCCCACCTCGACGGAGGCCTCAAGGCGTGGAAGGAGCACGGCCGCCCCGTGACCCTCCAGGCAGAGGAGGAGCGTCGGTGACGGGACACGCGCTCGGCGAGAGGTTCGCGCAGGCTCTCGCCGCCAAGGACCGCGACACGCTGCGCACCCTGCTCGGCGACCCGCTCGACTTCAAGGCCCTCACCCCTGGAGCCCACTGGGACGCCGACAGCCCTGGCGAGGTCGTCGACCAGATCATTCTCGGTCACTGGTTCGAACCCGACGACGACATCGAACGTCTCCTGCACGTCGCCACCGGCCGCGTAGGCGACCGCGAACATCTCGCCTACCGCCTGCAGGTTCGTACCGGATCCACTCGCTACCTGGTCGAACAGCAGGTCTACTACGCCGTCGCCGGCGAACGAATCATGTGGCTGCGCATCCTGTGCTCTGGTTTCCAGCCCATCCCGGACCAGGAACCCGACCCGGCATGACCTCCAACGGTTTGAGGCGTCGTGCTCGACCGCTGTCGGCGTCGGCCGGTGATGCCGGGTCGGGCTCGGCGCGTACTACGGGAGTCGTCTGATGATGTTCATGCGCGCACTCGCTGACGAGGAGTCAGGCGAGGTCGAGGGCCTGCTCGGCCTCGCCGTCCGAGCGCTGGACGGCGACGGGGACCTCGCGTCCGCACGGCAGCGGTTCGATTCCGCGTTCCAGGCCGCGGAGCGTTGCGCGAACGCGGAGGCGATGGCACAGGCAGCCCTGGGTATGGGTGGGATCTGGGTGCACGAACGGCGCACGCTCGCGGCATCGGCGACGCTGCGAGCTCGGCTGGAGCAGGTACTGCCGATGGTGGAGCGAGGTTCGGCGACGGGCCTGCGGGTGTGCGCCCGACTGGCCGCCGAGGCCGACTACCGAACCGGCGAGCACGCGAAGGTCCTCTCGTTCGTCGACCAGGTCAGGTCGGTGGCGGATCCGATCGCGGGGGCGGAGGTCCGAAGCCTGGCGCACCACTGCGTCCTGGGTCCGGATCATGGAGGACTACGCCGCGAACTGGCCGCTGACATGCTGGAGGCCGCTTCGCGCAGCCCGCGGCGCATCGACATGCTGATGGCGACCTTGTGGCAGACCGTGAACATGTTCCTGGACGGCGATCCCCATGCGCTGCGCAGGTTCGGCGAGCTACAGCAATCCTTGCGGGACCGGAACCACCTTGCTGTCGGCTTCGTCGCGAGCGCCATCGAGGTGATGCTCGCGATCCGGGCGGGGAAGCTCAGGGCAGCTGAAGATCTTGCCAGGGTGTGTGCGGCACGGGGAACGGCTGCCGGCGACATCGATGCCACCGGCTGGCTCGGTGGCCAGATGGTTGCGATCAGGTGGTACGAAGGCAGGCTCCCCGAGCTGTTGCCCATGCTCAACGAGCTGGTCCACTCACCGGCTCTGAGCGCGGTGGACAACTCCTGCTACGCCGCGCTCGCCGTGGCCTGCGCACAATCTGGCGATATGCGAACGGCGGCCAGCCTGGTCGCTTCTCTGCGTGGCCGTGACCTCGCCGACCTTCCTCGGTCCAGCAGCTGGCTGGTGACGATGAACGGGCTGGTCGAGGCCGCCTACCTGCTCAGCGACACCGAGACCGCGGCACGCGTGTACGAACTGCTCAAGCCGTTCGCGGCGCTGCCGATGCTGGGCGGCCTCGGGACGGTCTGCTTCGGGTCGACCGAACAAGCGCTCGGCGTCGCGTGCCTGACCACCGGCGATCTCGATGCTGCTGTCGCGCATCTGCGTGCCGCGGTTCAGCGGAACCTCGGCCTGGCTCACTGGCCGGCCGTCGTCAGCTCCAGGACGCGGTACGCGCAGGCATTGGCGCGCCGCGACGGCCCCGGTGACGCCGAGCTTGCCCGGTCCGAGCTCGCGCATGCGGCCGACGACGCGGCGGCGGTCGGTATCCCGGTGCCTCCCGGTCACACCAGTCCGGCGGCGTCCGACACCCTGACCTGCCACCGCCAGGGCGGCAAATGGCGATTGAGCTACGGGACGCGCAGCATCGTGCTGGCTGGTGGTGTGGGCCTGCTGCACCTTGCCGTGTTGATCGCCAATCCCGGCCAGGAGATACATTCGGCCGACCTCGTCGCCGGCGTGTCCGGGCTGGGCCAGGCGCTGCGATCCGATGATGCTCAGGCGCTGCGATCCGGTGGTGCTCAGGCGCTGCTGGACCGGTCAGCGATCGAGCAGTACCGTGCGAGGCTCGCCCAGCTCGGCGACGTCATCGATGAGCTGAGCGCTTCCGGACGGCAAGATCGCGCCGCGGAAGCACGCGCCGAGCGCGAGTGGCTGATGACGGAGCTGAGCAGCGCCACAGGCCTGGCCGGCCGCACCCGCACGTTCCAGGACGGCGCTGAGCGGGCCCGGATCGCCGTCGGCAAGGCGATCCGCCGGGCTCTGGAGCAGATCGCCGCGAAAGATCATGTGATTGAGGCACACCTGCGGGAAAGCGTGCACACGGGGATGCGGTGCGTGTACCGGCCGGGGGAGGTCGCTTCCAGGAAGCTCACATCGACCGCCCATGGCGCCTCACCCATCAGGTAAGCCTGCTGGAGAAGCGCGGACCTGCCCCGACGACGAACGCGCCACCCCGCTCCGCCGCCTCACACACACGCCGCAAGCCCTCCGCCTCCACGTCCTGACTCCCCGGCCGGTGCGCTGTCGATCATCGGCTACACGCTGGATCAGCATGCGCCGCTCGAGTCGAACGTGCCACCGTCGAAGATCCCGTTGTGCAGGGCGCAGATCTCCGCATCCGCCGCGGCAGGATGATCGGCCGTGCTCCTTCGCCGCGCTGCGGTGGCTGCCGGTGGGAGATCGAGACAAGGACGCCGGACACGACGAAGAGCCCGTCCCTCCCCGTGGAACTCCATGGAACGCCCTTGTTGAGAGGCACTTCAGAGAAAGGGACAGCACATGTCATTCAGGAGAATCATGATCGGGGCGGTCCTGGCCATCATGGCACTGGCCGGTGCCGCCGCCCCGGCCTCGGCCGCCGTCCGGTCCGTCGCCGGCGCCTTAGAGATCCAGGAGTTCCAGGGGGACGGGATCGGTCTCAGGCCGCCCGCAGCGGTCACGATGGCCCGGGCCGACGCCGACGCGCAGGCCGCCGCCGAGGGGTTCACCAGCACCCAGTGCCGGAAGGTCAGCTCGACCCTCTTCTTCGACGCGACCATCTACGTGGCCACGGTCACCATCTCGTGTAGCCGCTGATCACAACGCGAAGGCGCCCCCGCCCGACGACGGGGGCGCTCTTGCCGGGACCGGTAGATCCCAAGCCCACGCCACGCACGGGCGCGCGACGGCGGGCCGCTTGAACGAGTTTCGGCAGGCGCACAGTCACGACGACCCGGCAGCAGAACACGACAGAGAAAACGACACAGAATGAGCCCCAGCTCAGCCGCCTCGATCACATTGACAGGTTCCGCCCCTGAAATGCTTTGCCCGCAGGCGGCGCGCACTGGGATGCTCGATCGAGCCAGCACGGAGAGGAAGCCGCACATGGCCGTCACCGCATTCAGCAGCCCGTCCGAGTCCGAGCCGGAAGTCCGCACGGGGGCCGGCGTCCTCCGCGGCGGCCGGGAGGCGGGCCTGACGGTCTTCCGCGGCATCCCGTTCGCCGAGCCGCCGGTCGGCGCCCTCCGTTTCGCCGCGCCGCAGCCGGTGCGCAGCTGGGACGGTGTGCGCCCGGCGGTCGCGTACGGCCCGCCACCCCCGCAGTCCGGCGTACTCGGGGCGTCCCAGGACCCTGCCGGCGACGACTGGTTGACGCTCAACGTCTGGACACCGGAACCGGATCCGGCGGCGGGGCTCCCGGTGATGGTGTGGATCCCCGGCGGCGGTTACGCCATGGGCAACTCCAGCCTCCCGGAATACGACGCCGGGCACCTGGCCGGGAACGGAGCCGTGGTCGTGACCCTCAACTACCGTCTCGGTATCGAGGGTTTCGCGCGGATCGGCGGAGCCCCGGACAACCGGGGGCTGCTCGACCAGGTCGCGGCCTTGCAGTGGGTGCGGGACAACATCCGGACGTTCGGTGGCGACCCGGACCGGGTCACGGTCTTCGGGCAATCGGCGGGCGGCGGATCGGTCGCCGCACTGCTGGCCATGCCGCGCGCCGCCGGGCTCTTCCGCCGGGCGGTCGCGCAGAGCGTGCCGGGGACGTTCTTCTCCCCCGAGCTGGCCGCCGACATCGCCGTCGCCTGCGCCGCCGAGCTGGGGTTACGGCCCACGGTGTCCGACCTGTCGGCGGTGGCCCCGGCCCGGCTGCCCGCCGTGGGCGACGCGATCTGCGCCAAGACGGTCCAGTGGCGGGAGCGCTGGGGGCAGATCACACACCGGCCGATCCCGTTCGCACCCGTTGTCGACGGTGACGTCCTGCCGGCAACCCCTTGGCAGGCGCTGGCTGACGGCGCCGCCCGGGACGTCGGACTTCTCGTCGGGCACACTCGTGACGAGCACCGGTTGTTCAGCCTGATCGACGGCGTGCTCGGCCAGGTCACGCACGAGCAGACCGAGACCGCCCTGCACATGCTCGCCCCCGGCCCTGACGGTGCCCGCCGGTACCGGGAGGCGTTCCCGGCCGCGGCCGATGAGGAGCTGTACGAACTGGTCAACGCGGACTGGCTGTTCCGCATGCCGAGCCTTCACCTTGCCGACGCGCAGATCGCCGGCGGCGGTCAGGCCCACCTGTACGAACTGACCTGGTCCGCCCCGGGATTGGGCGGTGCCCTCGGCGCCTGCCACGGCCTGGACGTGCCGCTCGTCTTCGGCAACCTGAGCAGCGGACAGCCCGCCATGCTGATCGGCGACCCGCCCTCCCCGGTGGCGGAGGAGCTGTCCGCGCAGATTCGCAGCGCGTGGACGGCGTTCGCCGCTCACGGCGACCCTGGCTGGCCTCCGTACGACGCCGACCAGCGCCTCGCACAGCTCTTCGACGCGCCGTCGAGGGTGACCGCCTATCCGGAAGAGACCTCGCGGCTGCTGTGGCGGGACCACACCTTCCCGGCGCTCCCGCTGCTCGCGCGGTGAGCGCCGGCCATCGCCGATCTGTAGAGGCGTGACGGTTTCCTCGGTGGGGGCAACCGTCACGATGGGCGTCGATCCAGTGCTTGAAGCTGCCGCGCTGGTAGCCCTCGCGTGATGATCCACCGTGTGTCCGTTCCGCGTCCGAAGAGCGACCAGCGAGCAACCACGGGCGGTCTTCTGCTCGCCACAAGGTCAGGCAAACCCGAGAAACCCCAGGTCCGTATCAGTCGAGGGATAGCCCTGCGGCCGGAGTCACCCGGGCGGCCCGGCGTGCCGGGAGAACAGCGGCGAGGAGTCCGGCAAGGGCGGCGATGAGGACGCCGACGCCGAGTGACAGCCAGGGGACTTGCTGCTGCTGGCCGCCGGACAGCTCTGCGGGCCGGTGGCCTAGCGAAGCCGATGTGCTCGCGGCGGAAGATCGTGAGCGCGGCGTCGTCGAGTGATCCGAGGTCGGTGCCGGCCACGGTGACGGTGCCGCCGCTGGGTTGGTCGAGTCCGGCCAGGCAGTGCATCAGCGTGGACTTGCCCGACCCGCTCGGCGAGCCAACTACAGGTTCTCCCGGTAGTCCAGTCCCCTGGGCAGATCCCTTGCCTTCTGGCGTGACAGATCGTTCTCTGACCACGGATTGCCCGCCCGCCTCGGACCCGCTGGCGGCTGGCCCAACGACGCTCATAAGCGCGGCAGGTCATCGCACGTCATCCCAGGCCATCGAGCTCATCCTCCAGCCGGCGGGCGTCCGTACGAACTGGGTGGTCTTGCGGCCGGAGCCCTCGAACCACTCTCCGTTGAGGAAACCGGACTTGCGGTACTCGCTGAAGCGGTGCGCGATCGACCCGAAGATCTCGGTCCGCTCGGCCACCTCCCATTCGGTGAACTCGGTCAACGTCCCGTCGGTCAGGATCTTCTCCCGTGGCTCGATGAACGCCTCGAGGTCGTAGATCACGGGCTCGGCCGCGACGTTCTTGATGATCGTTCCTTCTGGAATGAACACCTCACGGATGACGTCGAGGTTCGGCCGACGCCGGCCGGTGTTGGTGAACGCGCCGAGGAAGGCGCGCATCAGCTGGTCGAGCTCGGGCTTGACGTCGGCGCCCTTTGTGTCCGGTTGGACGGGTTGCGGCCATTCGGTGGCGAGCACGGACCAGACCTGCTTGTCGTGCCGGAGCCCGTCGGCGCCAGGGACGGATCGCCGCAACGTGCCGTCGAGGGTCATACCCAGTCTCTTGGCCACGTTGATGCTGCGCACGTTGCCGGACAGGGTGCGCCACTCGGCGCGGCTCAACCCGCGCACCCGGAAGGCCCAGTCGATCATCGTACGGACCACCTGGGTGATCAGCCCATGTCCCTCCGCGGCGGGCTCGAGCCAGCAGCCGATCTCGCATACCCCGAGGGCGGGGTCGAAGCCGACGAACATGGTGCCGCCGACGAGGGCGCCGTCGAGCCAGATGCCGTACAGGCGCTGCCGGTCGGCGGCCTGGCCGTCGGCGTAGCGCTGGAGTACCACCCTCGCGGCGTCGAGATCGCCCGCGACGAAGCTCGCGCCCACCCAGGGGGCGATGTGCGCGCGGGCACGGTCCAGGTGGGCGAAGAACTCTTCGGCATGATGCGGCTCGAGCGCACGCAGCTCGGCATTGCCACGCAGCGGGGTGGCGAACATGGAACTCCTATTCACATAACAGATGTTTTGCGAACGTATCCTGTCGGCATGCCGCGCCACAAGGGAGATCACGACGCCCGCCGCCGCGACGTGTCAGCGGCCGTTTGTGCTGGCCACGTACGGGTTCGGCGGCCTGATCCTGCGCGCGGTCGCCACCGAGATGGGCGCGACGACCGGCCTGCTCACGCACTACTTTCCGAACAAGAAGGACCTGGTCGCACATGCGTTGACGTTGCTGGACGAACACCGTGCGGCACAGCCGAGACGCACCGCGTCCGAAGGGCTCGCCGCCCTGCGCGCGGTGCTGCTGGACACCCTGCCGACCACACCGCAGGCCGCAGCGGACAACCGGATCTGGGTCAGCTCGTGGGACGCCGCGCTGGCCGACTCGGACCTCGCGGCCGGGCACGCGGCCTGCTACGCGCGATCACGCGAGCGAATCCGCCACCATGTGCAGGCGGCGCAGCGCCTGGGGGAGCTGCCGCCGTCTGATCCAGACGAGATCGCGGCGGCGATCCAGTCCTTCGCGCTCGGCCTCATCGTGCAGGCGCTGTTCGACACGGAGGAATTCCCGCCCCAGCGGCAGATCCGCCTCCTCGACGCCTACCTGGCCACGCTCGCCACCACAGCCGGGGATCTGTAAGCCACACGTGTCACGGATCACTTCGGCCTCCAAGGGCGGTCCGCGAGTTGATGTCCTTTTGATCGCTTGCGCTGCAGGAGAAGGGCTGGTCACGGGCTCGTTGCCGGATTACGGACGCGGCTGAGTCATGCGCCGACGAGACCGGCTTGGCGGAGTCCTCCCGAATACCCGCATGCCACTTGACCTGCCTGGACAAAGTTTTGGGCAGGCGCAAAGCTCACTCGACGAGTGACGAGCTCGGACCGGTCAACGCCGCGAGTTCGGTCACGGTGCCTGGGGAAAGGTCAGGTTTCCCGCCACTTTCATTTTATATCGGATCCGCGCGCCTCATGAGGCGCCGGAAAATGGTCCATACTTGCCGCCGTTGCCAACCAACTCGACGAACGAGGGAGCAACGGAATTGGGCTACGTGCTGAGTTTCGAGCAATTCGACTCGACGAATGTCGCAGACGTCGGCGGAAAGGGGGCGCACCTGGGCGAGCTCTCGCGAATCGATGGCATCCGTGTGCCGGACGGCTTCTGCGTCACGACGGACGCCTTCCAGCGGGTCGTGGCCGAGGCGCCGTCGATCGATGCTCAGCTTGACCTGCTGTCGCGCGTGAAAGCGGACGACCGCGCGGCGATCCGCACCCTGAGCGCCGATATACGCCGCGTCATCGAGGGCGTCGCGATGCCCGACGATCTTGTGGCGGCGATCAGCGGATCGCTCGCCCGGCTCGGGGATCAAGCCTCCTACGCGGTGCGTTCCAGCGCGACGGCCGAGGACCTGCCGACCGCATCCTTCGCCGGCCAGCAGGACTCGTACCTGAACATCGTCGGCCTGGCGGCGATCCTTCGGCACGTCCGGCGGTGCTGGGCCTCGCTGTTCACCGAGCGGGCAGTGACCTACCGGCGCCACAACGGCTTCGACCACCGGAAGGTACGGATGGCCGTGGTCGTCCAGCGGATGGTGTTCCCGGACGCGGCCGGGATCCTCTTCACCGCGGACCCCGTGACCTCGAACCGGAAGGTCGCCACCGTGGAAGCCGGTTGGGGGCTCGGCGAGGCGCTTGTCTCCGGTCTGCTCGCCGGGGACGTCTACACGGTGCGCGGCGACCGGGTCGTCACCGCATCGGTCGCCACCAAGCCGCGGTCCGTCCAGGCGTCGCCGGGAGGCGGTACCCAGGAGGCGCCGATCGAGCCGCAGCGGCAGACGCAGCCGGCCTTGACGGATGCACAGGTCGTGCGCCTGGTGCGGCTGGGTCGGCGAATCGAAGCGCACTTCGGCCGGCCCCAGGACATCGAATGGTGCCTGGTCGGCGACGACTTCCACATCGTCCAGAGCCGGCCGATCACCACCCTGTTCCCCATCCCCACGACCGATGACCAGGAGAATCACGTCTACCTCTCCGTCGGTCACCAGCAGATGATGACCGATGCGATGAAGCCGCTGGGACTCTCCTTCTGGCAGCTGACGACGCCACGGCCGATGCACGAGGCGGGCGGACGGTTGTTCGTCGACGTAGCCGCCACCCTGGCGACGCCCGCGGGTCGCGCGAGCCTCCTCGAGATGGTGGGGAGGTCCGACCCGTTGATGCGGGACGCGCTACAGACCGTCCTCGACCGCGGCGACTTCCTCCGCTCGCTTCCGGACGAAGGTTCTGGCGCCGCGGCCGCCGGTGGCTCACCCGCCCCGATCGAGACCGATCCGGCCGTCGTCACCCAGCTGGTCCGACACAATCAGGCGTCCGTCGCCACCCTGCGGCGCACGATCCAGGGTCTGTCCGGGCCTGCGCTGCTCGACTTCATAGAGGCCGACATCGCGGAGCTGAGGCGCCTCCTGTTCGAACCGCGGAGCTTCCAGGTGATCATGGCGGGGATGGAGGGGACCTGGTGGCTCAATGACCACCTGGAGGCGTGGCTGGGCGAGAAGAACGCGGCCGACGCGCTCACGCGATCCGTCCCTCACAACGTCACGTCGGAGATGGGGCTGGCGCTCCTCGACGTCGCGGACACGATCCGGCCGCACGGGGACGTCGTGGCGTTCTTGCACCACGTCGTGGACGAAGGCCGGCAGGGCGACGGCTTCTTGAACGAGCTGGCCGGGCTGGCCGGCGGACGGGAAGCACATGACACCATCCGGGGTTACCTCGACGAGTACGGCATGCGCTGCGCGGGCGAGATCGACATCACCAGGACGCGCTGGAGCGAGAATCCCGCCACGCTCGTGCCCACCATTCTCGGCAACATCAAGAACGTCGAACCGGGCGCCGGCAAGCGACGCTTCGAACAAGGACGCCAGGAGTCACGACGGAAAGAACAGGAGCTGCTGACGCGATTGCGCGCCCTACCCGATGGGGAGCGGAAGGCCGGGGAGACCAAGCGGATGATCGACCGCGTCCGTACCTTCGCCGGATACCGGGAGTACCCCAAGTACGGCATGGTCAGCCGATACTTCGCCTACAAGCAGGCGCTGCTGCGGGAAGCCGATCGCCTCGTCCGGTCCGGCATCCTGCGCGAGAAAGAAGACATCTTCTTCCTCCGGTTCCAGGAGTTGCAAGAAGTCGTGCGCACCAACGACGTGGACGCCGAACTCATTCTGGAAAGGCGGGAGGCGTTCCGGTCGTACGAGGCGCTCACCCCGCCCCGGGTCCTCACCTCGGACGGCGAGGTCATCACTGGCCAGTATCGGCGTGACGACGCCCCGCCCGGCGCGCTGGCCGGGCTCCCGGTCTCGGCCGGGACGGTCGAGGGCCGGGCCCGTGTCGTCATGGATATGGCGCGGGCCGACCTTGAGGCGGGCGACATTCTGGTCACCGCCTACACCGACCCCAGCTGGACCCCCCTGTTCGTCACCGTCGCCGGACTGGTGACGGAGGTAGGCGGCCTGATGACGCACGGGGCGGTGATCGCGCGGGAGTACGGCCTGCCGGCCGTCGTGGGCGTGGAGCAGGCCACCCGGTTGATCCGGGACGGGCAGCGTATCCGCGTTCACGGCACCGACGGGTACGTCGAGATCCTCGACTGAACCGTCGCATCGGACCCGGGACCGCCGGCCAGGGCGCGGAACGCGATCGGTGACGGATTGGTGCGATGACCTTGCGCTGGCATCGCGCTCGTGGCGCGGAAGTGGACCTTCACCGGCAGACGGCGTCCGGGTCGGCCTTGCACCCGCCGGCCGGTCAAGGCGCTGATTGTGCGGATGGCGCGGGAGAATCCGACCTGGGGGCATCGGCGGATCCGGGGCGAATTGGCGGGCCCGCCTGGGCTACCCGATCGCCGCCTCACAGTGTGGGAAATCCTGCACACCGCCGGTATCAATCCCGCGCCCCGCCGGGGCGGGCCGACCCAGCAGCGTGCTCTTGCCCGAGCCCGACGGGCCCATCATCGCGACGAACTCGCCGTCGGCGATCTCCAGCGTGACCCCGGCGAGCGCGGTCACCTTCCCGTACGTCTTGTGGAGCTCTTCCACCCGAACCGCCGACACAGCCCCATGGATGGAGGAGGTCCCGCCGGTGGGCGTCTTGAAGGTGGTGCGGGCACCACCATGCAGAATGTCGCCCATGAACGTCCTGGCGGCCACGCGGAACGCGGCGCTCTTCCTGATCACCGGGTTGGGCACCGCGCTGCTCGCGCTGCCGCTGTTCTGGGTGGTCGTCTGCACCGCGCTGCTGAGCCTGGCGGGGGTCGGCCTGCCCCTGGTCGCGCCGGCGACCGGCCTGGTCAGGCGGCTTTCCGGGTGGCAGCGCCGCCGCCTGGGGATGCCGGCTCCGCCGTATCTGCCGCTTGAGGGCCCGCTGCCGGCGCGTGTGCGCGCGGCCGTGGGCGACCCCGCCACCCCGCAGGAGGTGCTCTGGCTGCTCGCGCATGGCGTCACCGGGATCGTGCTCGGATTCCTGGCGCTCGGCCTGCCCCTGGCCGCGCTCAACGCGGTGACTCTGCCGCTGTGGTGGTGGCTGACGCCGGGCGGCCCGCCGTCGGTGCTCTGGTATGCCGTCGACTCCTGGCTGCTGGCTCTGACCGGGCCGTTCGTCGCCGCGGGCTACGTGGGTGTGGCCTGCCTGGTGCTGCCCTCCGCCGCCAACCTGTCCGAACGGTTCAGCCGCGGCCTGCTCAAACCCTTCGGCCGGGTACGGCTGGCGCAGCAGGTGGCGATTCTGACCGTGGCCAGGGCCTCGGCGCTCGAAGCCCACGCCCAGGAGCTCAGGCGCATCGAGCGCACCCTCCACGACGGCACGCAGAACCGGCTGGTCGCGGTCGTCATGCACCTGGGCATGCTCGAACGGGCCCTGGCCGATGCCCCGGAGAGCACCCGTCGACTGGCCGGGCGGGCGCAGGAGGCGGCCTCCGACGCGCTGGTCAACCTGCGCGACGCCATCCGGGCCATCCACCCGCCCGTCCTCACCGAGCACGGGCTCGACGGCGCGCTCGCCGCGCTGGCCGCGCGCAGCCCCGTCCCCTGCACCGTCGAGATCGCCGCTTTTCCCCGCCTGCCCGCGGCCGTTGAGGCGGCGGCCTACTTCACCGCCGCCGAAGCGCTCACCAACGTCGCCAAGCACAGCCACGCCGGCAAGGCGGTCGTGCGCGTGCACCTGGACGGCAGCATGCTGATCACCGAGGTCGAAGACGACGGCGTGGGCGGCGCCCGGAGCGGCTCCGGCAGCGGCCTGACCGGAATCGACCACCGAGCCGCCGCCTTCGGTGGCCGGACCATCCTGACCAGCCCGCCCGGCGGGCCGACCGTGCTGAAAGTGGAGTTGCCATGCGGGTTGTGATCGCCGAAGACGACGCGCTGCTGCGCGAGGGGCTGGCCCTGCTGCTTGCTGCCGAGGGCATCGAGGTGCTCGCCGCCGTCGACAACGCCGCCGACCTGCTCGCCGCCGTCTCGGCCAAGACGCCCGACGCGCTCATCGTCGACGTACGGCTGCCGCCGGGCTTCAGCGACGAGGGCCTGCGCGCGGCCATCGAGGCGAGACGGATGCGGCCTGGCCTGCCCGTGCTGGTGTTGTCGTCCTACGTCGAGGACGCCTACGCCTCCGCCCTGCTCAGCGATGGTGGCGTGGGGGTTGGTTATCTGTTGAAGGAGCGGGTCGGCAAGGTGCAGTCCTTCCTCGACGCGCTGCACCGGGTGGCCGAGGGCGGGAGTGCCATCGACTCCGAGGTGATCGCCCAGCTCCTGGTCCGCCGCCGGGCCGGTGACCCGCTCCACGCGTTGACCGTCCGGGAGCGGGAAGTGCTCGCGTTGATGGCGGAGGGGTTGTCCAACACCGATCTCAGCGAGCGGCTGGTCATCACTGAGGGGGCGGTCAACAAGCACATCAGGAACATCTTCGCCAAGCTCGGCCTGCAGCCCTCCGACAGCGGCCACCGCAGGGTCCTGGCCGTGCTCGCCTACCTCAAGGCCTGACCGGCAAGAGGCCCTTCACCTGACGGCGCAGAGCGCCGTGTCGAGGGCGGCGTTGAGCCGCTTGTCGCCGTCTGCCGTGAGGGACTCCGCGGTGGCGGTGACCGTGGCCGACCGGCCGCCCTCGGTGATGCCGTTGCGGGTCGAGTAGCCGCCGACGTCGCCGCTGTGCCCCCACGCGAGGCCGCCGCAGCTCAGCGGGATCTTCGTCAGCCCGAGCCCGTACCCCCACCCCTGCGGGGCCCCGGCCACCGAGACCGTCCGTTTCATCTGCTCCAGCATGGCCGGCTTGAGGAGCTTGCCACCCAGCAGCGCGCTCAGGAACCGGTTGACGTCCCGCGGCGTGCTGACCAGCTGCCCGGCCGCCCACCCCCTGGACGGGTCCATCTCTGACACGTCCACCGGTTCGCCGCCCGGTTTACCGGTCTTGGGACTTGTAGGCGCTGGGGTGGGCACCCCGGATCTTCTGCTCGCCGGCACTGGGCCAGTAGGTGTCACCGAGCCCCAGCGGCGTGATGATCCGATCGGTGATATCCGCACCCACCGGCCGGCCCGTGACCTTCTGCACCAGCAGCCCGAGCAGGACGTACCCGGTGTTGCTGTAACCCCAGCTCTTGCC
The DNA here is from genome assembly GCF_053602555.1 of Nonomuraea sp. NPDC004354. Classification (NCBI taxonomy): domain Bacteria; kingdom Bacillati; phylum Actinomycetota; class Actinomycetes; order Streptosporangiales; family Streptosporangiaceae; genus Nonomuraea; species Nonomuraea sp. NPDC004354. The sequence continues at coordinate 237,337 of NZ_JBSGDV010000004.1, read as the reverse complement.
GGGAGCGAACAGCGGCTTCTGCGTCAAGGCCAGATCGACCAGTTCCCGGGGCTCGAAGTAGCGGTGCCGGCTTTCGAAGAACGTCCCCCCGATGGCCTTGCCGTGCTCCGGCATGCCGGAGGTGTGCTGGAGCAGCTGGCGGACAGTGATCAGGCGGCCGTCGTTCCCGCTGCCCCGTACCAGCCCCGGCAGGTACTTCTCGACCGGCGCGTCCAGCTCGACCTTGCCCTCGCCGGCCAGCTGCAGCACGACCGCGGCGGTGAAGGTCTTGGTGTTACTGGCGATGCGCACCTGCCCGTTGACCGGGACCTTCGCCCGCGTGGCCAGGTCGCCCACCCCCGCGGTGTAGTCCCGGCTGCGCCCGTCGCGCATCCTGACCGCGGCCAGCGCACCGGGGAACTCGCCGCCGCCGACCAGATCGTTCAGCGCCGTCTGCACGGCGTCGCCCGGCCGGTCCCGCGGGGCGACGTCGGCGGCCGCCGGGCTGAGCGTCCCCAGCGCGAGGGCCAGAACCGCCGCGGCGCCTGCCCGGGCCGGGCGGAAGGGGACAGCAGGATGCTGGGACATCGGAAAACTCCCTTGATGACGTGGTTGCGATGTGATCAAGCATCTCGGCGCGACCAGCTCGCGATCGATCCCGCGCGTGGGTGTTTCCGCACTACAGCCAGCGCTACCACCGGCCCGGGAGCCCCTGGGCCGCAGCCGCTATCCGGCCAGCCGCTCCACCGGCGGCAACACGCCGATCACCACCTTCGCGGCGCCGGAGAAGCGGCTCACCACCGAGTCACGGGCTCCAGCAGGCCAGTACTGCCGATCTTCCTCCAGTCGACTACGACAGAGTGAAAACGCTCGAAGACTGCGCCAAGGCTCGAGCGAATCCGCAGCTGTGGGCGATGGAAGCCGCAGGCCCGATCAGATCAAGGTGTCCAGCCGACCGGCAGCGACGGCACCCCGTGCAAGCTCGTCGAAGGCAAGTCGCGCAGAGAGACGATCCGCAGATGGAAGGCCAACGGCTACAACGAGTGGCTCGTGAAAGCGCATGACTACGTTCTCGGGCCGTAGGTGTTCAGGAACAGCACCGGGCCGTCCAGGTCGGCCGCCAGCACTGCCGCGAACGCCTTGGCGGTGTAGACGGGTTCCAGTCGCAGTCCGGCGGACGCGGCAACCCGTGCCGCGGCGGCGGCTTCGGGCGTGGGGTGGCCGTAACCGCGGCCCAGGTATTCACGGGTGGTCGTGAGCCGTAGAGGCGGCACGTCGAATTCCGCTCCGCGTTTCCGCAGGACGGTCGCGGTCCGGTCGGCGAGCCGGACGAGATCGCGCACACCGAGCGGCAGCGTGTCGTTGACCACCACTCCTAGCACCTGCGATTGCAGTCCGGCCAGCGCGCAACCCAGCGCGAGTCCCGCTACGGTCCCGCCGGAGCCGACGGCCGTGACGATGTGCCGGGGCTGCGGCAGTTCACCCGCCGCCACCTGCGCGGCGAGCTCCAGTCCCGTCTCGACGTAGCCGAGCACACCGATCGGCGCTGAGCCGCCCGCGGGCAGGTAGTACGGCACCTTCGATCCACGCGTGTGACGCAGCAGCAACCACGGTGCGGCCGCGATCGTGAGCGGTTTGCTGTGGGTGAAGTGCAGTGTCGCGCCGGATTGCCGCAATCTGCGCTGCTGCTCGCGGACATGGTCGTCCTCGGGCTGATCGATCAGTGCCAGGACGGTGTCGATGCCGAGGCCGCGCGCATACACCGCCACCGCCAGGCCCCAGTTTGTCCCGGTCGCGCCGACGGTGAAGATCGTGCCTGCCCCGCGCCGGCGCACCTCGGGCAGCAGCCATTCCAGCTTGCGTACCTTGTTGCCACCCCAGCCGCCGTTGCCGTATCCGCTTTCGTCCTTGCACCACAGGTTGTTCCGCGTGAGCCCAGTGAGCTCTCGCACCGGTGTCGGGCCGTCGCCGAGCCGGGCGAACGGCAGCGTTCGCTCGAGCGCGGGAAATCGCGTGTGCAACAGTGCAGTGCTCATACCGTGCCCAGAACCCGATTGACATAGGAGTTGGCGAACCGCCGGTCGGGGTCGAGCTGGTTGCGCACGATCGCAAAGCTGTCCCATTCGGGGTAGCGCGGACGCAGCGTTTCCGGGGTCTGGAAGTGTTGCTTGCCCCAATGCGGCCGGCCGCCGAAGGAGTCGAAGATCGCTTCGGCTGCCCGGAAATACAGCTCGGATGCGAGCTTGTGGTACTGGTGCAGCGCGATATAGCACGTGTCGCGCCCGGCGGCCGGTGACAGATAGGCGTCGTCGGCGGCGACCCACCGAACCTCGATCGGGAAGGTCACATTGAATTCGGGACGCCGCGCCAGTTCACGGACCGCGCGGACCGCTTCGGCGGTGTGCTCGCGCGGGATGGCGTATTCCATCTCGACGAACCGCACTCGCAACGGTGTCGCGAAGATCCTGTCGGAGCGGTCGATTCGGTGCGAGTAACCCGCGAGGTGGGAGCCCAGGCGCTGCAGCGGCGAATTCACCCGCGGAACGACACTGGCGAGCTCGCACGCCGCGTGCAACAGGTGGTTCTGCACGAGCTCGTCCTCCACCCACTCGCGGGCACGCGAGATCGGCTGTGGCGCGAGGTCGACCCGATTGCGCGCGGATGTCATCGCCAGCGGGCTGTGCGCGAAGGTGAACAGCTGGAAGTGCTCATGGGCCGCGAGCAGTTCGTCGAGATCGACGAGCACGTCCTCGACCGCCATCGGGCGATCGACTGCTTCGAGCGTGAACGCGGGTACCGCCTGGATCGTGACCGCGGTGACGATACCGAGGGCGCCGATGCTTACCCGCGCGGCACGCCAGATGTCGGGATCCTGTTCGGCGTTCACCTCGATCGTCGCGCCGTTCGCCGTGACGAGTTCCATCGACACCAGGCAGGCCGAGAGGTTCTGCAGGCGTGCGCCGGTCCCGTGTGTACCTGTGGCGGTAGCGCCCGCGATCGACTGCGCGTCGATATCGCCGAGATTCGGGAAGGCCAAACCGTTCTCGGCCATCACCCGATTCAGTTCACGCAGAGTCATACCGGCCTCGACACGGATCCGGTGTGTGGCGTGGTCGATGTCCAGCACACGGTTGCAATGCCGCAGCGAGAGCAGCATGCCGTCGGTGGCGACCGCATCGGTGAACGAATGCGATGCTCCCGCGACACGGACCACGTGATTCGCCGCCGCCGCCCGCTCGACAGCCTGCGCCACTTCGGTTCTCGTCGAAGGGCTGGCCATGACCGCTGGTCGGCACGTCTGGTTGCCTGCCCAGTTACGCCACACCGTGCGAGGCTCCGGTCCGGTCAGTCGCGATCGGGTAGGCGGACATGGTGTGGACGATCATTTTGCGCATGGGCCAACTGTAAAAACCCGGGCACTGCTGGCGGAAACACTCAATCTGCGCGGGATTCACCGACTTGCGTTGTGAATCACGCCGGACATCGGCGGCATCATCCGGTCGCTCATGTCCGGATGCTCCAGCGCGTACACGGCCTCGGGGTTCGCGTCGCGGACAGAGCGGGCGACAGCGGCGAACGAGCTGACCAGATCGGTTTCTTGATCGGCGCGCCAGCCGACCGCGAGCTCGCTTCCGCGAGCGCCGGCCAGCGGCACCAGCGTCACACCCACCGACGGCACAAGCCGTGCTGACGCGACGGTGACGACACACCCCATGCCTGCTCCGACGCACTGCAATTCCTCAAGCACCGACGATGCCCTGCCCACGAAGTCGGCGGGCTTCCCGTCTCGATGCTCGGCCAGCGACCAGAAGTCGATCCATGCCCGGTCGTCGCAGAAGTGTCCCACGATCGGCTCGTCGACCAGCTCGGCCGCCGCTATCACGCTGCACGCAGCGAGCCGGTGCGAGGTCGGCAACATCACCACGCGCGGCTCGACGAACAGCGTTTCGCTGCGGAGCCAGTCACCACCGTCAATCGGCAACCGCAGGTAGGCGACATCGACCGAACCATCAGCAAGCCCGGTGGACGGGTCGGCGTAGCTGTACACCTTGACATCGACCCGCACACCCGGATGACGCGCCCGGAACTCGGAGAGAATCGCCTCTGTGAGAGTCAGCGCCCCGCCCTCGCCGGTACCGATCGTCAGCAGACCCGATTCGTTGGCCTCGATCCGCCGCGCGGCGCGGACGGAACGGTCGAGGGCAACCGGCACCGAACGAGCCTCACTGAGGAACGCCGCGCCAGCGGCAGTGAGCTCGACCGTCCGAGTCGTCCGCCGAAACAGCGTCACGCCGACAGCTTTCTCCAACTGCCTGATCTGAGCGCTCAGCGCCTGCTGCGCGATGTGCAGCCGCGCAGCGGCGCGAGTGAAGTTCAGCTCCTCGGCGACAGCGACGAAGTACCGCAATTGCCTGGTGTTCACATCCACCCATGCGATCGTAGCTTTCTACCACCCGCGTCGGTCGATCGACGGATATCCGGCACATCCCGCCGGTCAGGGAACGACGCACTACGGGAAGTCCGTGCCGACCACCATCATCCGCGCCCACATCCGGTCGGTCGGCTCCCACCGATCGGTGAGGCGCTGCCGGCCGTCCCGCCGGCCTGCGGACAGGAAGGTCACGTCCCCCCTCGGAAAGCGGTGGGGGACGCTCCCGTCCAGCTCGGGGTTGATCGCACGGGTCTGGGGTGCTCAGCCTTGTCGTCTGCTGAGCCGGCTCGGCCTCGTCAGCCGGTCCGCTCGTCGCGGAACACCGCCGTGACGAGCTTCTGCTTCACCTTCTCGAACGCCTCGGACATGGCGACCATGTCGAGCTCGGCTTCCCCGGTGGTCACCGAGGCGGTCATGGTCTTGCTGCCGTCGGGCGTGCTGTACATCAGCGCCGCCCAGCCCCAGAAGCCGCCGTTGTGGTGCAGGAGGGTGCCGCCACCCTCGGTGTCCTCGACGAACACCCCCAGGCCGTAGCCGATCGTGGGGTCCGGCTTGCGCATCTCGGCCAGCAGCGGGGCGGGCAGGAGCCTGCCGGAGTTCAGCGCGGAGAAGAACGTGTGCAGATCCTCGGTGGTCGAGATCATGTCACCGGCGGCGGAGATCCAGGAGGGGTTGAAGCGGGTGGTGTCGACCGTCTTCCACTCCTCGGCGTCCTGGTAGCGGTAGTAGCCGTGGGCGTGCGGCTCGGGGACGTCCGGCGAGGCGTCCGGCACCACCGTGCCCGACAGGCCGAGCGGGCGCAGGATCCGCGCCTGCATCTGCTCGGCGTACGCGCGGCCGGTGACCTTCTCGACCAGGACTCTGGCCAGCACGTAGTTGGTGTTGGAGTAGCTCCAGCCGGTCCCCGGCTCGAACCGCGCCGGCTTGGACAGCGCCAGCCGCACCAGTTCCTCCGGCTGGTAGGTGCGGAACCGGTTGTCGGTCGCCCACTCCTTGCCCAGTCCGGGGATCCCCGGCGCGAACGTGCCGTCGGGGTAGTACTCGCCGGTGAAGTTGAACAGTCCGCTGGTGTGCTGCAGCAGCATCCGCGCGGTGATGCGCCGGTCCAGCCCGTACTCGGGCAGGTGGTCGGCCACCGGGGCGTCCAGCTCGATCGTGCCGTCGGCCACCAGTTGCAGCACCAGGGTCGCGGTGAAGGTCTTGGTGGTGCTGCCGATCCGGAAGTGGCCGTTCGTCGCCGGCCTGGCGCTCTGGCCCAGCTCGCGCACCCCGGCGCTGCCGGTCCACTCGCCCTGCTCGTCGTGCACGCGCACCTGGACCCCGGCGGCCAGGCCCGAATCGACGAACTCCTGGATGGCCTTCTGCAGCTCCGGTCGGGCCTGGTCGGTGGTGGTCATGGTGGTGCTCCTTCGAATCCGGTGCTTCGGTTGAACGGGCGGATGGCGGCGTGCCGTCAGGCGGCGTCGAGGGCGGCGGTGATCTTGCGGATCATGTCGGCCATGGTGGGGCTGGGCTCGCCCTGGTGGGTGCGGGCGGCTGTTTCGATGGCGACGATGACGGTGTTGCGGAAGTTGCCGGCTTCGGACGGGTCCTGCTGGTTGAGCAGGTTCATGGACGCGGTCAGGGCCGGCAGCACCTGGTCGGCGAGTTCGGCCACGCTCCTGCCGTACAGGTCGATGTCCTTGCTCTTCGCGGCGAGGACGTGCCCGACCAGGCCGGTCGCGGAGGACAGAGCGATGGAGCCCTGAGTGGCGGTCTTGTGCGGCGAGCCGGCGGCGTCGGCGGCGGACATCAGCGAGACGGCGCCGTAGGCGGCGGTGCGCAGGGTGGCCTTGTCCTGGTCGGTCAGGGTGAGGGACATGGTGGTGTGCTCCTTCGGGAGTCTGTGTCGGGGGGTGTCGGTGTTGCTTGTGGTCAGAGCATTGCCAACCGCCCTGATACGGGGTCGTCGCCGGGCTGACATGGCCGCTGACACGACCTCGCGGGGTCGACGGCGGGGCCCTCTAGACGGTGACGAGGGTCCGGGGCTCGCCGGCGGCGTGGGCGCCGGTCTTGCGTCCGCGCAGCAGGAGCAGAGCCAGGACGGCGGCGCCGAGCACCCCGGGGGCGAGTTCGTGGTGCATGACGGCCAGGAAGCCATCGCCTGAGCGCGGCGAGGTGACAGATGGCCGGCACGCGGTCTTGGCTTGGGCTCAGGCCTTGGCCGGCCGCGAGGCCGATCCCGGCCACACCGGCATTTCGCCCCAGCGACCGCCCATCACGAAGAACCCCTGGTTGGACAATTCAGCTGCTCTGGGGCCACACTGTCCGCTCGCGACACGGCGGTCATCGTGGGCCGGCTGCTTGTGCTTGTTCGCCTGCTGCTCGATCCTGTCTGCTCTCCGGCGTGCGAGGCGGCTGGGCAGCAGGCGGAGGTGGCGCGGGCAGTGCTGTAGCAGGATTGTGCTGCGCCGCCAGGGCCAGGCTCATGGCCTGCAGGTGCAGGCGGTGCGTGGTGACGGTGCGTCGGCGACAGCGAGGACGGCGCGTTTTCAACCGCGTTCCTGCGCTCTGAAGGCCCGCGGCCCGGGTGGCGTCCAGCTGGTCATCTCCGACGCGCACGCCAGCCTGGTCGCAGCCTTGCGGGCTGTCTTCATCGGGCGCAGCCTGGCAGAGGTGTCGCGTTCACTTCGTGCGCAACGTCTTGGCCCGCGTACCTAAGGGGCCGACCGTCACGATGCCCGAACCATCCTGGACGCGACGGCCGGACGCTGGATCAGGACGGTCACTCATACTCGGAAATCTCACTGCTCACGCCCTCTGGACTCCGAACGGATGGAACTCGGGCCGGTGGAGACGAGGAGCTGGGTGGCGGCGAGCTTCCGGTAAAGATCGTCACCGGCGAGCAGCTCGCCATGGGTGCCGGTGGCCCTGACTCGGCCCCCCTCCATCACAACGATCCGGTCCGCGCCGGTCACCGTGGAGAGCCGGTGAGCGATCACCAGCACGGTCGTCTCCCTCGCCACCTCGGCTATCACCTCGCGCAGCCGCAGCTCATTGACCGCGTCGAGCTGGGAGGTGGCCTCGTCGAGCAAGAGCAGCCGAGGGCGGCGTAGCAACGCCCTAGCGATGGCGACACGCTGGCGTTCGCCCCCGGAGAGCATGACGCCGCGGTGGCCCACCATGGTGTCCAGCCCCTGGGGGAGACGGGTGACCAGGTCCTCCAGCCGGGTCAGCGCGAGCACCCGACGGATCTCGGCCTCCGCCGCGTCCGGAGCGGCGAGAACGAGATTCTGCCGGAGCGTGCCGTCAAGCACGGGCGCGTCCTGCTCGACGTAACCGAGGGCGGCGCGCAGCGCGGTCAGCGGCCAGCTGCGGATGTCGCGCCCGTCGAGCGCGATGGTCCCGGCCTGTGGCTCGTAGAACCGTTCGATCAGGGCGAAGATCGTGGACTTGCCCGCTCCCGAGGGCCCGACCAGTGCGGTCAGCCCGCCCGCCGGGACCTCGAAGGACACGCCGTGGTGGACCACTGGCCGGTGGTCGCCGTAGCGGAAGGACACATCCGCGAACACCACCCCGGCGGGCGCCTCGCGCGTACGGCCCGGCCAGTAGGGAAAGCCGGACGACGGCGGGATCCTCACCTCTACCGGCAGCTCCTCTACCGGCAGCTCCTCGACCTGGCGGATCCGCTGGACCGCCGCCAGGCCGCTCTGGATCTGGGCGGTGCCCTGCACGAGCTGGCCGATCGGCGCGACCAGGTAGAACAGGTAGAGCAGGAAGGCGATCAACGACGACACGTCCATGGCGCCGGAGGCGACCCGCGTCCCGCCGACGCTGAACACGGCCACGAAGGTGAGCTGTGCCGCGAGCCAGGAGGATGTGCTCGCGATCGAGGTCCACCAGGCGACCGCGACACCGCGATCGCGGGCCCTGCGGGCGGCCTCGCCCACCGCGGACATCTGGCGCTCCTCGGCACCGCTGGCCTTGACCGTGCGAAAGGCCTGCAGTACCCGGTCGAGCACCGCGCTCATCTCCCCGACGGCGGTCTGCGCGTCGACCGACGCCCGCTGGATGCGCGGCATGACCAGTGCCACCAGCCCGCCGACCACGACCACCACGCCCAACGTGGTGAGCAGCAGGACCGTGTCCGTCATCGCCATCATCACCAGAGCGCCGACCAGCATGAGCGCCGCGCCGATCGACTCCACGATCCCGGTGGTGAACGTCGCGCGCAGCAGGGTCGTGTCGGAGGTGACCCGGGAGAGCAGGTCGCCGGGCTTGAGCCGGTCCACCTCGGAGACGCGCAGCCGGAGCATTCGCTCCACCAGACCCTGCCGGGCGGACAGAACGACGCCTTCACCCATGCGCTCCAGGGTGTATCTGCCGAAGGCCGCGGCGACGGCGGTCAGGAATACGGCCGCGGTCAGGCTGAGCACCGGCCCCGTCAGGGGGCGTTGTTCGCTGAACGCGTCGATCACCGTCTTGGTCAGCAACGGCATCGTCAGCCCGGCCAGCGAGCCGGCGAGGCTGAGCAGGCCGCCGAGCGCGAGCAGCCGCCGGTACGGCCGGACGTATCCCAGCAGCAGCCGCCACGCCCCGGACCCGGCTTTTCTCCTCCCCTCCGAATCCGTACGGCCGGCCCCCGGCCGCCCTTCTCGCCGTCCACTGTGCATGATCTCCTCCGTGGGCCCTTCGCCCGTGTACCGCATCAAGACCGCCGACGCGTTGAGTGGGTCTCCCGCCCGTCCACGCCGGTCAGGAGAGCACCGCGGCCGGATAGGACGGACGACGGTCGATGCGACGTCGGACCTCGTCGGAGCCGAAGTGGTAGTCGATACGCCGGGTCGCTTCGGCCCAGTCCCGGAATGAGCGCACAGAGGACAGGGCCTCGACCACGAAGGGGTCGCTCCACCGCGCGACCGCACGTTCCCACAAGACGGCGGGCTCCTCCGTCAGGAGGCTTCCCACGGTTCCTTCGTAGATCGGCATCGCGCGCACCTCCCCATCGGGTTCCACCTGCATCAGGGGGAAGCCGAACCGCTTGATCGTGTCCGGGTGCATCTGCAGGAGGGAGTTGTCCGTCGTCGTCACCCGCACCGACTGCGGCACCAAGGAGTTCAGTCGATCGACACGCTCGGTGCCGACCAGCGTGCGGAGTTCCTCATCCGTCAGGAGCTCGTGGTCGGCGAACCCCGCCCGGCTCGCCAGCCCGGACGGCACCGCGGCGCCGAAGAAGAGGAACCGCAGGTGCGGGAACCGGGGAACGACGGCGGTACAGACCTCCTCCATCTGGTGGAGGTTGCCGCGCATGACCACGTAGTCGATACCGAACTCCACGGGGTCGCCGCCGGCCGCAGTCCGGCGCGCGGAGATGTCGTCGAGTAGGGCCAGCGCCTTCATCGCCCGCTCGAACGAGCCTGCCCGTCCGCGGATCCGATCGTGGATGTCGGCGTCCGCGCCGTCGACGCTCACTGTGATCCGGGAGAAAACCCGGGCCACGTCCTGAGCCATCTCGGCGGTGAGCGTCCACCCGCCGGTATAGACGGAGACCTCGATGCCGGCCCGCCTGATGCGCTCGGCCACGCCGAAGATCCCCTTGATCAGCAGCGGTTCACCCCCGGTGAGGTCCACCGACTGGGGGCGCAGGGCGATGATCGCGTCGGCGACACGGAGCATCTCATCATGGCTTAACTGCCGTGCGGGCCGCCTGCCCGACTCCGAGTAGCAGTGCGTACACCGCAGGGGGCAGGCGTAGGTGACGTCCCAGATGACGTTACTGGGCCCTTTGAGGCCGCTGCTCATGACATTCCCTTCGAAACCCCGGTGATCGTGATCTTCACCCTGTTTCGCGGAACTTGTGGCGTACTTGTAAGTGACTGCGGCGGTCATACGCGGCGAGTTCGGCCGCACCCGCTCCATCTCGAATGAGGGGGAGGCCCCCGCCAGGCACCAGACCCGATCCAGTCGCCGGCCGGTATCGCGGGCTTCCCACGAGGCGGGCGCCCAGGGCGGCCGCGACACGCTTGGGCCCGGTTCGGGGCCTCGCCGCCGACCCCACGGCCCCCTGTCAATAGCCGTCGCGCGCATACGCCGGATCGTTCGCCGATCGTCGCCGAATCCACGGGAAGCGGCTGTGACCTCGTGAATCATCACATCGATCCCGCGGGCGAACCCGCCACTCCCGGCCGGCGAACGTCCCTTGCAGCCACTTTCAAGTCCGCCACAAGTGCCGGGACACACTCTAAAGATCACGATCTCGGGGGCGATCATGACGATGGCCCGCTCATTCCGGGCCACCACGGAACCCGGATGGGTCCGCTACGAATCACCGCCACTCATCAGGCGAATGCGGCCGCGTTCATATATCCGTTCCGATCACGGGGAGATGGAACCATGCGTAGGAACCGCGGGCCCGCGGTGTCGCGGGGGGTGGCGCCCAAGGAGCATTCCTGCCACGTGCCCGGTCCGGCGTCGACGGCTCCAGGGTGCGAGCTCACATCCGCCGGCCTGGTCATCCGTACCGGAGTGCGGCGCCTCTCAGGGCTCGGGGGCTGACGGTAGTGGTGCCTGAGCGGATGAAGTTGATCCCTCTGCCGCTTGATCAGGTCCCCGAGGTCGCGAAGCTCCTCACAGAACTCGGTCTGGGAGTCCTGCGGCAGGACGAGGTCACCGCGTTCTTCGGCCGAAACGACAGTTGGGCGGGCGTGACGGACGCCGGGATCCCGGTCTTCGTCAAGCGAACCCTCGGGGAGCCGGACATGGTCCGCCAAAGGGTGGAGCGGACCCGGGCGATGGGCATGTTGCTCAACGCCCATACGGTGATCAACGCTCCCCGTTTCCTGGGCGGTGAGGAAGAGTCCGGCCTGGTCGCCTTCACTCTGCTGGAGGACGCGCATAGCGGAGCGGACCTCGCCTCCGGGGACGGCTTCACCTGGGATCTCGCCCGTTCGGCCGGAATCCAGACGGGAACCCTCCACACCCTCTCGGCTCCGCGGCCGGTGGCCGACGACACCTCGGAGCCGCCGCTTCCGCCGCTCGACCGCCTGTCGGCTCTCCCGTTGCGGGCCTACGCGGCCGCGAGCGGGGCTGAGCTGGAAGCGTGGGCGATCCTGCACAACGATCCCGTGGTCACCGAGGCGGTCAGGGACCTGTCCCGGTGGGAGAAGCGCAGTCCCCACGTCCTGGTGCACGGGGATCTCCGGCTCGACCAGTTCCTGCACCACGACGGAAGGTTGTACCTGACCGACTGGGAGGAGACCAGACTCGCGGACGCCGCGCGGGACGTGGGCGCCTTCGCCGGCGAGTGGCTCTACCGCGGCGTGCTCGGCATGGTCGGCGGCGAGGACTCGATGAGCGATCGCGAGGTCATCGCCGGCGGCGCCCGGCGGTTCGAAGCCCTCCGGCCGTACATCGAGGCGTTCTGGTCGGGCTATCTCGACGCCAGACCAGCGGCCCGCGCCGACCGCGAGCTGGCGGCCAGGGCGGCGGCCTTCGCCGGCTGGCACATGATGGACCGGCTCATCGTCGCGGGATTCCAGCGCGGGCGGTTGAGCCCCCTGGAACGCGCCGCCGCGGGCGTCGGGCGCAAGATCCTCCTCAATCCCGCCGACTTCACGGTCACGTTGGGCCTCGGAGGCGAAAGGTGAAACAGTCACTCGACCGTGTGCGGATCGGCGCGGACCTGACGTGCGCCACGGTGGACGGTCACGAGATCACCGCGGACAACCCCAAGGCGCTCCGCAAGGCGCTGGGGGACGCGCTGTACAAGGCCTTCCACACCGGCCAGGACCTCGGGGAGGAGCCGCGAAGACTACGGCGCGACCCCGAGTTCGAGCAGGCCCTGCAGGAGGTGGTCCCGCACCGCCATTCCCGTTCCCTGGTCCCGGTGGAACCCGGATCGCCCGATGTGGTCCGCCTGAACGGCGTGCGCGTGCGGATCCCCGAGTCGGAACTCGGCGCCGCGGTCGAGACGCCCGGCGGGCTGTCGCGATGGGTCAGCCTGCCGGCCGTCATGCCGGCGCTGTCGCCCGGATTCCTGCTCGTCAACAGCTCCACGGGTCACGGTCTCGGGGACGCGTGCGTACGGGTGTACCTCGGAACCGACACGGCCGACGCGGCCCCCGGGCTCTGGGGCGCGACACTCGGACGGCTGGAAGAGCTCCGGATCGCCTACCGGGCCAAGGTGCTCTCCGCCCGCGACCACTATCCGCGCCGCGACACCATCGTCGTCTACCTGGGACAGCGGTCGTGGCATGTCGTACCGGAGATCGCCCGAGCGGCCGCCGCCGGTGGCGGGCTCCGACAGGACGTGTCCCTCTACGTCGCCCAGCTCGATCGCGGCATCGGCTGGGCCTGGGAGCCGCAGGACCCCAGGCCCGGGATGCGCGGCCTGAGCTTCGGCGAGCACCGCTCCCAGGCGATCGCCGCCGGGCTGCTGTCCCATGCCGAGCACGGCGGTGACCAGGACCAGGCGGTCGCCGAGGCGCTGCGGGCCGCCGGGGTGGTCCCCGACGCGGTGCACCGCAATCTCGACTCGCCGCCGCTCCCCTTCGAGACCTCCGGCCCCGAACCCGGGCCCGGATCCTACGAGAGCCGAGAAAGGAGGTGAACACATGTCCGCCGAGTTCCTGATGGAAGGCGCCGACGCCTACACCTCGCTCGCCGAGGTCGCCGCGTCCCTCCGGGAGACCCGTGAGCTCCCCCCGCCGACGACCATCTACAGCATCTGCACGCTGACGATGGAGTGCTTCTAACGGAGCCCGTGTGGCGGTGTCGCGGGGACCCGTGGCACCGCCACCGCTCGGGACGCGGCATTCACAGATGACGGTTTTGGAGGTTTGATGGCTACCGCGCTGCTGTTCCCATTCCAGCCTGCGCATCCCGACGCGGTCGTGCCCTTCGGGGAACTGGTGATGAAGGGGCTGGCCGGTCGGCTCTGGATGGGGCAGTCCGTGATGGCCGAGACCCACCAGACGTTCGCCTACCTGTCGGGCCGGGGGATCAGGGTGCCGTCCGGGCTGAGCGTGACGTTGATGCCGCTGCGGCACCCACTGGACGCCGCGGCGCAGGCGCGCAGTCTGGCGGTGCTCACCGGCAAGCCGGTGGTCGCCGGGTACGGTGCCGCCACACCCGAGGTGGTCAGGGCGCTGCGCGGCGCGTCGTACGAAAAGCCGGCGACGGCCGCGGCCGGTTACGCCCGCGCGATGCGCGGCATCCTCGACGGCGGGATCTCCGGTCACGACTGTGAGGCGTGCGTCGCCACGACCGGGCTGCCCCCGATGAAGCACGCGCCGGTCGAGGTGGGACTGGGCGTCCTGCGCCCCGGTATGGCGCGCGCGGCGGGCGCGGTCGCGGACGTGGCCATCACCTGGATGACGCCGCCCGATTACGTCCGGGACGTGTTGATCCCCGCCCTGGCCGAAGGCGCCGCGGACCGCTGCTCGCCACCTCGCGTCGCGACCGTCGTACACGTGGGGTTGGCCGGCTCCGGCCGCGATCCGCGCAAGCTCGCGCACGCCGCGGCCGCGCTCCACCTGACGGCACCGCACTACACCGACATGCTCAGGCGGGCCGGAGTGCCCGCGGACCCGGCCGACCCGCGGGCGGGCGCCGCGGCGCTGGTCGAGGCGGGGGTCTACGTGTACGGCACGGCGGACGAGGTCGCCGGACGGTTGCGCGAGTACCGTGAGGCGGGGGTGGACGAGATCATCCTCAACCCGGCGGGGGTGGCGCAGACCGAGGGTTTCACAGCCGCGTTGACCGACGTGGAGCGGATCCTCGGAGCCATGGCGGACGCCGATGAGTGAGACCGGGCAGCCCCAGGGTGCGCCGCCGTTCCACGCCGAGCGCCTGCTCGTGCTCGCCACCGGGTCCCTCGGCGCCACCTTCCTCCCCTACTGGCTCAACTGGCTGAGGACCACCTACCGGCACCTGGATGTCCGGGTGGTGGTCACCAGAAGCGCGGAGCAATTCGTGACCCGGCAGTCGATCGCGGCCATCACCGGAAAGGACGTCCCCCTGGACGCCTGGCCGGAGGTCCCGGAACGGCGATCGCCGCACGTGGAGTATGCGACCTGGCCCGACACCGTCCTGGTATACCCGGCGACTTACCACTTCTTGAGCCGGTTCGCCAACGGTTTCGGTGACACCCCGATGCTGCTGGCGCTCCAGTGCACGTCCGCGCTGGTCGGAATCGCCCCCGCCCTGCCGCCCGGGGCTGTCGACTCGTACGCCTACCGGCAGAACCTCGCGGTGATCGAGGCCCGCCCCAACGTCGCGATCGTCGACCCTGTGCCCACCCTGAGCACCCACACCAGAGAGCGGGACGCCCTGGCGGCCGCCCCTCTCGACACGCTGATCGGGCGGCTGGCGGAGTTGCGCGCCTCCCGCGAGGAGGTCCTGTGAGCGAAGTCGTCGAATCCTTCGGCTCGGGTTTCGTGGTCACCACGGTCGTCCGGTGCGGTGAAGGTGATTACCGATGGACCCGGCGGCCGGGATCCGAGCGGGACGACGCGATGCGGATACCTGATCCCGCCGTCGTCGCGGCCGTCCGTACGGCCTGCCAGGGCCGGGTCAGGCTGACGCTCCCGGAACAGGCGGACGCCGCCGGCATGACGTACCGGACGGATCAGCCGCACTCGATCGCGGGGATGCTGCTCCGGAGGCCGGAAGGGGCCGGGACCCCTCTCGAACAGATCATCGGGGACACCTTCTCGGAGACGAGCGCAGCACTCGCCCGGCTGCACGCCGTGCCCCTGCCGCAGGCCGACTTGCCGTCCCCCGAAGGCCCGCGACGGCTGCTCTCGTGGCTGCGCAGCGGGCGGGGATCCCTCGCCGCGCCGGACCTTCACCGGCACGCGATCGAGATCCTCGGGCACGAACGTATGGCCATGGTGGGGGCGTGGTGCGTACCGGGGGCGGAGGAACCGCGCGTGCTGCTGCACGGTGCTCCCAGCCAGGGCATCCTCCTGCCTCTGTCGCCGGGCCGGGATGGTCACCTGCTGACCGGTGAGAATCTCGGCACCGGTCGGCGGGAGTCCGACGTGGGGTGGCTCATCGGCGAGTTGGTGGAGTTCCGTGAGCTGGCCCGTAGGTTCGGCCACGGAATGCTCCCCAAGGTCCACTACGACGACCTCATCGGCCGCGTTCTGGAGGGCTACGCCACCCGGCTCGATCTCGCCGCCGTGGGCAGGACCGCCGCGGTGCGCTTCCTGAAGCACGTCCACGATTTCGCCGCCTACAGGAGATGGCACGAACTCCTCGTGGTCTATCTGAGGCTCGTCGCCGACGTGATCGACGCGGCGGACGCCGGGGAACTGCTGCCCGCCCGAGGCGAGATGATCCGCCGGTGAGGCCCGCCGAGATCGTGCGCGCGAGGCTGGGCAACGGACTGCGAGTGGTCATCGAGGAGGAACGCTCCGTGCCCGTGGCGGGTGTGGCCGTCCACTACGACATCGGCTTCCGCGCTGAGGCCGAAGGCGGGTCCGGGCTCGCCCACCTGTTCGAGCACCTGATGTTCCAGGGAGAGATGGGCGGCGAGTCGGACCACTTCGAGCAGGTCGAAAGCGCGGGCGGCTTCTGCAACGCCTCGACCCGCCAGGACTACACCGACTTCTACAACGTGGTCCCCACTGACGCGGTCGAACGGGTGATCATGTTGGAGGCCGGCCGTATGCGAGCCCCGAGGATCACCGAACGGGCCATCAGGACCCAGGCATCGGTCGTGCAGGAAGAGATCCTGGGTAAGATCCGCAAACCCTACGGCGGCTTCCCCTGGCCCAGGGTTTCGCCCGTGCTCTTCCGCGACTTCGCCAACGCCCATGACGGGTACGGCGACTACGCCGCCCTGCGGCATGTCACCCTCCACGACTGCATGGAGTTCTTCGATCGCAACTACAGCCCCTCCAACGCCGTGGTGACGGTGACGGGCGACGTCGAGGCCGACGCGGTGCTGGAAACCGTCACGCGCACGTTCGGCGAGATCCCTGCCCGGCCCGCGCCCGCGACCGCCTCCCATTGGGAGCCGGAACCGGCCGGGCGGCGCGAGGCCGAATACATCGACGCGCTGGCACCGCTTCCCGCTCTGGCCATCGGCCATCGAGTGCCCGACCCCGCCGCCGAGCCGCGTGCCCACTTCGCGCTGTCCGCCCTCTCCGGCGTGCTGACCGGAGGCGGCAGACCGCGGCTGCGTGAGCGGATGCGGCGCGAGACGGGGCAGACGGTCACCTTCTCCGCCCGCGTCGGCCTGTTCGACTTCCTCGACGCGCGTGACCCCGACATGTGGCTGCTCACCGCGGTCCACCCGGACGGCGTGCCGCCCGCGCAGGTGCTGGCCGCCGTGGACGCGGAGCTGGAGTCGCTCAGCGCGAGCGGGCCCACCGACGAGGAACTGCGCCGCTGCCGTACGACGTGGCTCACCTCCCATCACCGGTCCATGGACCGGATCGCCGACCGGGTGCGTACGCTGGGGCGCTTCGAGCTGCTGTTCGGCGATGCCGGACGTGTCGCGCGGTTGCCCGACATGTACGCCGAGGTGACCACCGACGACGTGGCGGCGGCGGCCGCCGGCCTGCGTGCCGATTCCCGCGCGCTGCTCAGGGCACTTCCGGGGAGGGTGCATGAGTAGTGCTGTGGTGGATCGCACTCTGGGGAACGGCCTGCGCCTGCTGGCGCTGCGGCACGGTGTGAGCCCCCTTGTGGAAGCGCGGCTCCGCCTTCCCCTCCCCTGCCCGACCCGGGACGCGCTGACCGAGTCCGTACTGCTGGCGGCCCACATGTCGCAGGGGCGGGACGACGACGGCGTGGAATGGAACGCGGTGGCCGACGTCCATCAGATGACAGTCAGCGCCTGTTGCTCCGTGAACGCGGTCGACTCGCTCATGTCGGCAATGGCTTGGGTGGTGCGCGGGACGCCGACTCGGGCCGCCTCGGCGCGTGGACAGCTGGTGGCGCATCTCAAGATGGCCGGATCGCATCCCGATGTCGCGGTCAGAGCACACCTCGCGCGGCACCTGTTCGGTGACCATCCGGTGGCGTTCCAGGTGCGGGAAGAGGAGCTGGCCGCGATCGAGGAGCCGCGTCACCGGCCGTTCGATCCGCGCGGTGCCGTCCTGGTGGTCCTCGCGCAGGACGATCCCGAACGGCTGGCCGACGCCGCGGAGAGATCGCTGGCCGGCTGGCGGCCACCGGCGCAGGGAACGCCGCCGCTGCCGTCGCTTCCCGAGATCGAAGGCGGACGATTGGCGTCCCTGCCGCAACCGGGCGTCCCGCAGTCACGCGTCCGGCTGCGCGCACAGGCGCTGACGGCCGATCACGAGCGCTATCCGGCGCTCTTCCTGGCCTGTAACGTTTTGGGCGGCTATCTCTCCTCGCGGCTCTCGAAGAACCTGCGTGAAGACAAGGGCTACGTGTACGGCGTCACCTCGTTCTTTGACGCCCATCCCGGTAGCGGACTCCTGGCGATCGAAGCCGACACTGCGGCCGCCACCACGAACGCCGCGATGGAGGTGCTGTACCGCGAACTCCGCCGAATGCGAACGAATCCCCCCACGAGGCAGGAGATCGAAGCCGCCCGGTCCTACGCTCTCGGTTCGATGGCGACCCGGCTGGCTCCGCGTGCCGCCTTCGCCTCCGCGCTCGCCGACCTCTCCGCCAAGGCCATCGACCCGCTCCGGTTGCTCGACTTCCCAGACCGTGTGGCGGCAGTGACGCCGGACGCGGTGGTCGCGGCGGCCGAGGAGTTCTTCACTCCCGAGCGATTCTCTGGCGTGGTCGCCTCGGATCCCGACGTGCTCATGCGTCTGACCTCCCCTGCCGAGGGCGAAGGCGGCACAGTACCACCGGCGAACTCCTTGACGTGTTCGAGCTGAGTTAGTGATCATCCTTCGGTCTGTCAGCGGCCAAGCAGACGAGATCGAAGGTGCCGCCCCTCCCGGCCGCGCGGAGCAGCCCTCCGTCGCGGGCCGGGACGCCGCCGAGTTCGCCGGGACCGCGCTGTCGAAGAAGCCCGAATGGACGCCCACGTACGGCCGGCGGCGGGAAAGCGGTACCTGGCCGGTGCCGCCGGGGAAGAGCCGTTCGCCGTCGCCGACCGCGATCGGGTGCACCAGCAGCCGCAGCTCGTCCAGGAGACCGGCCTGCAGCAGGGCGCGGACCAGGCTGATGCTGCCGGTGAGGTTGATGTTCTGGCCCGGCTGCCGCTTGAGCTCGCTCACCGCGGCGAGGAAATCTCCCTCGATCAGGCTGGAGTTCTGCCAGTCGGTCCGGTCGAGCGGTGGAGGCGACCAGCTTGCGGATGCCGTTGAGCTGGTCGGCCATCTCGTCGTTCTGGTGCGGCCAGAAGGCGGCGAAGGACTCGTAGGTTTTGCGTCCCATCAACAGGGTGTCGGCGTCGGCCGCCATCTCGACGATCGCCGTCTCCATCTCCTCGTTGATGTAGGGGAAGTGCCACTTCTCCGGCGCCTCCACGACACCGCCGCAGACCGCACCCACACTCGGGCGATGCCTCCGTCACCCGCTGTGGCTTGCGGAAACGCCCTCATGGCGCGGACCCGAGCGGAGGGCCTCGAAGCTCTGCGAACAGCGCCCGGCAGATCTCGGCGTCAACCCGCATGAGCTGCTGGAGGCGACGACGGAGACGGCGGCGGTACGGCTCAGCCACACGATCCCGCCGCCTCCGCCTTGATCATCCCTTGTACGATCTCCCGCGGTACGGCTCGACGGTTTCTCCTCCGTTCTGTCCTGATCATTGGCAGCGGGCGGATACGGCCGAAGCATGTCGGCGTGCGCTCCCGGGGAATCTCTACTGGTGGCCGCGGACCGGAATGGCGAAGTCCCGCCCGGCGCCCCTGGGCACCTGGCGATTCACGGGTGATCCAGAGTCGCAGCCCGCGCCCGCAGCCTGCGCAGCATCCGGTATCCCCGAAGCCGGCCTCCCTGGCGGCGACCTCGGTGGTGGCGCGCTGCCGTATGAGGAGTTCGGCACGTTCCAGGCGCGCAGGGCGGTCTGATAGGCCAGCGGGGTGAGCCCGGTCGCGCGGTGGAACAGCCGGGTGACGCTCCGTTCGCTGCACCCCGCCGCCTTGGCCAGCAGGCGCAGCGGCAGCCGTTCGGTGAAGCGGGGACCACGACGGGGCGGAGCAGGAGCTTGAGCTCGTCGATCAGGCCGTGCGTGATCAGGTGGTTGACCAGCGTGGCGCTGCCGTACACCAGCAGATCCCGGCTGGGCTCCCGCTCGAGCCTGGCGACCTGTTCGGCGACCTCCCCCTTGATCACGACGCTGTTCCAGCCGGGATCGCTCAGAGAGGCCGAGGTACTTGGGGATGGCGTCCATCCAGGCGGCGACGTCGCCATCGTGGCCCACCGTCCGCCACACCTTCGACACGGCCTCGTAGGTCCTGCGGCCCAGTAACAGCGCCCGGTGCCGAACGACTGGCCACGCTGGAAGGTGTCCTCTCATCCCAGAACCGGCATCCGCACCTCGGCGTCGGCAAGGGCGTCTCCGTCGTGGCCGCGGGGGGGCGCCCGCTACTACACCCGGCCGGGCATCGCCTTCGTGCCGTTCAGCGACGCCCCGCCCATCGAATACGGGCTGTTGTGGCGGGCAGGCGAGGAGAACGCCCGGGTACGGACGTTCATCCAGATCATCCGCGAGATCCAGGCGCCTACGAGCCGTCGAGGCTGACCGCGAACGCCTGCGGGTTGTCGAGCATGACATTGTGACCGGCGTCGGCAACGGTGACGACCCGCACACCCGCCGCCTCCAGCTCCGCCCTTCCTTCCAGCGGCTGGGACAGGGCCCCAACCAGGAACGTGCGTGCAATCGTCAGCTCCATCAGCAGCTTCCTGGCCGACGGGTTGGTCCCGGCGCGCAAGCCGTACGCGCTGCGATGCAGCGCGACGGGATCGGCCAGACGCATGGTCGCGGCCCACAACGGCCCGACCCGGTCCAGAATCCGGGCCATCCCACCCTCGGCGAACTCGGCCTCGGTGAAGCTGGTGACGCCGACGGTGCCTGGAGCGGGCGGCGGCACCGGATCCAGGACGGCCTCGGCCAGGACCAGCCGCGACACCAGATCCGGCCGCCGGGCCGCCAGCACGATCGCCACGGCGCCGCCCATGCTGTGCCCGACGACCTCGGCCCCGTTGACGCCCGCGGCATCAAGTGCCCTGGCCAGCGCGTCGGCGTGATCCTCCAGCCGGTAGCCGAACTCGGCCGGCCGGTCGCTGAGTCCGAAACCCAGCAGGTCCATCATCAGCGTCCGCCGCCGTGCCACGGACGGCAGGGTCATCACGTGGGTGAAGTACGCCGCCGCCTGGGCTCCGGCGCCGTGCACGCATACCCGCGCCGGTTCGTCGCCCGCGATCTCGACCCAGCGGATCTTCGCACCGTCGGGTCCGGCTACCGCGTCCTTCATGTTCTTCCTCACTGTGCGGATGCGCGCCCGGCTGGATTCCGGGCGCGCGAGATCCTACTCGGCAGGCGGGTGGAACGACGGGGCTACCCGCCGGAGTTCCGGCGCAACGTGCTGGATCTGCTCGAGGCGGGCCGCGAGGCCACTGACCCGGCCCACGCTCTCGAGATCAGCACCCAGACGATCTACACATGGCGGCGGCAGGACCGCATCGACCGCGGCTTGGAGCCCGGTCTGACAACAGCGAGCAGATCGAGTTAGCGGCCACCAAACGGCGCATCGCCGAGCTGCAGACCAGTCTCCTCATGCTGTGGCTCCGCCGTCCACGGGCGGAGCTCGTCGGGGTTGCGGACGGCCCAGATGAGCTTGATCCGGTCGCCTGCCACCTCGAACGCTTACACGGATATGGTGAGGCCATCCTGCTGGGCGATCAGGCCGGGTTGGCCGTTGACCGTACGATCCAGGATCGTCAGGTCGCGGAATTTACCCTCGAGATGGATCAGGGAGCGCACGATCTGCTCGGCGCCTTCGATTGGGCGGAGCGCGGTGCTGACCAGGCCGCGGCCGTCGCTGAGTTCATGAGGGCCACGGCCACCGGTGATCTGGAGGAGCTGCTCTGGCTGCTTGCGCCGGAGGTCACCTGGACCGCCGACAGCGGAGGCATGGCCCTGGGTCCCGGAAGACGGGCTCCTGACGCGATGGTCTGGCAATGGTCTACCAGGCCGGTTGTGGATCAGGTGGATACCTAGCGCGCCCTGCAGGATTCGAACTGCGACCGTCGGATTAGAAGTGGATCGCTGTCCCTTCACATGACAGCACCCCGACCTGCGACGATGTCACTGTTTCCTCCCGGGAGACGGGGAGCGTTCCGCGCATGTTCCGGATCATGCTGCCGCTGTACATGGTCAGAGAGTTCTCGTCCGACCTGTGCCTGGATACCCAGTGGGCCGGGGCTGAGGAACGAAGCCCTGGACCTTCGATCGCCCCGGCCACCTGCGATGACCCACCACGCAGGGGCGATCGTAATGCTGTACCTGCGCGGCGGCGTGGCAATCTCGGTCGGAGCGTTCGGCCGCTACGGCGGGGCGGCGCGCGGTGCCCGGCCCGGTGTCCCGCCGTCGTTCGGGACCGGCCCCCAGGCCGCACGCCCGGACGGCGGGCGGGCGGAGGGCCGGGGGTACGGCGGCGCGCCGCGCCGCCGCCTTGATCTTCATGAGAACAATTCGGCAGATCACCGTTTTAGCGGCGTATGAGCTTGTCCAATTCCTTGAGTGCCAGCGCCCACGGGTAGGCGTCGATGTGGTCGCTTCCGGTGCTGGCTGGGTGTGGTTCGAAGTGGCCGGGTCCGAGGAGTACGGGGATGCCTGCGGCGCGGAGTTGTTCGACGCTTCGGATGAGGGGTGCGCGGGTGGCGAAGGCGCTGTTGACGAAGGGTAGGACGACCACGGGGATGCCGAGTCCGGGTGCTTCGGCGAGGAGTCCCAGGGCGTAGGTGTCCGCGATTCCCTGGGCGAACTTGTTGATGGTGTTGAAGCTGGCCGCGGCAAGGATGATGGCGTCGGCTCTCGGGGGCCTGGGCTCGTGGGGCTTCCGGTATTGGCTGCGGACGACGCGGCCGGTCTGCTTTTCCAATTCGGGGATGTCGATGAAGTCCAGGGCTGATGGGGTGGCGACGATCTGGACGGTCCAGCCGTCGTCTTGGGCAAGGGTGACCAGGCGGCCGACGTCGCCGGCGGCGCCGGTTGCGCACACGATGATGTAGAGGACCTTGGGCTGCCGGAGGAGAAGCCGGACGTAACAGGATTCCGCCTCGCCGCGCTTGATGACGAGAAGCTCGGCGAGTGCCTGGATGTCGCCGGAGTTTTTCGCAAGAGGCCCTCCGCGCCCGTCCGGCCGGTGACCCTGATTGGCTTCCGCCCCGAAGCGGCGCTGGCAGGGACCGTCGAGGGACGCAAGATCACGGCATCCATCATCGCCATCCAACGCGACGGCCTGATCGCCGGAGGAGCCGGGCTCCTGTCGGCCACCGTCGTCACCGCCCGCCCGTCGAGGTTGGGCCCCGCCCTGCCGAACATCGCCCTCGACGACGGGATGGAGGAGCCGACGCCGAGCGGCGCCCGCGAGATCTTCCAGATGTGGTACGACGGCGGTCCGGCCGAACCCAACCTATGGACACGCTACGACCGGCTGCTACAGCACGAATGGTCCGGCCTGGCGCTCAGACACCATCCTCAGGGCCTGCCCGACAAACCGGCTGAAACGACGTATCACCTCGACGGCCGTTTCGTCACCGACATTGACGCCTTCTACTGCGCCATCGGGGAGGCGATCAACGGTCCCGGCGGCTACTTCGGCTGGAACCTCGACGCTCTAGACGACTGCCTTAGGGGTAAATGGGGTGCTGCCAGCCCGTTCCGGCTCCTCTGGCACCACTCCGAGGTGGCCCGCCGCCGCCTCGTCCCGGGTTATGACCGGCCGAGCCACCGCCTGCGCAACTGGAGACCGAGCGTCGAACTGGACGACCTCCTGAAGATCTTTTCCGAGCACGATGTCGAGGTCGAGTTCCGCTAACCCCATTACCGCCCGTCTCTCGTCTGCCGAACCGGCATGGCCTCATCACTACAGCCCCGATGGGCGCGTCGACGAGCGCGGCGCGCCGACCGAGAAGTACTGGCGGTTCCAGGGCGTGCTCTGCCGCTTCGGCGGCAAGCTCACCGACGTGCCCCCGGCCGCGGCCGCTGCGGCAGGGAGAGGATGGCGCGCGGTGTCCAGTGCGGGCACTATTTGCGTCTCTTGTGTTTGCCCTTGCCGGGATGGCTTTGATCGGGCTGCTCGTCGATCCGGGGGAGAGGCATGCCGGAACGGGTCAGGAACGTGACCAGAGGGCCATCGGCGAGTCTGCCGTCTCTTCGCACCGCCGCGAGCATCGTCCCGAGGTCCAGGACGTGCCTGCGCGCTTCGTCGATCTTGCCCTCGTTGAGGTTCTTGCGCGCCTCGGCGATGCGGTTGCGAACCTCGCGGGCCGCGTCGGATGCGATGCCGCCCTGCCGCTGCTGGGCGGCAAGCGCCCGTTCCAATGTTGTGAGCCAGGCCAGTGCCGCTAACGTGGCGGGCCGCGCCGTTGGTGACGGTTGCGGGCTGGTAGGCGCGGCGGACGGGGACATGCTCGGCGCGGAAGACGCCGCGGTGACCGGGGATGTGGTGAGCGGCGCGGAGGGCGTCGGGGTGGCGCCTTGCCGGACCGCGTAGGTCAGGGTCGCCAGTAGCAGGGTGCCGACCAGCGCGGCGGAGGTGGCGGCGAGGGTCACGTAGCGGCGCGGAGCGGACCGTCGCCGGGGCGCGTCTTGTCCAGGCCATGTGTCCGGGTCTGGCACCTCGAGCAGGGCGGTGCCGCCCGGCGCGCGTCGAAGGCCTGCGGAGGCGAGGGCATGTCGTACCTGTGCCGCGCTCGTGGGGCGGCTGGCGGGCTCCTTGGCCAGCATCGACAGCACCAGCGCCTCCAGGTCGGCGGGAATGTCCGGCCGAAGCCGGCGTGGCGGCACCGGTGGCTGGTTGAGATGCTGGTAGATCAGTTCGATCGGGACACCCAAGAATGGTGGCCGCCCGCAGAGCAGCTCGTAGCCTACGCAGCCGAGCGCGTACAGGTCGGCGGCGGCGCTCCCGCCGTGTCCCAGGATCTGTTCGGGCGACAGATAGGCGGCGGTGCCCACCACGGTGCCGGCCGCGGTCAGCCTGCCCGCCTCCTCTCCGGCTACCCGGGCGATGCCGAAGTCCACCACCTTGAGCAGTCCGCTGCTGGTCAGGTGCAGGTTGCCGGGCTTGATATCGCGGTGCACCACCCCGGCCCCGTGCGCCGCATCCAAGCCGGCGGCGGCCTGGCCCATCAGATGGCGTACTTCCTCTGGCGGCAACGGTCCCCGCTCGGCGATCTCGGTGGCCAGATTCCGCCCGGACAGCAGCTCCATCACCAGGAACGGCCGCCCGTCATGCTCGCCCACGTTGAGCACGCTCACCACGTTGGGGTGCACCACGCGGGCCGCGATGCGGGCCTCGCTCATGAAACGCGCACGCACCGCCGGGTCCGCCAACTGGGGGGCGAACAGCTTGACCGCCACCGGCCTGTCACGTGTCAGGTCGCGGCCGCTCCACACCTCGGCCACCGCACCCCTGCCGATCAGCGCATCCAGCCGATAGCGCCCCGCCAGCACCGACGTGGCCTCTATCGAACTCCTCATCAAGATGAACACTCCCTGCCTGCACCATTGATGTCCTTACCGGCCCCCTGATCGGGAAATACCAAACCTAGCGAAACGATGAGGACTCGATCCGGAAGAGCCATGGACGTGGGCTATCGACGGCGAGTGAGCACCGCGCGCTCCCGGTGGCGCGAGGATTGCTGGCTCCTTCCACCACAGCCAGTACGGCGGGGCGTCGGGCCAGTCCGGCGGTGGGCCGTCCCAATCGTTGGGGGCTCCCATCCCGGGGGGACGTTCCAGCCAGGGGGAGGAGTCGTTTTCGACGCGCGGCAAGGCCCACGGCCTGGACGCCAGCGGCGACATGATCGAGCTGGCCAGGCGCAACGCGGCGGAGGCCGGCGCAACCAACATCGAGTTCCTGCACGGCACCATCGAGGCCATCCCGCTATCGGACCAGTCGGTGGACGTCGTCATCTCCAACTGCGTAATCAACCTGTCCGACGACAAGGCGGCCGTGCTGGCCGAGGCCTTCCGCGTCCTACGCCCGGGCGGACGGCTGGGAATCAGCGACATGGTGACCGAAAGCGCACTCGACCCGACACGGCGCGCCGCGGCCGAGCAGCGGGTGGGCTGCGTCGCCGGCTCCCTGAAGGTGGCCGAGTACCGCGACCTGCTGCGCACGACCGGCTTCGTCGGCACCACGGTAACTCTCACGGCTGATCACGGCGACGGGGTCCGCTCGGCCATCGTTCAAGCGGTCAAGCCCGCGATCGGCCCCGGCTTGGAGGTCCGCCCGATGCGCGAGGCCGACGCGAGCCAGGTGCTGGCCATCTACCAGGCCGGGCTGGACAGTACCTAAGTGCGGGATGGCGGGCCAGCCTGCCCTCCGGCCGAGTCGCCCGCGGCTGATCCACTCCACAGCAGCACCTCTCGCCAGAGCTGGCGTCCAGATGCACGGCCGACCTCATGGGCTTGCTGCGCCAGGCGCAGCGCGGCATTCCTGTCATCGCTGATCATCATGCCGCTGATCGTGCCCGGTCGGCGTCGCCGCCATCCTCCTTCATCCTGCGACGGTGAGCTGTACCTAGGATGCGACGGGCAAGGTCGGAGAGGGTTTCCTGCGCCCCACCACGACGTCCTGTCCGCACTGACCGCCAGGGAGGACAGGCGCTGGAGGCTGCAGGAACTGGCCGATCGCGTGCTGTGGTCCAAGAGCCGCCTGTCCAGGCACATCAGCCGGATGGAGGAGCGCGGCCTGGTGTCCAGGGAGGAGTGCACGCGACGGACGGCAGGGGCGCGGTCATCGTCCTGAGCGAGGGCGGCTGGCGCGCCATCCAAGAGGCCGCCCCTCTCCATGTCGAATCCGTGCGCTGACACCTGATCGACCTGCTGACCGACGAGCAGCTCGACGCCTTGGGCGACATCTCCGACATCGCGGCCCGTGTCGCGACCGTGATCGCCACCGCGACGCTCTACACCGAAACGCCGCAGGACGCCAGGCACGTCCTGATCGACACTCTCAGCGGGGAGGTACGCTACCCGATGCCCGCGCACGAATCTGCATACCCGCTCGGGGACGGCACCTGGCTCACCGCCGAAGGCGTTACCCTCTTCCGCTGGACGCACAGGTGAACCGATCGGCGCGCCGCGTGCCGGTCCACAAGCCCGGCGGCAGGATCAGACGGCGGGCGGCGCGAGGTTGAGCGCCCGTGCCACCCGTTCGAGCACGTCGTCCCAGGGGCGGGCGGGAACGACCGGCACTCCAGCCGCTTGGGCCTGCGACGCCAGCCAGTCGCCGTACAGGCGGCTCACCACGGCCCGCCCGTGCTGCGCCCCTGCCGAGGGTTCGCGAAGCCGGTAGTTCTCGGCGATCTGCTCCTCGTCGCCCTCGTGCAGGAAGACCGCGCGCACGCCGTCCAGCTCTGCGGCCGTGGACGGCAACAGGTAGTCGCCCTCGACGACCACCGGCGTCATGGTCTCGAGATGGTTGGCGACCACCGCCCGCACCGCGGGGACGAGCGCCCGCGCCACGGAGATCTGCATCTCCACGATCCGCTCGTGAGGCAGGTGGACGGCCTCGGGGTTGGCCCGCCAATAGTGCAGCGCGGGCAGCTGCTCCGGCGTGGTCATGGCCTGCAGCGCCTCGACGATGTCGTCGATCTCGACGATAGGTGAGGCCAGGCGGCGCGCCAGGGGATAGGACACCCGGCTCTTGCCGGTCCCCGAAGCGCCGCCGAGCAGGATGATGGGGGCGTCGTTCACCCGTGGACCCTATCCGAGGACCTCAGCCGGCCGGTCCTGACCGGCAGGCGAAGACGACCGGCCGCGAATCCGTATGCTCGACATTTTCTCGATCAAGGCCGTACGCGGACCACAGGACCCTTACGTGTCATGCCAGGAATAGAGCAGTACTACTCCCTGATGTCGGCGCTGGTCACCGGCAACTCGCTGGTGTGGCGCACCGCTTCTCCGCGTTGGGCCGGGCCCTGCGCCTGCCGATAATTCCATCCGTCCAGGTCACGGCCTTGCAGGGCTTCTCTGGTAGGCAGGCTTCAATTCCTGAAGAGGAGTCAGTGCGGCAGGATGACCGGTCGTGCTCCTTCGCCTGGCCTATCTGGCCGTCACGTCGCTTTCGCCGCGCTGAGGTTGCTGCCGATGGGTGATCGGGACAAGGGCATCGAGATCCTCGCCCTGCGCCATCAGATCACCGTGCTTGAACGGCAACTCGGCGACGACACCTGGGTGAGGTTCGCTCCCGAGGATCGAGCCTTTCTCGCCGCCCTCCTGACGTCGCTGCCACGCGACATCCTGCGCCGGGTACGGCTGCTCGTCCGGCCGGATACCGTCTTGCGCTGGCACCGCGATCTGTTGAAACGGCGTCACGCCCGTACCTGCCAGCCGAACAGGCGAGGTCGCCCGCCCACGGTCCGCTCCATCCGCGTCCTCATCCTGCGACTGGTTCGCGAGAATCCATCGTGGGGATATCGGCGAGTGTACGGCGAGCTCACCGCACTCGGCATCAAGGTCGCTGCGTCGACGGTCTGGGAGATCCTCAAGCAGGAAGGTCTTGATCCGGCGCCCGAGAGGGCGTCCACCACGTGGGCCGACTTCCTGCGCTCGCAGGCCGACGCCCTGTTGGCCTGCGATTTCATCGAGACCTCACCCTCGATGGGCAGCGCCAGTACATCCTGGCAGTCATCGAGCACGCCAGCAGGCGCGTGCGCGTGCTGGGCACCACCGCGCACCCGACCGCGAGCTGGGTCATCCAGGCGATCAAGAATCTCGTGATGGATCTGGACGAGGCGGGCTGCCGGGCGCGCTACCTGATCCGGGACCGGGATGCGAAGTTCCCGGCCCTCATGGATGAGGTCCTGTCCGACGCCGGCGTCCAGACCGTGCTCACCGGTATCCGGATGCCGCGCATGAACGCGGTCATGGAACGATGGGTGCAGTCGTGCCGCCGAGAGCTTCTCGACCGCTGCCTGATCTGGAACGAACGCCACCTACGGCACGCCCTGCGCGAGTACGAAAAGTTCTACTACCAGCACCGAGCCCATCAGGCCCTGGCCCAAGCGGCACCACGAACACTTCTATCACCAGCACCGAGCCCATCAAGCCCTCAACGAAGCCGTCCCGCTGCGTCCCGTCCCGGATTCGATCCTGGCCCCCAGAACGAATCATCGACCTGAGTATCCGCCGACGAGACCGGCTCGGCAGCGTCCTCCACGAGTATTCACATATGGCTTGACCTGCATGGATGGAATTTCCGGCAGGCGCAAGCGCCAGGTAGCGGGGAGTTCTGGCTCAGAGCCATCCTCAACCCCGCGTCAGCCAGCCGTTAAAAGCCCTGGCGGCTTACTCTCAGAAAGTAGATCAGAGGTTGAGGATATGTCGCTGAACGGTCGGCCACTCCGTCCCAAGAGCTTCTTTGGCAAGCTGAAGCGAGGACAGTTTGGGGTTGCTCTGTTCGATCTCTCTAAGCGCGACTCGGATGGCAATCCCAGCCCTCCATCGCAACCTCATGAGCCCAGAGTTCGCAGCGGACGATTCATATTCATTGGTAGCCTGGAGCCAATCGCGACCGAGGCGAAGTGTGCGGTCCATGACCTCTGTGTGGAGCGTCTCCCTGGGGACATGCCCCGAGCCGTAAGCGCTACGGGCCTCTGCAATCTCCGGCCATTCAAAGCCGAATTTCGCGACAAGCAGGTCGATAATCCGGAAGAGAATTTCAGTCTTCTTGCTGTGCGGCCACGTATCCGGTGGATTCGGAATAGTCTGCGGTGAAGCGATGGCATCACCGTGTGCCGAATCGCCGACGCCGACCGGAACGTCGACGTAGACGACCTCGTGGGTTGAATTCAGCCACTCTTCGGTGATGCGGAGCCCTGACCGGGCTTCCAGGATCGCCAGCGCCGCCGCCTTCTGTGCGAGAACGCCAGCAGGACTGTCCTCGGAAAATTGGTGGATGAATTGCAGCTCTTGGCTGAGCGCTTCCGGATTGGTTCCGCCGGCGAGCTCGCGCGAGAAACCTTCGGGGAAGTACGCGACGATATCCCCGTCCTCGGCATACGCAATGGCCTCCCAAGTTCTGCCGCCCCACTCGATTCCCAGCGCCGACGCACCACTGCTCAGAGCGCGGCAATAGTCTCTCAAGGAGGCGGATTCAGAGGACAGGTTGAGGATCGATACCGTCCCGTCTCCTGCGGACCGATGGACAAAGAATGCCACTACCGGACAGTGCAGCGTTATCGGAAGTTCGTATCCGTCTTCTTGGCGAACCTCTGGCGGAGTCCCACCCGTGAGGACTTCGTGGATATCGTCGATCTCAATCGATTGTTGAGCTTTTGGCGTGACGGAGATCCACCACATTCGATCGGATAGCCACTGAGCAGAGCTGGAACGCAGCAAGCGCAGGTAGTAGTTTGTCGCAGCAAGATCGTACATGGTGCCTGATACTACTCCTCGATAAGTCGATCGGGAAGATGGTTCACGCCGAGCCGGCCCGGGAGCGCTGAAGCTTCCGTTTCGGCACCCGGGCCGGCTCAAACAGGGTGTGCTTATCGCTTGACACTAGAAGGCGTCGCCCGATGCTTTACCGTCTGCGATCATCCCAATCTTGGTATTCCTTGGTGGGATTTCCGCAAAGCTGTTCGATCGGTCGCACGTCGATCTTGGTCTTGAACCGGACGAAGAATGGATCGCCATGCAGGATCCGGTCTCGAAGATAGAATCTCTTGTCGAGCGCGTCACCGGCCTTTTTGTTGTCGTCGTTCGCTATGGGGCAGACAGAGAACTTATTGGGATTGGCCGGCTTGTCGCCGTCCCAGAGCGAGGACCATTCCCATCGCTCATATGTGGAGGCGAAGGGATATTCATCGCATTGACGGGTTTGGTTCTGCGTGTAGTTAACTCCCCAGATCTCTATGCACTTCGGCCGCGTATACTTTCTACGATAGGCGTCGGCGAGGTCGCCCGACAGTCTGTGGAGCCATGCCCTGCTCTTGTCCTCGCCGCCGCATCCCTGGATGATGGTCTTTCCCGCACCTCCTCCGGGACCGACGTAGCCGAGAGGCTTCTCGTAGGTGTCGTTGGGGTCGTTGCAGGCCTTCCAGTAATGCTCGTATGCAGCGTCATAGCCTGAACCGGTGCTGAACACGATCGAGGGGATGGCACTGTCGAAGATGCAGCCACCATCGCCGGCGATGTAGCTGGCGCTGTCGCATCGAACAATGGTGCGATCCTCGAGCGGCTTCCCTGAGAGCGAGTAATAGCCTTGGATGCCCGGCCAGGTCGGCCAGTTCACATACGTTCGGAAACCGTCAATCGTCACGGCCTCCACGTTTTCCTTCTCTTCCGTCTTTGCGGGAGTTCCGTTGTCGTGCACTTCCCAGATAAGCGTCCGCTTTGGATCCGCCTTTTCCTTGGGGCAGCGTAGCCGGAACCGCGCAGTACTGCCGTCCCAGCTATTTATCGACTTGGTGCGATAATTGACGTTCGGGCTACCCCCGAATTCGGTTACGTGCTGGCATCGAGTGCCCACCGGATTCACGCCGATCGTCATTTGGCGCGAACCGATGCCTACGTTATAGATGTCGTCGAGCTTATTATCCAGGTAATAGACGTCAACCACGATGTCTCGTGATGTGGCGCCCTTTGCTTCATCCGCGCCCAGGCTGCCCTTGCCGTGGAAGGTCTGGACAATGGTCATCACCTTCCCCTTCGCCTGGCAGTAGGTGATGCGGCAGCTAGGGGTGGAGGTGTCTATCGCCGTAACGTCGCCGATGGAGCACCAGGAATAGTGGTTTTTGATCCAGCCCTCCGGACGACCGGCTTTGGCGATTTCTTTCTTGCAGTCGTCGGGGGTTATACGATCGAATTCATAGATGGGGATCGGGTCGTCCGCGGCTGGCGCGCTCTGGACGACGGTGTTGTCGGATTCACGCTGGGCCGGGCGAGTATCAGCAGGGGTGGCTGCAGTGATCCTCACGCTGATGGTGTGCCAACCAGTCCAGGCGCCGTTGGCGCCAGGGGCGGTCGCGCGGGCGCGCCACCTCACCAAATCGCCGTCTCCCAGCCGCCCACCGGGAACCTGCAGCGTCACGCGGGAGTCGGCGCGCTTGGCGGTGGCCTGACCTGACCAGACCAGTTGCTTGCCCTCGGCGGTCTCGTCCGTCTTGCCGGACTTGCCGGACTTGCTGGCCTTGGCGGGGATGCGGGAGATTTCCATCTCCACTTTCGCCTCGCCGTCGCGCTGGGCGGGCAGCCAGGTGGTCAGGCGGGGGGTGAGGGTGGAGGCGACGGTGACGCCGTCCATGGTGCGGCTGTCGTCGACCGTCAGCTTCGCGATCCCGGCGTGGTCTGCGGTAGCCGTGTTCAGCCTTGCCACTGTGCTGGTCGCCGCGGCGCCGACGGGGGTGTTCATGTCGGTTTGGATTTCGGACGCGGTCTGGACGCGGTTGTAGATGCGCACGTCGTCGATCAGGCCGCTGTAGAACTCGTCCAACCAGATACTGTTGCCGCCGAGGCGTAGCGCACCGCCGTTGTCGGCGAGGTTGCCGGTCATCGGTGTCTGGTCGATCTGGGTACCGTTGAGGTACAGGGTGACGATGGTGCCGTTGTAGGTGACGGCCAGGTGGCTCCATTGGTTGAGTGGCAGCGGATCGTCGCCCACCACTGACTTGGAGGTGGTGGCGTTCTCCAGCCAGCCCAAGGGTTCGCCGCCGTAGGAGGCGTACAGGCCGTAGGAGTGGCCGTTGGTGTTCTCTTTCGACAGTACGGTGCGGTAGCCGGCCACTGTGGCCGGCTGGACCCACGCCGAGAATGTCAGTGTGTTCGTCAAGCGCAGCGACTGGGCATGCGGGACGGTGACCCAGCTGGAGGTGCCGTTGAAGGACAGGGCCTTGCCGTGCTTGCCGCTGGCCCAGGTGGTGTCGGTGGCGGCTCCGGTGTTGTGCTGTCCGGAGGAGTCGCCGACGGTGGTGCCCGTGCCCTCGTCCATGCCGTACGCGGCCACCAGGCCCGGGGTCGCCGGCGGGGCGGTGACGGTGGCCGAGGCCTCGTTGGAGGACGGGCTGAGGTTGCCGGCCGCGTCGGCGGCTCGGACCCGGTAGTAGTACGTCCCCGCCGCCAGGCCCGCGTCGGTGAACGTGGTGGCCGGCGACGAGCCGACCTGGTTCGCGGCCGACGGGGTGAAGGCCGGCGTGGTGGAGCGGTGGACGGTGTAGGCGGTCACGCCCACGTTGTCGGTCGAGGCCGTCCAGGTGAGCTGCGCGTTGCCGGGGCCGCCGGTCGCGGCGAGCGAGCCGGGCGCGTTCGGTGCCTGGGTGTCCGGCGACGGCGTCCTGCCGATCGGGGTGGTCATGTCGGTCTGGATCTCGGTGGTGGTCTGCGCGCGGTTGTAGATGCGCACCTCGTCGATCAGTCCGCTGAAGTACTCGCCCCATATCTGGTTGCCGCCGATGCGCAGCGGGCTGCCGTCGTCATACAGGTTGTCGCTGAACGGAATCTGGTTGACCTGCTGGCCGTTGACGAACAACCGCAGGTACGTGCCGTCGTAGGTGAGCGCCAAGTGGCTCCAGGTGTTGACCGGCAACGGGGAGGTACCGGCTACGGACGAGACGGCCTCCGGCTCAGGCTGCGCCCAACCAGAGGGGACCGAGTCGCCGTTGGCGGCGTACAGGGTGTACGAGACGCCTCCCTCGCTCAGCTCCTTGCCCACCACGGGGCTCCAGTTGGCCACCGAGGCCGGGTTGACCCAGGCCGACAGCGTCATCCCGCTCTCCAAACGCAGCGAGGCGGCGTCCTGGGCGGTCACCCAGCTGGAGGTGCCGTTGAACAGCAGCGCTTTGCCGTACTTTCCGTTCTGCCACGAGGTGGCAGTGGCTGTTCCGGTGTTGTTGTGGCCAGAGGAGTCGCTCACGCTCGTCCCGACACCCTCATCCATGCCGTACGCCGCCACGAGCCCGCTCGGTGGTTTCGCACCCGTGGTGAACGACCAGTTGTACGGCACGGCCAGGGAGTTGCCCGCGAGGTCCTTCGCGCTGGCCACCTCG
The DNA here is from genome assembly GCF_053602555.1 of Nonomuraea sp. NPDC004354. Classification (NCBI taxonomy): domain Bacteria; kingdom Bacillati; phylum Actinomycetota; class Actinomycetes; order Streptosporangiales; family Streptosporangiaceae; genus Nonomuraea; species Nonomuraea sp. NPDC004354. Next base: position 203,787 of record NZ_JBSGDV010000004.1, on the reverse strand, counting down.
GCGGTGTAGGTGGAAGCCTCAGCGAACGGCTGTTCAGGAGTGAAGGTGAGCACTCGGTCGGTGGTATCCATCACCGATGATCCAGCAATCGCAGCTCCGCCGGAGTCCTTCATCGTGAACTGAGCGTCAGTGACCACTTCGCTGAATGTCACTGTGACCGGGGTGGTGACTGGAACATCGGTGGCCGCGGCCACCGGGCTCACCGAAGATACCGCCGGTGGCGTGCCGTCAGTCGTGAACGACCAGGAGTACGAGGGCATCGCGTTGCCCGCCGCATCCTCGACCCCACTCAGCTGGGCAACGTAAACCGACCCCGGCGTCAAGGACGTTGCTGGAGTGAATCCAACGAAATCCGCAGCCTGGCCGGTAATCTTGCTTCCGAGGACAGCGTTTCCCGCGGAGTCCTTGAGGGTTATCTCCGCCTTCGATACGTCTTCGCTCAACACAGCCCAGACATCAAGCTTGGTCGCCGTGTTGGTTGCATCTCTGGCGGGCGATGTTGTCACGACGCCTGGCGGAGCTGCATCAGGCTGTGGTTCATCGACAGGCGCAGGACCGTTCAGAAGATCCTCTGCCGACGTGGAGATGTCCTGGCCGGAACGGATCCTGAGCTCCGAGGCCTTCTCCCACGAAACATCTTCAGGGCTTGGAAGAGCAGTCGCAGAGCGTCCCTTCGCTGGGTCGTCCGCGAAGGCGCGAATCTCATCCGCTGTCGTCGGATGGGGCTCTCCGGGATAAAGCCAATATCCAATGTTCGGCACCGGCGGTGGAGGCGCTTCGAAGTCAACGGTGAGGATGGGCGGGTGGAGTTGCCCCTTGCACTCCTCCAGCGGGGTGCTCCTACAGCCGCCTGCCTCGTCGGTCCGGTAGCGGCGCCAGTTGGTGGTGTCCGACTCGCTGCCGGCGGTGAGCTGGACGCCGTAGTTGGAGGCACCGTCCGACCATGCCTGGACGATCTCGTCGATCGAGTAGACCAGGTCCCATTCCTTGCCCGCCCAGCTCGCGGCTCCGCTGGTGCAGTTGGGGCTGTAGGCGGCGCCCTCGGTGATCTGGCCCGTTGAGGTGACCGACGGCTGGCTGTTCCACGTCATGGTCGCCTCGTCCCAGGGCGACGTGACCTGCCGGGTGGTGATCCCGGAGCCGATGTAGGTCCCGCAGTCGTTGGACAGGTGGTTCCACAGGATCAGGTCGGCGTTCTGTACCTTGAGGCCGCGGAACTCGGCGGGCATGTCGGGGAACTTGATGTAGCTGCGCCAGCGGACGGTGCCGCTGTTGGACTTGCCGACCAGGATCCGGTCCAGGGTGAAGTTGTCCCAGCTGTCCGGGTAATCGGCGTTGTTGACGAAGGTGTCCCAGCCCTGCTTGGGCAGGCCGCCGGCGCCGGTGTGGGTCTCCCACCAGTCGGCTGCCACGGCCGCCATGGTCACGGGATAGGTGACCGCAGGGTTGGCCAGGAACGCGGCATCTGGGGCGAACACCAGCGATTTGCCGTCGTCATCGAGGCTGATCGCGGCTTTGCCGACCTTGCCTTCGTCGATGGGGGCGTAGGCGTCGGCGGCCGTGGCGTCCTGCAGGAGCGTCGGCCGCAGCTCGGTCAGCGTCTTGCCGTCCTTGCCCACGATGACGGGCCTGCCCTGCGCGTTCTTGCCGAAGGAGAGCCCAGCGGGCAGTGCCACCGGCATTTTGAAGGTGACCGGACCGCTGGGCCGTTCGGTGATGACGACCTGCTGTCGGAAACCGGTCGCGGTCGCGGTCACCCGAAGGTCGCGCCCCTTGCCATAGGCGCCGGGGTAAGTGGCGGTATTGCCCTTCAGCTGCGGCTCAGGTAGTGCCAAGGGTGTGCTGATCTTCGCCGTGGCGTCGTCCGCCGCTGCCTCGGCGCCGGTCGCCTGGCTCTTGAGCAGGGTCTTGTCCCGGCCCGCGGACAGAATGAGGTCGCCGAGCGTGGCCTTGGGCTTGATGGCGCCGTCCGCCTTGACGAGGGTGGTGTCGATCGGCGTGAAACCCTTGCCGTCGGCGTTCCTCTTCCGGATCGGCTGGGCGCTGGACTCCATCCGGATCGTCTTGCCGTCCGGGTTGGCGTAGAAGGTGGTGCTCTCCGAGCCCATCGACTCGACCTCGACGCGTCGGTTCTCCTTCTTGGCCTGCGCCAGCGCTTTTTCGGTCGGCGTCGCGGGGGTGCTCGGGGGTGATGTCGTGGGGGGTGGGGTGGGGGGTGGGGTGGGGCTCTGCGCGATCGCGGGCGCGCTCATCATCGAGAGCGGCAACGTCACAGCCGCGATCAGGGCAGCGCGCCGGCGCGTCCGGTTGGATAAACCGGACGCTGGTCGTGATGTGTTCACTCGGACCCTTCGAGGATAAAAGCGACAAAACGGAGTGATCATCACATGAGGTCGAACTAAAAGTAAAGATCGTTTTCAGTGACGGATGAAACGCGTGCCGTCAGCTGACCGCAGCCCATCGGCCCCCGTCCCCCGACTTCAACCCGGCGGCGGTGCTGGAGATGCCGGCCACTGCCCGGCCCAAGGCGCTGGTATGGACCGGGGGACCGGGTCGAGGAATGGCATCGTGAGTTCCGTGACTATCGCACGGCGGAGAGGGCGCGGCGCGGTGGCCGGAGGGTCGATCCGATCGATGCCTATGTCCGGGTGTCGCGTCCGTCGTCGGTGATGGTGTGGACGCCGGAGCAGACCCGGCTGTTTCTGGAGGAGGCCAGGAGACATCGGCTGTTCGCCTTGTATCGGCTGATCACGCTTCGAGGGCTACGACGCGGGGAGGCGTGCGGGCTGCGTTGGAAGGACGTCGATCTCGACCAGGGATCCGCGCGTATCGCCTGGCAGTTGGTGCAGTTGGCGGGGCAGATTCACGAGGGCAGGCCCAAGACCGATGCCTCGATGCGTACCATCGCGCTGGATGCCGAGACGGTCGGGATCTTGCGGGCGCACAGGCGGCGCCAGCAGGAGGAACGGCTCGCGGCGGGGGAGGCGTGGAAGGAGACCGGGTTTGTGTTCACCCAACCGGATGGGGATCGGCTGCACCCGCAGCACGTGTCCGACCAGTTCTTGTGGTTGGCCTATCTGGCGGGGTTGCCGCCGGTCCGGCTGCATGATCTCCGGCCTGGGCCGGGCCACCGACAACGGCGTCACCGAGGCCGAGCTGATCGAAGCGATCAGCCACCTGGCCTTCTACGCCGGCTGGCCCCGCGCCATGTCCGCCATGACGGTCACCAAAGATCTCTTTCGCGCCCGACCGGCCCGTCCTGCGAAAGGAACAAACATCATGGAGCTGCTGAAGCGTCCCGCCACCGGCAAGCTGCCGGCCGAGTGGTTCACCGGCGACGTCTTCGCCGACGTCATCTACCGAGGCCACGACGCCTCCGCGATGCGGGCGAACGCTGTGCACTTCACGCCCGGTGCCCGCACTGCCTGGCACTCCCACGGCAGGGGCCAGGCCCTGTACATCGTGGAGGGGATCGCCCTGATCCAGTCCCGGGGCAGCCCGATCCTCCGAGCCCACCCCGGGCAGGTCATCTGGACTCCGCCCGGTGAAGAGCACTGGCACGGCGCCGCCCCCGACCAGTTCATGACCCACATCGCCCTGTGGGAAGGCGATGAGGTCACCTGGCTCGACCACGTCACCGACGCCGAATACACCAGCCCTCCCACCGACCACCCCACCTGAGATCCCCGGCCACCCGACCTTGGACGGCCTGGGGCAGCAGGCCCCCGCGACCGGAACCGACCGAATCGAGCAAGGGAGTATCCGCCATGCGTGGAGCCATCCTGTACGGCCCCCGAGACGTGCGCGTCGAGGACCGTGACGCGCCGAAGATCCTCAAGCCCACCGACGCGATCACCCGCACCTTCGCCACCTGCGTGTGCGGGTCCGACCTGTGGGACCATCGCGGCATCAACCCCGTCAAAGACCCCGCCTCCATCGGCCACGAGGCGTGCGGCACCCGCCGAGACGACGAGACTTCGGCGGGTGTCAACCCGATTGCGCGCTGTCGTGGTGGTGTGAGCCGATTATCCGTAGGTCACGGACCTGAGACGGTCTGGAGGGTACCGCCACTGGCGAACCAGTTGACTGGACATGCCGCGATCGACACCGGATATGGGATGTTCGTCACCCAAGCGCCATAGACCGTCCGGCGGCTTCCGTCTTCCCGTGCGCAGTAGGCGACGGCGCGGTACCCGTCGACGCCGGGGTAGGTAATCGTGCCGCACTTGCCCTGCCAGCCATCATAGTTATTCCACTGTCCGCTCCAGCAACCAGACGGTGCGGCTTGGGCAGCAGCCGCGGGCAGCACCAGCGTTGCCGAGACCCCCAGCGCCGCGGTGGCCAGCACGCGTAACGCGATTGAACGTATACGCATCTTGTTGCCTAATCGAGCGGTGTTCTTCACGCCATCTCCCTCGTCTACGTATACGGCATCCACCGTGATCATTCCTGATCTTCGTCGATGCTCCCGATCTTGAGCAAGGTGTCTGAAGTGCTACACCGCCGTACCCGGAGAACATCCCGTGGGTGGCCATGACCCAGCGGAGCCGTCATTGGTAGCTGACCTGGCGTTTCATCGGGTCTTCGTTCCGGCGCACAGTGCTGCGTCGACCGTGCTCTCCAACGCCTTGCACAGAGTGCGGGTACGGAAGTCGGAGGAGACGCAGGTGTAGCCCTGCTGACCGCTCCGGATCTCGATCACTCCTGAGGAGGCCGTCGGTCAGGACCTGAAGAAGTCGACGACGTCGTCCCCGTACGGGTCCCGCGCCGTCCCACCGGCACGCGGAGCCTTGATGGCGGTGGCATTGACGTTCCAGCTGAACCGGGTGGCCACCGCCACCGACTGCATCGGATACCCCTCGCCCGGCCGCCAGATCGCCTGCACGACGATGGGTCTGCCGGACAGGTCGGTCGAGATCCCCCAGTGCAGGGTGATCCGGCTGTATTTGGGATTCAGCCGCCCGCCGAGCATCTGATTGAACGGCTTCGACACCTTGAACAGCTGCCCGAACGTGGTCGTGCCGCGGTAGCCCCAGGTCTTGACGGCCCGGTTGTCGGCGTCGCGGAGGGTCGGGCCCGACTTGCTGCTGGACGCCGAGGCGACCAGGGCTTTGAGCGTGCCGAGGTCGAAGACGTCGATGATCTGGTCGCCGTACAGTGCCGCGCCACCGGCCGCGCTGCCCAGCCGCACCCACGACTTCCCGCCGTAGGCCGGCCCCGCGCCGTACAGCACGCCGCCGACGCCGCGTACCTTGTGGGCCGCCGAGCCGACCTTGGCGAGGTCGGCCGCCCGGCGGTCACCACCCGCGGCGTCATCCCGCAGGAGCTGCAGGTGGCACTCACCGAGCGGCATCGACCGCGTCACGTCGGCGGCGATCACCCCGCCTCGGCCCAGCCGGGCCACGCCCGTCAGGTGGGGGTCACCGCTGCCACCCCGGCACGCGCCGCGTGGCATCTCGCGGAACCGGGGATCGTACGGCCAGTCAGCCGCGGTGTGCTGCACGACCTTCACCGACTGACTGTGGGCCTGCAGCCGCTGCACCGCCGCGACCACATCGACGGCCGCCGCGGTCTGGGCAGGAGCCGGCACGGTCGCCAGTCCCACCACACCCGCCATCGTCACTGTCCAGCTCATGGGAAGTGATCATGCCATAGGCCCGTGCTCGCCCCGCCCGCTAGTGATCATGGTGCGACGCCGCGCAACCACACCGAAGCACCCACCTCTGCGCCGACAGCGCCGCGCAAGACGGCACCGCAGGCTCTGGACCAACTTTCCAGAGGGCCGCGACAGGCTGTTTCGAGCGATGCGATCGCCGCAGGGCGGATGACCGTGCCCAGCGTGGGTGTCCTGTCTCAGAGGGCGCCGGGCGCGCAACTCCGAGGGCTCCTGCCCTGCGTGACCTGGCCACCTCCGACCTGGTGCACGCGCGCATTCGACGGCCTCGCCAAGGCCGTCTCGGGCACGGGCTTCGCTTCCGCGCAGGCAGGGCTGGGCATGAATTCCCGCCATTTTTCTGTCATTAGTTCGGGGTTATTGTTTCGCCATCTCTCGGATTCCTTTGTCTGGATATCTCGTAATCCGGCATAAATTCATTCCTGCGGAGGTGGCTTCTTCATGCGTGTAGGGCTCTTGCGGATCGCCGGCGCTCTCGTGCTGGCCCTGCCGGGCACGGCGGCCATACCGGCCGCCGTCCATGCGGATGAGCCGTCATCGGTGGTGATCGACTCCTCCGAGACAACCCAGGGCGTCGTACGGCTCGCCGGCCGATTCACCGGGGCGTACGACGTGAACATCGTGGTGAACGGCGAGCGGATCGAGCGCGCCAGGGTGAGCGATCTGGACGCCGACGACTCCGGCACCTGGTCCTATGACCTGGACACCAGCGAGATGGACGGCGAACTCGAGATCTACGCCAAGGCGACGAATGCGGCGACGCGCTACGGAACGTGGTCGAGGCCACTGACGCTGCGCGTGGACAACCCGCGCGCCAGGGCGCCGAAGGTGTCGATCGCCGAGCCCGCGGATGGGGCGAGCCTCACCAGGCCCGCGACGGTGCGGGTGAACATCACCGGCGCGGACGTGCATTCGGTGCGGGTCCGGGTCAACGGCGGCCCATGGAAGAACGCCTCCGGCGCGAACGGGCGGTACGTGACGGTGGTGGATCCGGCGAAGTACGGCGACGTCATGGCCAGCCTGGAGGCGGAGGCGGTCGACGCGCGCGGCAACGTGTCCAGGTCGGCCACCCGGTACGTGGCGCTCGGCGCGGCGAAGAAGGAACGCCCGGTGCGGCACCAACAGGACCGGGCGATGTGGATCTGGGAGAAGGCCTCCTACAACCTGGTGCTCAACCCGGGATCGCGCCGCCTGCTGGAGACCGTGCTGAGGCCCGGCTCGACGATCTACCTGGGAGTGGACACCTACGCCGGGCGCGACTTGATCGAGGACGCGCGCTCCGAGCTGCGCGACCTCGTGGCCTGGGCGCATCGCCGGGGGATGAAAGTGCACGCCACGGTGGCCGGCGGGACGCGTCCGCCCTATCTCGGCGCGCTCTCCCGATATCGCGACCGCGCGGTCAGGGAGATGGAACGGGTTCTCGACTACAACCTCTCGTCGGCGCCGGCCGAGCGCTTCGACGGGATCAACGTCGACATCGAGCCGTACATCCTGCCCTGGTTCGGGAGCACCAAGCCCGACGTGCAGATCCAGTGGCTGGACACGCTGCGGGCGATGATCGCGCGCCGGGACGCGTCCGGGCAGCCCCTGCTGTTCGGCCCCGCCGTGCCCCGGTGGCTGGACACCTCCGCCTGCTGCACGGACATCCCGTACGGCGGGACCACCCGCACCATGGCCGAACACATCCAGGACATGACGGACTACATCGCGATCATGGATTACCGGGACCAGGCGGACGGCAGCCCCGGCATCATCGCGCAGGCCGAGGGTGAGATCGCCTACGCCGAGCGCATCGGCAAGCCGCTCTCAGTGGTGATCGGGGTGGAGACCCTGGACATCGCGACCAGCGGAGACCCGCACACCATCACCTTCCGCGAACAGGGCAGGGACGCGATGGAGGCGGAGCTGGCGAAGGTCTACGGGGCGTTCTCGGACAGCCCCGCCTTCGCCGGGGTGGCGCTCCACCACTACGACTCCTATCGGGAACTGCCCACGATCTGGGGCCCCTCGGCAAAGTGGCCCGCGCCGCCCGCCGACTCCGGGCCGCCCACGGGCGTCGACTCGCCGCCGAAGGCCGTCGCATTCGACCACTCCACGGTGGACCTGACCTACGGGCGGGCCCACGACGACGCCGAGGTCGACTTCTATGAGGTGCATCGGTCGGTGGAGCCGGGCTTCACTCCCGGACCCGGCACCCTCGCCAGCCGGGCGCGCGGCCTGACCTACACCGACACCGGGCTGCTGCCCGGCACCGCCTACACCTACCGGGTCGTGCCCGTGGACGTGGCCGGACACCGCGGCCCCGCGTCGGATCCCGTCTCTGTGACGACCGGGAGCACCGACCTGCGCCCGATGGTGGTGGAGTCGATGGCCGTCAAGCTTGAGGGCGGCGCGGCGCGAGTGCGGCTGCGCGTCGTGGACAAGAAGACCGGTGAGCCGGTGGCCGCCACGGTGCGCGGGCGGTTCACCTTCTCCGCGGGGCGCTACGTGACGGTGACCGCGGACGCCGACGGCTGGGCCACCGCGACGTCCGAGGTCTTGGTACAGCCGACGGGCCAGGTCGGATTCGCGGGCCACCGGCTGACAGCTCCCGGCCGCTACTGGGCCAGCGCCTATGACCGGGACAGGGACGTCTCAGCCCAGTGGTGACGACCCCGCCGCCCGCAGGGCCACCTCCCGCCTGAGGCGGCCCTGCGCTGCGATTTAAAGGAAGGAATTCATCCCTGTTTTCTGCAGAATTAGCGATGAATTCGTCATTGACATTGCCGCGATATGACAAGAAGAATCCCGTTATGGAGCCACTGGACGGAATGAATTCCCTCCCAAAGGGAAGGCGATACCGCACTCTCGCGGCACGCCTGCGGCAGGAGATCGTGCAGGGCCGCTGGCCGGTCGGTGGCAGGTTGCCGACCGAGTCCGAACTGGCACAGACCTACTCGGTCGGGGTCAACACCGTGCGCCGCGCGGTCGACCTCCTGGTCGAGGAGGGGCTCGTCCGGCGCCGGCAGGGGTCGGGCACGTTCGTGAGCGCCTCCGTCAGACCCTCAGGCACCACCGAGGCCAGGCCGCGGCTCATCGGCGCGCTCGTCCCGTCGACCACCTACTACTTCCCCCAGGTCGTCCAGGGGATCGAGCGGGCGGCCACCGCCGCGGGAGTGCAGCTCGTGCTCGCGTGCTCCAACTACGACCCCGGCGTAGAGCTCGCGCAGATCCAGCAGCTCGTTGACGTCGGGGTCGCGGGTCTGCTGCTGGTGCCCAACCTGCACCTCGCCGCGGACCCCGCCGCGCACCTGGCCCGCCTGCGCGAGCTGACCGTGCCGTACGTGCTGGTGGAACGCCGGCCGGCCGACCCCCGCCCGGCCGACTCCACGTCCTACGTCTGCACCGACGTGCAAGGCGGCGGCTACGCGGCGGTCCAGCACCTCAGCGGGCTCGGCCGGAGCCGGATCGGCTACCTCGGCAGAATCGGCACCGCCACCTCCGAGGAGGTCTTCGCGGGATACCGCCAGGCCGTCACCGACCTGGGTCTGCCGGAGATCCCTGAGGCGGTGGCCCGGCAGCCCGTCTGGACCGGACCCGACATGCTGGCCTACGCCAACTCGCTGGTCACCGCGAAGGTGCGCGCGGTGGTGTGCCTCGGAGACCGCGAGGCCACCGCGCTCCTGCCCTACCTGCGCCGGGTCGGCCTGACCGTCCCCGACGACATCGCCCTGGTCGCCTACGACGACGAGGTCGCCGACCTGGCCGAGGTGCCGCTCACGGCGGTGTCCCCGCCCAAGGCAGAAGTCGGCCGCATGGCGACCGAGCTGCTGCTGCGCCGGGTCGAGCTCGGTCCCGTCGCCCCGATCTGCCGTGTCGTGCTGCAGCCTCGCCTGGCCGTACGGGCCTCCTGCGGAGCCGCCTCCGGCACCCTCGTCGAGGTCCGCGTCCCGATGTGACGCCGACCTTCATCCCCTCACCCCCTGCCCCCCTTTTCCTGTTGGAGGACTCAATGAGAGTGCGCATGCTCGCCGCCGCCGCGGTGGTCGTGCTCACGGTGGCCGGCACGACGTCGTGTGGCGGCTCGGCCGACGGCTCCGGAGCGGTCACGCTGCGACTCGGCTTCTACGCGGCGGCGGGAGACCCCGCCGACACGACCATGCGGGAACTTGTCAAGGAGTTCTCGGCCGCCAACCCGTCGATCAAGGTGGAGCTGGAGGTCGCGCCGTACGTCAAGTTCTTCGAGCGGCTGCGAACCCAGATCGCCGGCGGCCAGGCGCCGCAGGTGTGGCTGTCCGACGGCGTGCTGGTGCAGGAGTTCGCCGCGCGCGGCGCCCTCGCCGACCTGACTGACAGGGTCAGCACCGTCAACGCCGCCGACTACTCCGGCATCGAGCTGAACAAGGACGCGAAGGGCCGGATCTACGGCTTCCCGCAGGGCGCCCAGACACCGGTGCTGTTCTACAACAAGAAGATGTTCGCCGAGGCCAAGGTCGCCGAGCCGACGGCCGACTGGACCTACGACGACTTCGCCGCCGCGGCCAAGAAGCTCACCAAGGACACCAACGGCGACGGCAAGCCCGACACGTACGGGTTCCGCGCCTACTCGCCGGGCTTCACCGAGAGCTGGTGGCCCATCATCAAGGCGTACGGCGGCGACATCGTCACCGAAGGCAACCGCAAGGTGGTCGTCAACAGCCCGCAGTCCAGCGCCGCGCTCGACTGGATGCTCGCCGCGATGGGCAAGGACGGGTTCGCCCCCGACTACGCGACCACGGAGGCCCTCGGCAAGGGCGTCGTCCACACGCTGTTCGCCACCGGCCGGGTCGCGATGTCGTACGGCATCTACGCCCGCACCCTGCCCGCGAAGAGCGCGGGCGTCGACTTCGGTGTCGCGCCGATGCCGAAGGGGCCGGCCGGCCGCGGCAACGTCGCGATCGTCAACTCGTGGGTGGTCAGCAAGGCGGCCTCGGCGGCGCAAGCAGACGCGGCGTGGAAGTGGATCATGTTCTTCTCCGGTGAGGGCCCGCAGCGCAAGTGGGCCGAACTCGGCGAGGCGATCCCGATCAACAAGCAGGTCGCCTCCTCGGCCCTGCCCGCCGAGCAGAGCAAGGCGTTCCTCGAGTCGCTCGACGCGGCCACCGACCTCGGCACCAACGCCGTGTGGTCGGAGTACACCGAGGCCCTGGCCAAGCGGATGAACGAGGCGCTGTCGGGCGCCACGCCCGTCGCCACCGCGCTGGAGACCGGGCAGAAGGAGGCACAGGAGGTCATCGACCGCTTCTACGCGGGACAGACGCAGTGACGATGCTCACCAGACCACCGGGGAAGGCGGCCGCCGCACCGCGGCCGCCCGCCCGGATACGGCACGTGGGAGAGCGGGCCTGGGCGTTCGCCTTCGCCTCGCCCTACCTGCTCCACCTGGTCGTGCTGGCCGCCTGGCCGCTGCTGGCCTCGCTGGTCTTCAGCATGACCGACTACGACCTGATGTCCTCGCCCAGGTTCGTCGGTTTCGGCAACTTCACCCGGCTCTTCAGCGACGGCGTCTTCTGGCAGACGCTGGGCAACACCGCGTACTTCGCCGTGCTGTTCGTGCCGACCCAGACGGCGCTGGCCCTGGCCCTGGCGATCGCGCTCAACCAGCGGCTGCGCGGCATGGCCCTCTTCCGCGCGGCCTACTTCGTACCCGTCGTCTCCTCGTGGGTGGTCGTCGCGTACGTCGCCGACGCGGTCTTCAACCCGCAGACCGGCATCGCCAACCAGGTGCTCGGCTGGTTCGGGCTGCCCGCCGAGAACTGGTTGCAGGACCCCGCGCTGGTGATCCCCACGCTAGCGGCCGTCGCGGTGTGGAAGGGGGTCGGCTACATGATGGTGCTGTTCCTCGCGGGCCTGCAGGCCATCCCCGAGGAGCGCTACGAGGCGGCGAAGATCGACGGCGCGTCGGCCTGGAACCGGTTCCGGTACATCACCCTGCCCGGCGTCTCCGGCACCACCTTCCTGGTGCTGGTGCTGACCTCCATCGAGACGCTGCAGTCGTTCGAGCAGGTCTTCGTGATGACCGACGGAGGCCCTCACGGGGCGAGCGAGCTGACCGTGCTCCACCTCTACCGGCAGGGCTTCCAGTTCTTCCAGATGGGCTACGCCTCGGCCATCGCGTGGGTGCTGTTCGTGCTGGTCCTTGCGCTCACGCTGGTGCAGTTCCGTCTCCAGCGCAGGTGGGTGCACTATGCGTAGAACCATCTCCTACGTGCTGGTGCTCGCGGGTGCCCTCGTCATGCTGGTGCCGTTCGTGGCGGCACTCGGGAACTCGCTCAAGAGCTTCGCCCAGTACATCCAGGTGCCGCCGGTGTGGATCCCAGATCCGGTCCAGTGGGACAACTACGCGGAAGTGTGGCGGCGTACCCCGTTCGGGCTCTACCTCGTCAACAGCCTCGTGATCGCGGTCCTCGCCGTGGCCGGCAACGTGCTGACCAGCGCGATGGTCGGCCACGCCCTGGCCAGGATGCGCCTGCCGGGCAAGCAGACGCTGCTCGCCATGGCACTCGGGACCATGATGCTGCCGACCGTCATCACGATCGTCCCAAACTTCCTGCTGTTCCGCTCGCTGGGCTGGCTGGACACCCTGCTGCCGCTCGTCGTGCCGTACTGGCTGGCCACGCCCATCGGGATCTTCCTGATGCGGCAGACCTTCCTCGGCATCCCCAAGGACTTCGAGGAGGCCGCGGGCCTTGACGGAGCCAATCCCTGGCAGGTGTTCTGGCGGGTCCACCTCCCGCTGGCCAAGCCGGCCCTGGCCACGCTGGCGGTCTTCACCTTCACCACCTCGTGGAAGGCCGTGCTGGAACCCACCATCTATCTCACCTCACCCGAGAACTACACGCTGCCGGTCGGCGTGCTGAGCCTCAAGGGCCAGTTCGTCGGGAACGACCAGCTCGTCACGGCTGCGGCGATGATGAGCCTGCTGCCGATGCTGGTCGTGTTCATCCTGGCCCAGCGTTACTTCGTCCGCGGAACCATGTCCGCGGGACTCAAGGGCTGAGGCCCTCCGTCCCATCCAGGAAGGAAATCGTGACAACAACATCCGGGCTGCGCCTGGGCGTCATCGGCGCGGGCACCATCGCCGAGCTCCACGTGGCCGCCGCTCGTCAGACGGCCGGCCAGGTGAAGATCGCCGCGGTGTGCGACGTGCGCGCCGAGGTGGCGGAGAAACTGGCCGCGGAGGCCGGCGCCCGCGTCTTCACCGACCATCGCGAGATGATCGACGCGGGCGGCCTCGACGCGGTCGTGATCACCGTCCCGCACGCCCTGCACGCGCCGATCACCCTGGACGCCGCCGCGGCCGGGCTGCACGTGCTCTTGGAGAAGCCGATCGCCACCACGCGCGAGGACGCGATCCGCATGATCGACGCCTGCCGTGCGGCAGGAGTCGTGTTCACGGTCGGGCACGTCCTGCGCTTCGTCCCGACGCTGCGCGCCGCGGCCGCCTATCTCGCGTCCGGCGAACTCGGCCAGGTCGTGGTGGCCTCGGAACGGCGTACCGCCGACTACGCCGACCCTTCGAGGCCCCGCTGGTTCCTCGACGCCGACATGGCCGGCGGCGGGATCGTGCTCAACGTCGGCACCCACAGCATCGACAAGCTCCAGATGCTCGTCGGCTCGCCGATCGTCGAGGTCACCGGCCACATCGCCGGACCCGCCGGCGCATCGGTCGAGACGGAGGCGGTGGCCCTGGCGCGGCACGCCGACGGCACCCGCTCGACGATCTCCGTCACCGGCACCGGCCTGCCGTTCACCGACGAGGCCGAGCTCGTGTGCGGCGAGGGCGCGGTCAGGATCAGCCGGGGCGAAGGCGTCTGGTCCTTCCGCGGAGGCGTCGCCACCCAGGTCGCCGCCCCCGAGCCCGGCGAGATGACCAAGGCGTTCGCCGCGCAGCTCGCCGACTTCGCGCACGCCTGCGCGGCGCGGAGCGCGCCCCAGGTCACGCCGGAGTACGCGCTGTCCGTCCTGGACGTCGCCCTCGCCGTCTACGAGTCCGCCCTCAACGGTTCCACCGTCACAGTGAAGGGACAGATGTGAACCCGATCGCGTTCAGCACGCTCGGCATGCCGGGCGCCCCCGCCGACGAGGTGATCGCGGTGGCCGCCAAGTACGGCTGCGCCGGCGTGGAGCTGCGCTGCGCCGACGGCGAGATCGTCGCGCCGGACACGTCGGCCGCCGACCTGCGTCAGGTCCGCCGCGCCTTCGACGAGGCAGGAGTCGAGATCGTCGCCGTCTGCTCCTACACGCGCGTGGCGCGGCCAGACGGCGACACCGTGGCCGAGGTGCTGCACCACGTCGAGATCGCCGAGGCGCTCGGCTCGCCGTTCGTGCGCGTCTTCGGCGGGGTCGAGGGACAGGACGATCCGGCCGCCGCCGCGATTCGGAGGCTCGCGGAGGTGGCGGACCTGCTGCCGGACAACGGCGTCGACGTGCTGCTGGAGACGCACGACGTCTTCCTCACCGGCGAGGCGATCGCCGGAGTGCTCGCCGGGGTCGGCTCGCCACGGGTCGGCGCGCTGTGGGACATGGTCAACCCGTGGCGCGCGGGCGAGACGGCCGCCGCCACGGCGGACGCGCTGGCACCGTACCTTCGGCACGTGCAGATCAAGGACGCGGCGGCGCCGACCGAGCTGGCCCCCGTGCTGCCCGGCCGGGGCGCGGTGGGGGTGCCCGGCGTGCTCGCCGAGCTCGACCGTCTCGGCTACACGGGCTATCTCGCGCTCGAATGGGAACGCGTGTGGTACCCCGACGCGCCGCCCGTCGGCGATGCCCTCGCCGCTTTCCGCGAGGTGCTCGGGCGATGATCTCCCCGCTGATCCCGCAGGTCACTTCGTTGATCCCAGGGCCAGGACTGTTCCCGCTCGGCCACGGCACGCAGGTGAGCGGCCCGCACGCCGGGACGGCGCGGGACCTGCTCGGCCTGGAGTCGGAAGGCGGCGGCGCCGGGGAGATCACCCTTCACCTCGTGGACGACCCGTCCCTGGGGGAGGAGGGGTACACGCTCACCGTCACCCCTGACGAGGCCAGGATCGCCGCGGCCGGACCCGCCGGGCTGCGCTGGGGCGTCCAGACGCTGCGCCAGCTGAGCGGGCCCGGCGGCGTGCAGTGCTGCACCGTTCGCGACGTGCCCAGGTACACCTGGCGCGGCGTGATGATCGACGTGGCTCGCTGGTGGCGTCCGATCTCCTTTCTGCGGGCGTACGTCGACCTGCTGGCGTTGCACAAGTTCAACGTCCTGCACCTGCACCTCACCGACGACCAGGGGTGGCGGTTCGAGGTGCGCGGCCACCCGCGGCTCACCGAGGTCGGAGCCACCCGTGCCGAGTCCTCGGCCGGTCACGCACGGGAGGGCAGGTTCGACGGGACCCCGCACGGGGGCTTCTACACCCAGCGAGAGCTGCGCGGCCTGGTGGACTACGCGGCCGACCGCGGCGTGACCGTGGTCCCCGAGATCGAGTTCCCCGGGCACTCCCAGGCCGCGATCGCCGCCTGTCCCTGGCTCGGCCACACGCCCGCCGAGGTGCGCACCTCGTGGGGAATCTCCTCGCACGTGCTCAACGTGAGCGATCGCGCCGCCGGGTTCGCCCGTGACGTGCTCGACGAGCTGAGTGAGGTGTTTCCGTCCAGATTCATCCACATCGGCGGTGATGAGGTCCGCAGCGGCGAATGGGCGTCCAGCCCCGACGCCTTGCGGCGGGTGGCGAGCGAGGGGCTCGCCGGCCCCGAGGCGCTGCATGGCTGGTGGGGGCGGCTCCTCGCCGATCACCTGCGCGGGCTCGGCTGCCGTGCGGTGGCCTGGGACGACATGTTCGACCACGACCCGCCCGAGGACATGGTGATCATGGCGTGGCGGGGTGTGAACCGGGTCGAGGCCGCGCTGCGGGCGGGCCACGACGTGGTCGCCGCCCCCCACACGCACACCTATCTCGACTATGCCGAGTCGGACGCCCCGGGAGAGCCGGTCAGCATCGCCGGGCCGCTTCCGCTGGAGACTGTCTACGGGTACGACGCGGGGGAGGGCGTCCTCGGCACGCAGGCGCAGCTGTGGGGCGAGTACCTCCCCACCAGGGAACGTTTCGACTACAACGCCTTCCCCCGCCTGTGCGCCGTCGCCGAGGCCGCCTGGTCCTCCGGCAGGGACCTCGGCGACTTCACCCGGCGGCTGACCGCGCACCTGCCGCTCCTAGACCGGCTGGGCGTGCGCTACCGGAGGCCAGACGACGAAGGAGCGCGACATGTTCACCTCTGAACGGGAACTCGAGGACCGGCTGGCCACCCCCTCGGCGGCGCTGGTCGCCGACGTCGGCGAGTTGGACGGCGACCTCGTCGTGCTCGGCGCCGGCGGCAAGATGGGGCCGAGCCTGGTCCGGCTTGCCCGGCGAGCGCTGGACGCCGCGGGACGCGGCTCCGCCCGCGTGTACGCCGTGTCGCGCTGGTCGGACGACGCCGCCGCCAAGGAGCTGGCGGAGCAGGGCGTCGACGTGGTGCGCCACGACCTGATGGGCGACGACGACCTCGCCGGGCTGCCCGACGCGGCGAACGTCGTCTTCATGGTCGGCGCCAAGTTCGGCACATCGGCGGCGCCGTACCAGGCGTGGGCGGTCAACGCCGCGCTGCCCGCCGCCGTCGCGCGGCGCTACCGCGACTCGGCGATCGCGGCGTTCTCCACCGGCAACGTGTACCCCCTGGTGGACGTGGCCTCCGGCGGGAGCGCGGAGGACGACCGGCCCGGACCGGTCGGCGAGTACGCGATGAGCTGCCTCGGCAGGGAGCGCGTCTTCGAGCATGCCGCCGCTTCGTACGGCACCCGGGTCACGATCCTGCGCCTCAACTACGCCGTGGACCTGCGCTACGGCGTCCTGGCGGACATCGCCGCTACCCTGGCGGCGGGCGAGCCGGTCGACCTCACGACCGGCCACGTCAACGTCGTCTGGCAGGGATACGCGAACGAGGTCGCGCTGCGCTCGTTGCGGCACGCGCGGGCACCGGAGGCGTTCACGCTCAACCTGACCGGCCCTGAGACGGCCTCGGTGCGGCGCACGGCCACCCGGCTGGCCGCAGCACTCGATGTCGAGGCGACCTTCACCGGCCAGGAGAGCGGCACGGCGCTGCTGAACGACGCCTCCCGCTGCCACGGCCTGTTCAGTTACCCCGACGTGCCGCTCGACACGCTGATCGCGTGGCAGGCCGGCTGGCTGTCACGCGGGCTGCCCCTGTCAGGGAAGCCGACCAGGTTCGCGGTGCGCGACGGGAGGTTCTGAGATGTCGATCGACCTGCTCAGGGAGGGGACCGTCATCCCCGCCCACCCGCTGGCGTTGACAGGACGGCGCACGCTCGACGAGCGTCGCCAGCGGGCGCTCACCCGCTACTACCTCGCCTCCGGAGCGGGCGGGGTGGCCGTCGCGGTGCACACGACGCAGTTCGAGATCCGCGACGCGGGGCTGCTCAGGCCGGTGCTGGAGATCTCCGCCGACGTGGTGGCGAAGGAGGCCGACCGGCCCTTCGTCATGGTCGCGGGGGCGTGCGGCGACACCGCACAGGCCGTCGCCGAGGCCGAGCTCGCCGCCTCGCTGGGCTACCACGCCGTGCTGCTGTCTCCGAAGGTGGCGGGCGCCGGCGAGGCCGAGCTGCTCGACCGGGCTAGGGCCGTCGGGGAGGTGCTGCCCGTCATCGGCTTCTACCTGCAGGAGGCGGTGGGCGGCAGGAGGCTGAGCCCGTCCTACTGGCGCTCGCTGAGCGAGCAGGAGTCGGTGGTGGCGATCAAGATGGCGCCCTTCGACCGCTACCGCACGGTCGACGTGGTCAGGGCCGTCGAGGCGTCGGGGCGCGGCGACGACATCGCGCTCTACACCGGAAACGACGACAACATCCTGACCGACCTGCTCACGCCGGTCGCGGGGCACCGCATCGTCGGCGGACTGCTCGGCCAGTGGGCGGTGTGGACCCGCGCGGCGGTACTCATGTTCGAGGAGGTACGCCAGGTATGGGCCGGGGACGACCAGGTCCTCCGCTCCCTGCTGGCCCGCGCCGCCGACCTCACCGACGCCAACAGCGCCGTCTTCGACGTGGCGGGCAACTTCCGCGGCTGCATCGCCGGAGTCCACGAGGTGCTGCGCGGGCAGGGGCTCCTGGCCGGAACGTGGTGCCTCGACCCGCAAGAGGGACTGTCCCCGGGACAGGCCGACGAGATCGCCAGAGTCGGTGCCGCCTACCCCTGGCTGGTCGACGACGACTTCGTCGCCGCCGGCCTGGACGACTGGCTGCGCTGAGCGCTCCGGTGTTCCGCCGCCCTCCTCGGGGAGCGGCGGAACACAGTCCGTCAGACGCTCCAGTGGGCCGAGGCGAGGGCGCGGACCGCGTCCTCGTCCACCTCGACCCCCAGGCCAGGCCCCGAAGGCACCAGTGCCGTGCCGTCCACGACCTCCACCGTGCTCCCCCCGACGTACGCCGAGTGGACGAACTGCCGCCCGTTGAGATCGACGGGAGTGTCCACGCCGAACGCGGCGAACAGATGCAGCGAGGCGGCGAATCCGAGATCGGTGTCGGTCAGTCCCGAACCCATGATGCGCAGCCCCGCGTCCTCGGCGAACTGGCACAGCCGGCGGGAGAGCGTGAGACCGCCCGAACGCTGAACCTTGGCGATGGCGATGTCGACCGCGTCGAGTTTCACGAAGGTGGCCAGGTCGGAGGGATGGCGCAGGCTCTCGTCCAACGCCACGGGCAGCGGACTGCGGTCCCGCAGCCGGCGCAGCCCGGTGACGTCGTTGGCGGGCAGCGGCTGCTCGAACGCCGACACGTCCAGGTCGGCGAGCCTGCGCGCCATACGCAGCGCGCCGTCCACGGTGTAGGCCTGATTCGCGTCCACCCAGATGGGCGCGCCCGGAGCCGCCTCCCTGACCGCCGCCACGACCGAGACGTCCGTCGCCTCGTCGTGCAGGCCCACCTTGACCTTGTACGCCTGATAGCCCTGCTCCCTGCCCTCCTCGACCGCCTGCCGTACCTCGGCCGGGGTCTGGCCGGCCACGATCCACCCGAGCGTGATGCGGTCGACGCGGCGCTGGCCCCAGAGCACGCCGACGGAGACACCGAGCGCCCGGCCGAGCAGGTCGTGCAGCGCGATGTCGAGTGCGGACTTGGCGATGGGGGAGCCGATCGTCAGCCCTCGGTTGATCACCTTCTCGTACGCCGCGCAGGCACCGTCGAGATCCCACGCCGACCGTCCGACCAGCGCGGGAGCGAGGTAGCGATCGATCGTCGTCGAGATCGACTCCACGGTCTCGTAGGTCCAGGCGGGTGTCGGCGTCGCCTCTCCCCAGCCGGTCAGCCCTCCGGCCGTCACCTTGACAAGAACCCGTTCGGCGGGCTTCCCCGCCGTGGTGACACTTCCCCCGGAAATGCTGAACGACCGGATGGACGGCAATTCCACGACAAATGTGTCCACCTGCTCGACGATTAGCGACTCCATGATTCTCCCAATGGCATGAATTCGTGCTGTTTTCGTTACCGCGATGCCCTGAACCTAGCACGCTGGAAATGATTCACGAATTCATGGAATGAATTCATGGCGTTCGCCGATTCGGCGGCGCCCCCGGCGTCCCTGCAGCTCGACGGCGCAGTTCACGCGTTCTCTGGCTCACGGGCGGCGAGGTGACGGCGGCGACGATCATCGCGGCACGGGGACCGATGGAGGAGACACAGTCGCCCTTCGACGCGAGCACCCGGCGGAACGGGAGAGCCGACGGCGTCGAATCGGCCCGCGCCTCCTCCGCGTCGAAAGTGTTAGTCGAGAGTGTTCGGGAACTGCACGGCGAAAGCGCGACGGAGGCATCGTTGACGAGCACCGTCTGGACGGCTTCGACTTCGCCGAGCAGCACCCTGCAGCGCGGTTGTCGTCGCCGTCGGCAGAGTGGGCCTTGTGATACGACTTTCGTATCTCCCCTGTCAGGGCTCTCCTTTCGCATGGTTACTGCGGACGTTGCGCGATCGTTCGCAAGGTAGGTCCGGACGTCGCAACGTTCGCGTGGACGGGATAGTCATACGGCTCAAGCAACGGGTTCAGGAACAGGCACTTAGCTTGTCGTTTAACCTCTGATCTTCGCATTTGCCCTGGGAGATGACGAAGCGGGTGGTTGCTCGGTGTAGCGAGTGTGGGATCACCTTCTGGGCTTGGTGCCTTTGCGGTGGTGAGCTGGGCGTTGGTAGGCCTCGCCGGTAGCCAGGACGCGCCCGACTTCGTGATGTGGGACGGGACGGTTGGTGGAGCCGGGTGGCCGACCGGGACCAGGCCGGGTGGGTTTAGGCGCACGCGCAAGCGAAGGCGTCTTGGTGCGGATGTGCCGAAACCCTCTACGGACCCGGGCTGGAGTCAGCCGGAGCGGGTCGGCGGGTTTCTCCCAGGGGCGCCGCAGGTCGTCGGCCAGACCTCGGGCCAGACGCAGTTGGGTGTGGACAGCCAGAATGAGCCAGGTCCACCGGTCGGCCGCCTCAGGGCTGCGGATCTTGGGGGCGGTCCAGCCGAGGGTCTGCTTGAACAACCGGAAGGTGCGTTCCAGATCGAACCTGCGCAGGAACGCCTGCCAGAGCCGGTCGACGTCAGCGGCGCTCGCGTCGGTGCCCGACCACCACAACCACACCGGCTTGGGATCGCCGCCGCCGGGCAGATGCTCTACCTGCAGCCGGATCACGGTGCCCTCGATCAGCGGCAACTCGGGCAGGTGCTCGATCCAGGCCGCCCGCCGGGTCAACCGCGGGTGCAGCCGGCCCCAGGCCAGCCAGCGCGGTCGCGGTGCCGTACCGGGTAGTGGCAGTGGTCGTGGTCTGGTCGGGGGTGCCCCAAGTGGAGCTCTGGCCGAAGACAAACTCGCCGACGTGCCTGGGTGGCCTGCCGCCCCCGGGATTGGCCAGGAAGAAGTCCTGGCGCGAGGGCGCCGGGCGGCGCATCACCCGATCCGAGCGCAGTCGGCCAAGCAGTTCGACCGGCAGGTCGGCCAGCAGGAACGACAGGCGGTGCAGGTCATAGCCGGCATCGGCGATCATGACGGACGGGTCCCCGGCCTGCCACTGCCCGGCAGCGACCAGCCGTTCGATCACCTCGCGGAGTTGGGCGGCGGTGACCGTGACGTCGGCGCCGGGCTCCAGGCGCAGCGCGTCCAACAGCGCGGTCCAGGACGTGCGACCGGTTTCCAGGGCCGCGACGATGGAGTACGGCCAGCCCGGGATCATCACGTGGGTGTCCTTGCCGCGTCCGTAGGTATGGCAGAAGGACCGGGGGGCATGCTACGCCGTACGCTGCACGCGGCGAAGTACCTGTCGGACCCAGCCTACCGCCGCAAGATCGCCCGCCAACTGAACAAGGGCGAGAGCCTGCACACGCCGCGTCGCGGCCTGCACTATGCCCAGCAGGGCGCCATCATCAGGCCGGCCTTGGGCGATCAGACGGACCAGACATGGTGTTTGACCGTTTTGACCAGCTCTGTCATAGCGTGGACGACCGAGTACTACTCACTCGCCGTGCTGCAGCTGCGGGCGGCCGGCAGGGACGTTCCCGACGAGCTGCTGGCCCACATCTCCCCGGCGCGCAGCGAAAACGTCAACTTCTTCGGCGTCATCACCGTGGACGTCGAGGCGGAGCTGGCCAAGCCGGACGGCGGCGGCTGGAGACCGCTGCGCCCGGCGACTGCGGATTCGACGGTGATGTGACCCGCCGGGGCAGAAGGGCCAATTCCCGGGCGCGAGAACACGCGCCCGTCGTCGATGCCGATCACGATATTGGGCTGGCGCTAGGACCGCGAGCGGATCCTCGGTCATGAACGCCCCGCGCATACGGACTGTCCCCCACTGCGCCACCCACCCAAGACGGGTCGCAGGACGGCGCTTGTCGGCCACCGCCTCCAGCACGCCACGATCCAGCCGGAAGAGCCCGTTCCGGCTCCGCCGCTGACGGCTCCTCGGGGAAGCGGCCATGCCGGGCGGCTCGTCAGAGAGGTTCGGAAAGGCATGGCCCCAGGAACGTAAGCCCAGCAGACAGGCCAAAGGTCGCGTCATCGAACCGAAGCGAAGATCGCGTTCCTAGCGCCAATTTCTGCACTCAGCCTCCACCAGTACCGAAGGCGAAGAAGTCGGCCTCCCACGTCATGCCCGGCGCGACTGGCCTGGACATGCCGTCCTAAAGCCCTGACAGTCTCGGCCTTGTGCGGTCGGTTGAGGCCTGATGTCTACTCCCTTCGGTGTAGTGCGTACGGCGAACGGTGCAAGGTCAAGTGACGATCAACGGACGACGCGCTCCCGCTGCGGCCCGGCCTAGCGTTTCTCCTCGAGATAGCCGGATGAGAGCTGGAGGAATCGCCATGAGCAAGAGAGTGATGGCTGCGATCGCCGGGCTGAGCTTGACGGCCGGTTTGCTGGGATTGGCCGGCGCGCCGGCTGGTGCCCAGGTCGGCACGGCCAGCGAGGCTGTCACCGCTGCGATGGCCGTGCCGAAGCCGCCGAAGGGCGCCAGGGCGGTGGTTCAGGTCAGCCCCAATCCCACCACCAAGCGAGGCCAGGAGGTGACGATCACCGGCCACTGTGGCGGCGGCAAAGGGCTCAAGGCCGTGCTCGCCGGGCTCGACAGGGAGCACCCAGTGCTACAGAACATCCGCATCGTTGAGGACAACCCGAAGGGATTCGTGGCGAAGGCGACCCTCGCTCCCAAGATCGGTAGCGGCGTCGGTCCTGTTTTCGTCGACTGTGGCGGCGAGGCAGGCGTGACCCTCCTGGTCACCCACGTCTGATCCGAACCTTCCCACCCGGGCTGGTAACAGATCCAGAGCTTCCGCAGTCCTTGAGTCCGCCGATCCACGCGGCTACGGAAGCCGAACACGCCGTCCGGTACGCCCCGGCCCGGCGTTACACCCGTCACCCCTCGAGAAAGGGCCTCCGCATGGCAGAGCCGCCCCCACGACGCGAACCCGCTCCTGTCTGGCACTTCGCCCGGATCACCGACATTACGCTCGCTGCCTTCACTCTGGTCTTCTTCGTCGCCGTAGCCCTCGCCACCGGGGTGCACAGCCCCTGGCAGGGCACGATCCCCCTCGCTCTGCTTCTCGGAGCGCTCCTGCTAGTCAGACGCCGCTGGCCGATGACCGTGCTGCTGCTGTCGATCGGCGGGATCTTCGCCTATCACCTCACCGGACATTGGTCTCCCGCCGGTTGGATCTGGCCAGCCGCGGTCGCCTACTTCACCGCCGCCACCACGCCACGCGTGCGCTGGGTGGCCGCCATCGGCCTGGCTCAACTGGTCTACTCCGCGGTCGACTTCCGCTCGGTCCTGGACACGAACCCGACCCGCTACCTGATCCACGTCGCGGGGGAAGGACTGCTCCTGGCGATCCTCATCGCCGCGGGCCTCACCTACACCGCCGCGATGCGCTGGCGCGAACGGCTGCGCGAAACCGACAGCCGTGCCCGCGCCGCCGAGGAACGGCTGCGCGTCTCGCACGAGGTTCACGACGTCATCGCCCACACGCTGGCCGTCGTCGGAGTTCAACTCAATGTCGCCGCCGACACTCTTGAGGAGGACCCGGCCGCGGCCGCCGCCGCGCTACGCCTGGCGAAGGACGTCAGGAACCGGGCGATGACCGACCTCCGCTCCCTCATCGCGGTCTTGCGCGACAACCCCGGCGACACCGTGCCCCAGCCCGATCTGGCCTCCTTGGGCACTCTCATCGCCGACGCCCGCGCCGCAGGGCTTGACGTGACCCTCGACGAGCACGGCGACCCGGCGACCGTCCCCGCCATTCCCGCCATCGCCATCTACCGCGTCGTACAGGAGTCCCTCACCAACACGCTCAAGCACGCGGGGGCGAGCAAGGCCGAGGTGACGATCAATTACGCGTCGGGCTCGATCACCGTCGAGATCAGCGACGACGGCCGCAGCGTCCCAGGCGGTGCCGATGTCACCGAAGGCCATGGCCTGGCGGGCATGCGCGAGCGGGTGAGCGCACTCGGGGGCGTGCTCACCGCGGGGCCGGTCCCCGGCGGTTTCGCCGTGCGGGCCGACATCCCTGTGGCAGGCTCGACGGCATGACGATCAAGGTGCTTCTCGCCGACGACCAGGCACTCGTACGGGCCGGCTTCCGCAGCCTGCTGGCCCGCTCCCGGGACATCACGGTAGTCGGCGAAGCCCAGGACGGCGACGAAGCCGTAACGTTGTCCGCGAGCACCCGCCCCGATGTGATCCTCATGGACATCCGCATGCCGGGCACCGATGGGATCACCGCCACGCGCCGCATCGTCACCAACCCGACCACTCTGGGCTGTCGCGTCATCATCCTCACCACGTTCGACACCGACGAACATGTCTTCGCCGCCCTGCGCGCCGGCGCCAGCGGCTTCCTCACCAAAGAGGTCGAACCCGCCGAACTACGCCGGGCGGTCGCCGCCGTCGCCGGCGGAGACGCGCTCCTGTCTCCGGGGGTGACCCGCCGCGTCATCGAGCAGTTCGCCCACCGGCAGGACCTCACGCCCAGCGCGGGGCGGCGACTGGCCGCCCTCACCGCCCGGGAACTGGAGACGGTCAAGCTCGTGGCGCTCGGTCTCTCCAACAACGAGATCGCCGAGCGCCTCGTCATCAGTCCGCTCACTGCCAAGACCCACATCACCAGGGCCATCGCCAAACTGAACGTGCGCGACAGGGTCCAGCTGGTCATCCTGGCCTACGAGAGCGGCCTGATACGGCCCGGCGCGTGACATCGGGATCAAAGGTCAGCCACCAACCCGGAACCAGGCATCCATCCCCCTTGGTTCGCTTAAGCCTCCGAGCGTCGGCATTTGGGGTCATGGGGTGTTCACGGGTGGATCTGGCCTGGGGTGGAGGAGGGGGCAAGAAGATCGTTTCCCGGCATGAAGATGATCGTTTCCCAGCTCCGAATCGATGCCCAGGATCCTGGAGTACAGGACAGCGGCGTAAGGGTTCCTCGATCCGCAGTGTCCTGGCGGTGGGTGCTGCGGCGGCTGGCTCGTCGACGTCGAAGTCCTGGCGCGCACATGGCCCGCTCACCACGACAACGTCCACGCCCACGGCACTCTCTTCGTCGCGCCATCGGCTACGGCGCAAGACGGGCGCGGGCAGTCAGCCGGTCCACGCCGAGCTCGGTCAGCACGTCAGACGCGGGATCGGTGCGGTCACCGTCCAGGAGCCCGACCAGCAGGTGGACCGCGGTGACCCGGCGCGCGCGGCTGCGCCTAGCCACGACGAGAGCCCGGGACAGGGCGGCCTTCGCACCGGAGGTGAAGGGCATCCGTTTCGAAGGTGCCGAAATCATGGCCCGCTCGACGCCACGCGCATCTACGCCGATTGCGGCAAGGGCGGCATCATCCAAGACAGCGAGCGCGGACCGCGCCGATTCAACGTCCGCCCCGAGTGCCTGTGCCGCCTCTGCTTCATGGAGCACGCCGAGGAGTAGATGTTCTGTGCCAATGCGCCGGTCGCCGCGCCGCCGCGCCTCCGCCGGTGCGTGCGCCACGACCGCGGCTTGGGCGCCAGCCGTGAACCGTTCGAACATCGCAACTCACTTCCCGTGCTTGGCGTGGGCGGACTGGCGCGAGACTCCGAGCGCGTCGCCGATCTGCTCCCAAGACCAGCCTTCAGCTCGAGCGCGGGCTACTGCGGCGGCCTCGACCTGCTCCGCGAGCCGGTGCAGGGCACCGACGGCGCGCAGCCCCACCGCCGGGTCGTGCGACCGCAGTCGGGCGACCAATTCGGGCTCCTCCATGACTGTCAGTTTGGATTGACAAGCGGCACTTGTCAACCCAAACTGACAGACCTCAAATACTCGAGGAGGGCTCAATGTCCAAGGCCACGTTCATCTGCGGCATCGCCGCCGGTCCGCTGTTCGTACTCAGCTTCCTGATGCAGGGCGCCGTTCGGAACGGCTACGATCCGCTGCGCCATCCGGTCAGTTCCCTCGCCCTCGGCGACCATGGCTGGGTGCAGAGCGCCACATTCCTCGTCGCCGGCGCGTTGACCACCGTCTTCGCCGTCGGGCTCCGACGGAATCTGCACCCAGGGCCCGGCAGGCTATGGGGCCCAATGCTCGTGGGCGTGTGGGCGCTCGGCCTCGTCGGCGCCGGCCTGTTCACCACGGACCCGGTGAGTGGATACCCGGCTGGCAGCCCGGATCTGCTGCCTGCCTACGGCAGCACCCAGGCGGCCCTGCACGACGCCGTGTCGCTGGTCGCCTTCGTCGCGATCCTGGGGGCCTGCATCGTGTTCGCTCGCCGGTTCGCCTCCGAGAACCGGCAGGGCTGGGCGCTGTACTCGACCGCGACCGCCATCGTCGTCCTCGTCGCCCTCGGACTCTCGAACGCGGCCTTCGCCCAATCGCCGAACCTCGTGGCCTTCGGCGGCCTGTTCCAGCGAATCATGATCGTTGCAGCCTGGTCATGGCTGACCCTGCTCGCCCGGGACATATATGGCAACAGTGAGCGATCAAGGCTGAGCGCCCGGATCCGTTAGCCGATCGCGCATCGGACATCGGGCTGGACGAACCGGAGATGACGCCGACCGGCATCGGGGTTGAGGAACCGGCGCACAGCCGGCCCGTTATGCGCGCGGTCCGCCCCAGATGCCCCGCCACCGGCACTACCCGCTCTACGCCCACCTTCGGCGACGCGCCAGCGGCGGCATCCGGGAGACGTTGGACCTTGTGTGGAGTTGTTGGACCACATGGCGTGAAGCGGATCGGGTGGGCGCGTCTGCGCTCTTTCGTGGAGGGCGACGTGACGTCACTGTTGGAACGTTTGGCCCAGGCCGAGGTGGCTGCCACCGAGAAAGCGGCCGAACTGCGTGAGCAACTGGCCGCTGCGGAGGAACAGCTCCGGCGCCTGTCCATCACCCGCGAGACGCTGCGGGCATTGTCGGCCCAGAGCGAGCAGGTGGCGGGATCGGGCGAGTCAGGCGCCGAGGAACCAGTCGAGGCGGGCAAGAGGCATGAGCCGGACGGCCCAGCCGGGCCTTCAGGCGGGACTGCGGCGTTGCCGGAGTTGCGCGGAGTTCGCCGGCAGACGGTGGCGTTGCTGGCCACGGCACAGCGGCCGATGCGGGTCCGGGATGTGGTGGTGGCGCTGGGCCAGCCGGACGACCGGGGGAAGGTGGAGTCGATGCGGTCGCGGTTGCTGCGGCTGGCCGCCGATGGATGGCTGACCCGCTGCGAGGGCGGCACCTACGCGATCGCCTCGGGCGTGAACGGCAACGCCCCAGCCTGGGAGGGAAGTGAGCCGATAGCTCCGTGAGTGACTGAAGCGGGGTGCCGCCGAGATTAGGCCCTCGGCGGCACCCGAGGTTGCGTGAGCACCCTCCAGGTTCTAACTGACAGTGGCTCGCGCACTCCCGAGAGTAACCCGGATGGGATGTCTTGGGGAGGGGCGTCGAGCCTGGATTTCGCCTGCCCTGCTGGCGGCAGGGACGGGGCGGGAAGGATCGGCGATGCCCTCACCAGGGCGAAGGTGGGTTCGTCGCGGGTCAGCCTCTCCCGGATCCGCCGGGCGAGGCAGGCCAGAGCCGGATGGCCAAGCCGGCTTCAAGTTGGGCGATGGTCGCGACGTCGGGCCAGCAGCGGCCGGCGATGAGGTCGTTGATGGTCTGCCGATTGACGCCGGACATCACCGCGAGACGGCGGAAACTCAGCCCTTGCTCGGCGATCACCTCGGCCAAGGTGGCGGCGATCGCTTGGACGACGACGGCGGCGGCCGGGTGGCCGGACAGATCCGAGTGGGGCCAGTTCTCCGGG
The DNA here is from genome assembly GCF_053602555.1 of Nonomuraea sp. NPDC004354. Lineage (NCBI taxonomy): Bacteria > Bacillati > Actinomycetota > Actinomycetes > Streptosporangiales > Streptosporangiaceae > Nonomuraea > Nonomuraea sp. NPDC004354. The sequence goes on along the minus strand of NZ_JBSGDV010000004.1, from coordinate 176,324 downwards.
TCGTCGGCCAAGTTCCGGGGAGACCGGGAACGCGCGCATCCTCCGACCATGACAAAGTGCTCCTTTCGGTTAATGTCGTCGCGCTCAGTAACGGCAGGTTGTTCTGCCGCTATGGGTGGGGTGTGACCCTCGACGCGGAAACCTCGGCCACGATCAACGGCTACCGGCCGTCTCCGCGCAGCCTGCGCGCGTAGGCCTCGACGTCGTCGTGTACCGGGTCGTCGGCGCCGACGGCGAGGACGGCGGGCGCCACCCCCGCCAAGGAAGGAGCTTTGACGCGATCTTTCTGAACCGCCTGTAGGTGCTGTTCGTGATGGAGGTCCATCCGCGGCGCGTGCACATTCTGGGTGTGACCTGCCACCCGACCGGCGCGTGGACCGCTCAGCAGGCCCGCAACCTCCTGATCAACCTTGGCAGCGAGTTAGCTTGGCCAGGGAAACCGCAGATCAGAACGTATGCGCAATTTTTGACGCGCTACAAGGCGTGCGGGCTGCTGGACTGAGCCAAGTCCCGCAGCACATCCACCCACCCCAGCGGCGGCGAAGGGGTAGCTCGTCACCGGATGGCGACGAGGATCGTGTCGTCGCCTACCTGCCACACCGTCCCCACTTCGACGAACCCGGCGTCGCGCAGCAGCTGCTCGTGTACGGCGACGGACACGCGATGATCGGCCTCCACGGCTGGCTCGGCATCTATAGCTCTCCACCACGATGACCAGTCCTCGTGATGGAGAGCCGCCGCTGCTCGCCTGACCGTGGCGGCCAAGTCGGCGACCATAGGTTGCTCGTCGTAGAGGTTGTCGGCGTTGACGAAGACGCCGCCGGGGCGCATCCGCCCGGCCAGTTCGCCGTACATCCCGGCGAGGGTCTCAGGCGGCAGATAGTGCAGAGCGGTGCTGGACATCGCCGCGTCCACCTTCCGATCCAGCCCGAGCAGGCCCGGCCAGCCGGGGACGCTCAGATCGGCCTCGATGAAGCGCGCCACCGTCGGGTACCCGGCTCTGCCGAGGGCGAGGAGCAGCGGGTCCACGTCCACGCCGACGATCTCCGCCTCCGGCAGGCGCTCGGCCGCCCGGCCGGACAACGATCCGGGACCGCAGCCGAGGTCCAGGATCAGCGGCTGGGCCACGTCGCGAAGGGCATGCGCCAGCACGTGGACGATCGTCGCGAATCGCTCCTCCCGGTTGGCGACGTAGCGCTCCTGCTGGGCGTCCCACCGGGCCAGCGCCTCCTCGGGCGTCATCCGCGCGTGCGGGAGACGTACGGCAGGAGCGCCATCTCCCGGGCGTTCTTGATGGCGGTGGCGAGCTGGCGCTGCTGCTGGACGGTGACGCCGGTGACGCGACGGCTGCGGATCTTGCCCCGGTCGGAGACGAACCTGCGCAGCAGGTCCGTGTCCTTGTAGTCGATGGAGCTGACCCCCAGGAGCGGGTTGCTCTTCTTGCGCGGGGTGCGGCGCGGCTTCATGCGGTCTCCTTGAGCAGGGGAGCGAACGGGTCGTCGAACTCGGCGGCGGACTCGTGCGGCGCGAGCAGGCAGGAGTCGAGCAGGGCGTGGATGCGCTCGTGGTCGAGGTCAGGGCCCATGAACACCAGGTGCTGGACGCGGTCGCCGACGATCGGGTTCCAGTCGAGGGCGGCGATCGTGCGGCGGGTCGGGGAGACCATCTCCCAGGCGGCTTCGGGCAGCGAGGCCAGCCACGGCCCGGCGTCCTCCACTGAGATGATCCCGGCGACCGCGTCCCAGGCGAGCATGCGGTCCTTCTGGCTGGCCAGCCAGAACCGGCCGCGGGAGCGGACCGACTCGGTGACCAGCTCATCGACGGCTTCGAAGAGGCGGGCGGGGTGCAGCGGGCGCAGCCGCCGCCAGACCACGGTGGTGACCTCGCCGGTCCGGGCGTCGCAGGGGAGCTGGGCAGTGGCGGGGTCGACGCGTTCTGCCAGCGCGGCGGTGCAGACGGCGGGGCCGGTCACCGCGGGGAGGTTCTCGGCGTGGACCGGGGTGTGGGGCGCCAGGTGGGTGAGGATGGCGCGGGTCAGCTCGTGGTCCTCCTCGTCGCCGCCGCGCAGGGCCAGGCCGGTGGCGTATTCGAGCTGGCGGGCCAGCACCTCGGCCAGGTAGCGCTGGTCTCCGGCCGCGGCGGGCTGGCCCGTTTCGATCAGTTTCTCGCCGCGGACGATGTCGATCGGCAGGTGTTCGGCATCCAGGGCGGTCAGCACGCTGGCCAGGCGGAGGATCTCGTGGGCTTCCTCGCTGTCGAGTGCTTCGGCCACGGATCGGGGTTCGACCGAGTCCCAGAGGTCGACGACGAGCAGCGGGGTGGCGTCCGCGTGCCGTACCAACTGCGGGAGCAGGTCTTCGCGGACGGTGCAAGTGACGCAGCCGTGCGCGAGCCGGATCTCCGAGACGTCCAGCATCTCGTCGGCGGTGCGGACCGTGCGCTCGACGCGGCCGGAGGTCACGTTGAGCAGGTCGTGGTGGATGGCGACGGCGCCGGGGTGCTCGCGAAGGAGTTGGTGGACGACTGCGGCGCGGGCCGCGGTGTGCAGACCCGCGACCAGGACGACGGGGGTTGACACAGCACCTCCCATAAAAATGAAAACCGTTGTCGTTATCATGGCATACTGCTGCGACAGGAAAGGACACGCCTTGACCAGAAACGAACTTCGGCCGGTGATCAAACTGCGGTCCACCGCAGGCACCGGCTACACCTACGTGACCCGGAAAAACCGGCGGAACGACCCCGACCGACTCACGCTCCGCAAGTACGACCCGATCATCCGCCAGCACGTCGCATTCCGGGAGGAGCGATGAAGAAGGGCATCCACCCGGACTACCGCCCGATCGTCTTCCGTGACCCGAGCGCCGGGTTCGCGATCCTCACCAGGTCCACGATGACCAGTACCAAGACGATCGAGTGGGAGAACGGCAACACCTACCCCGTGGTCGACGTTGACGTCTCCTCGGCCAGTCACCCCTTCTACACCGGGCGCAGCCGCGTCCTGGACACCGCCGGGCGGGTCGACCGCTTCAACCAGCGTTACGGGAGGTCGTGATGTCGGCCCGCTGCCAGCTCACCGGGGCGGCGCCGGTCTTCGGCAACAACGTCTCCCACTCTCACCGGCGTACCCGGCGCCGGTGGAACCCCAACATCCAGCGCCGCCGCTACTGGCTGCCCAGCGAGGACCGGTTCGTCCGGCTGACGCTCAACACGCGAGCGATCAAGACCGTGGACAAGATCGGCATCGAGGCGGCCGTGGCCCGGATTCGCGCCCGGGGAGAAAAGGTCTGATGGCCAAGAAGAGCAAGATCGCGGCCAACGAGCGGCGCAAGGTCGTGGTGGCCCGCTATGCCGTACGGCGGGCCGAGCTGAAGAAGCTGATCCGCACCGGTACGCCGGAGGAGCGGGCGGCAGCCGTACAGGAGCTGAACCGCCAGCCCCGTGACGCCAGCGCCACCCGCCTGCGCAACCGCGACTCCGTCGATGGGCGGCCTCGCGGGCACCTGACGAAGTTCGGCCTCTCGCGGATCCGCTTCCGCGACATGGCCCACCGGGGCGAGCTCCCCGGGATCACGAAGGCGAGCTGGTAGCTGTGGCCGTGCCCAAGCGCAGGACCTCGAGCAGCAACACGCGGCATCGCCGCAGTCAGTGGAAGGCGACCGTGCCGGACCTCGTCCCGATCACCGTGAACGGGCGGCACCTGCTGGTCCCTCGACGACTCGTCCGCGCCTATCAGCGGGGGCTCGCCGCTCGATGAGATTACCGCGCACCGGGTCGCCCGCCAGCATTGCCGGGCGCGGAACCGCAGAGGGCGATCCGGTCGCGCCATCGCGTCTCTCTGGCCCGCGTGCGACAAGGTTTCAAGCGTGGAGGCTATAGAGCGATCACGGTGAACACCAGGTTGCCGGCCACCATCCATCTGTCAGTGAACTCGGTCAGTCGCCTACCGTCCATCTCACGGCCCGCGCCCAGGAGTGTGGCCGTGAAGCGCCCGGACGGATCGAGTGAACCATCCCGGTCGGACTGGCTGGATGGGGCGCGGCTTCACCGCCCCCGCACTCACGCGGCTGTGGGACTAGGGATTTGCAGGGCCGGTCGCGGAGCTGATCGCGGCACTCACGCTGTCGGCGGGCGTGATGATCGCCCAGCCGTTCGTGCTCGCGCTGATCCCCGCCTTCGCCCGCGACGGCCTGTCCGGCACCTACTTCGGGGTGTCTACCTGATCTCCGGCGTCGCGGCGGCAGCGGGCACCGCCACTCTCGGCTGGGCCGACCGCGCCGGACCTCTGCTTTGCGCGGCCATCGGCCTCGGCTGCACGACGTCACAACGAAATGGAAAGGCACCACCCCATGAACGATCACCTGAACCGCCGTGGCTTCCTCGGCTTCACCGCCGGCTTGTCGGCCGCCGCGCTCACTGGGTGCGCAACACAGCCCGCCGCCTCAACCGGGGGCTCGACAGGAGGCAGGTTGCGGGCGGCTTTCGCGGGAGGCGGCGCCACGGAGGTGCTCGACCCGCACCTGGCGAACCTCTTCGTCGAGGCGGCCAGGTCCAAGGCCATGTTCGACAAGCTCGCCGACCTTGGCGCTGACGTGTCGCCGCAACCGAGGCTGGCTGAGAGGTGGGAGCCGTCGGCCGATCTCACCCGGTGGCGGATCACCCTGCGTCAGGCCGCCTTCCATGGCGGCCGCCCCGTGCGCTCCCAGGACGTGCTGGCCAGCTACACCCGCATTCTCGACCCGAAGCGGACCTTCCGCGCCAAGTCGAGCCTGGCGGTGATCGACCTGGCGAACAGCCGTGCGGTGGACGAGCGGACGGTGGAGTTCGCGCTGAAGCGGCCGTTCGTGGAGTTCCCCAACGTGCTGGCGGCGTTCGGCACCTACATCGTCCCCGAGGGCGCCGAGGACTTCACCAAGCCCGTCGGCTCCGGCGCGTTCTCCTTCGTCTCCTTCCAGCCCGGCCGTTCGGTGCTGCTCAAGCGCAACCCGGACTACTGGGACGGCGCGCCGTACCTGGAGGAGTTGGAGTTCGTCATCGCCAACGAGGAGTCCGCGCGGATCAACGCCCTGCTCGGCGGGCAGGTCGAGTACGCGCACGACCTCACGCCGACCACTGCCCGGCAGTACGGCTCGCGGGTCAAACTGGTCCGCTCGCCCAACAGCGGCATGCAGGCCTTCGCCATGAAGGTGGACCGCCCGCCGTTCGACGACCGGGACCTGCGCGAGGCGATGTTCCTGTTGACCGACCGGCAGCAGTTGGTGGACACGATCATGCCGGGAGCGGGGCAGGTCGGGAACGATCTGTTCGGAAAGGACTACCAGTACTACGCCGCCGACATCCCGCAGCGCGAGCCCGACCTGGACAAGGCGCGGGCGCTGATCCGCAAGGCGGGCGCGGAGGGGTTCACGGTCCGGTTGACGACCTCGGCCGCCGCCGCGGGCTTCGTCGAGTCCGCCAGCGTCTTCGCCGACCAGATCCGCAGGGCCGGGTTGAAGGCCGAGGTGGTGACGGGCAACAAGGACACCTACTGGGCCGACATCCTCACCAAGGGTTCGATGGTCAGCTTCCGCTCCGGCGCCATGCCGATCGAGACGCACATCGCCCAGCGGCTGCTGTCGACCTCCACCACCAATGCCACCAAGTGGGCCCGCCCCGAGTTCGACGCGCTGTACGCCAAGGCCGTCTCCACCGCCGACGAGCAGGCCCGCCGCCTGGCCTACCACCGGATGCAGGAGATGCTGCACGCCGAGGGCGGTCTGCTGGTCTGGGGTTTCGCCGACTGGATCGTCGGAACGGCCGCGAACGTCACCGGCGTGCCCAGCGCGCCCGCCAACACGCTCGACTGGGCCCGCTTCGACAAGGTCCGGCTGGGGTGAACCTGCCGCGCTACGCAGGGCGGCGGCTGCTGCTGGGCCTGGGCCAGGTGATCGGTGTCGCTGCCATGGTGTTCCTGCTCGCCGAGGCCCTGCCAGGGGACGCGGCCGTCGCTCTGGCCGGAGACAACCCCGACCCGCAGCGGATCGCGCAGATCCGCGCCACGCTGGGTCTGGACCGGCCGCCGCTGGACCGGTTCCTCGACTGGCTGGGCGGGCTCGCCCGCGCCGACCTGGGCGTCTCGATCGTCTCCGGCCGGCCGGTGGCGGAGATCCTGCTGGACGGGCTGGAGCCGACACTGGTGCTGGCCGGGCTCACGCTCCTGGTGCTCGTGCCGGCGGCGATCCTGATCGGCGTGGCCGCCGCCGTCCGTGAGGGCCGCGCGCTCGACCAGGCGCTGACCTCGGTGAGCGTCGCGCTGTACGCGATCCCGGAATTCGCCCTGGCCATCGTGCTGATCGCGGTGTTCGGCGTGGGCCTGGGCTGGCTCCCGCCGACCGCGGTCGGCGTGCAGGACCTGCTCGCGCATCCGGCGGTGCTGGTGCTGCCGCTGCTCGTCCTGCTCGCCCGGCCGATCTGCTCCATCAGCCGCCTGGTCCGCGCCGGGATGATCGACGCACTGCATTCCGGGTACGCGCGCCACGCCCTCAGGCTCGGCTTACCCGTCCTTCGGGTACGGCTGGCGCACGCGCTACCCAACGCGCTGGCGCCGGCCGTCCAGCAGATCGCTCGCACGACCGACTGGCTGCTGGGCGGGGTGATCGTGGTCGAGGCGGTCTTCGTCATCCCCGGTCTGGGCACGACCTTGACCGGTGCCGTCGACGGGCGGGACCTGCCGGTCGTCCAGGGGCTGGCGCTGGTCTTCGCCACCACCACCGTGCTGGTGAACCTCGTCGCCGACCTGGCGGCCTTCCGGTTGGCGCCGCGCGCATGAGACGGATAGTGCTCGCAGTACCGCTGCTCATCGCGCTTCTCGGCCCCTGGTTCGCGCCCGACGACCTCGCCAGGAGGGCGGCCTTCACCAGCGAGGGTCGGCTGGGCACCGACTTCATCGGCAGGGACGTGTGGCATCAGGTGCTGCTCGGCGGGCGGAGCCTCGTGCTCGTCGCGCTGCTGGCCACGGGTGGCGCCTACCTACTCGGCGTCCCGTGGGGGGTCGTCGCGGCCATGACCCGGCGGCGGGTGCTCGACGAGCTGCTCATGCGCCCGCTCGACCTGCTGCTCGCGGTGCCCTCGCTGCTTCTGCTCATCCTGCTGGCCACCGTCGCGCCCCGCGGTGTGCTCACCCTGGTGCCCATCGTCATGCTGATCAACCTGCCCGACGTCGCCCGGATCTCCAGGGCCGCCGCGCTGGAGATCGCCGGGCGGCCGGCGCTGGAGGCCATGCGCCTGCAGGGGGAGAGCCCGTGGCGCATCGCGGTCGGCTACGTGGGCCGCTCGATGCTGCGCACCCTTGCCGCCGACCTCGGCACCCGCCTGACCGGGGCGCTCTACCTCGTCGCCGCGGCCAGCTTCCTCGGCATCGGCGTCTCCCCCGACGCCGCCGACTGGGCCGTCATGGTGGACCGCAACCGCGCGGGGATGTTCCTCCAGCCGTGGGCGGTGGTCGTCCCCGCGCTGCTGATCGTGGCGCTGTCCGTCGGCCTCAACCTCACCTTCGACCGCGCCCTGCGCAGGAAGGCCAGCCCGTGACCGACGTCATCGACCCGCGCAGGAAGGCCCGCCCATGATCGACGTCGTCGACCTGCGCGCGGAGCCGATCCTGCACGGGGTGAGCTTCCAGGCGCCCGCCGGGCAGGTGCTGGCCATCGTCGGCGCCTCGGGCAGCGGCAAGACCACCACCGGACTGGCCCTGCTCGGCGAGCACCCACCGGGCGTCGACGTCACCGGCACCCTCACGGTGGCGGGGCAGGAGATCACCGCCACACACCCGCCCGCTCCTGGAACCGTGGGCTTCATCCCGCAGCATCCCTCCTCGGTGCTCAACCCCGTCCGCCGGATCGGCGCCGTGCTCAGGGAGATCGCCGCGCGGCACGGCACCTCCGTCGAGGCGACGCTGCGCCGCGCCCGCCTGCCCTCCGATCGCGCCTTCCTGCGCCGCTACCCCCACCAGCTCTCCGGCGGCCAGCAGCAACGGCTCGTGATTGCCCAGGCCCTGCTCGGCGATCCCGCCGTCATCGTGGCCGACGAGCCCACCACAGGTCAGGACGTCCTCACCCGCGACGAGGTGGTGCGCGAACTGTCGCAGCTGGTACGGCAGGGCATCACGATCGTCCTGCTCAGCCACGACCTCGACGTCGTGCGAGCCCTTGCCGGCCACGTGGTCGTCTTGCGCGACGGCCGGGTGGTCGAGGCGGGACCTGCCGACTCGGTGCTGGCCGAGCCGCGCGAGGAGTACACGCGCGCGCTGGTGGCCGCCCAGCCCAGCGTGGACGACGTCACAACGCGAACCGTCGAGGCGGAACCCCGACTGGAGGTGACCGGCCTGTTCGCCGGGCACGGCCGCGCGACCACCCTTCACGGGGTCTCGTTGCGGGCCGCCGCGGGCGAGTGCCTGGCCGTCGTGGGCCGCTCCGGCAGCGGGAAGACGACTCTCGCCCGGTGCATCGCCGGACTCCACCGGCCGAAGTCGGGGTCCGTCCGGCTTGATGGTCGCGGGCTGGCCCGCCGTACCAGGAAGGACCTGGCGGCGGTGCAGTACGTCTTCCAGGACGCCCGCGCCTCTTTCGACCCGTATCGCACGATCCTCGACCAGGTGGCCCGCACGGCCGTACGGCTGCGCGGGATGAGCACCGAGCAGGCCAGGACCGCCGCACGCGAGACCCTCGCCGAGGTCGGCCTGCCCGCCGCCGCAGTGGGGCGCCGGCCAGGTGACCTGTCCGGCGGCGAGCTGCAACGCGCCGCCCTGGCACGCGCCCTGCTCGCCGGGCCCGACGTCCTGATCTGCGACGAGATCACCTCAGGGCTCGACATGCTCACCCAGGCCGCGGTTCTCGACCTCCTCCAGCGGCTCGCCCGCCGACGCCGCCTCACCCTCATCATGATCAGCCACGACCTGGGCGTGGTGGCAAGGCTCGCCGATCACGTCGCCGTCGTCCACGACGGCCAGGTGGTCGAGCACGGCCCTGCCGCCCTCGTCCTGCCCACCATCGCCGCCAAGCAACGGGAGAACACACCGTGTCCGTGACCCACGACTACGAGCTCCGCGCCGCCGGTCCCGCCGACCTCGACGGCGCGCGCAGCGTCATGCTCGACACCTTCTACCGCGACCTCGGCTACGGCTACTGCCCGGAATGGCACGGCGACGTCATCGACCTGGAGGGCGCCTACCTTCGCGACCCGCGACACGGCCTGTTCGTGGCCGTCCACAGGGGACAGGTGGTGGCCACGACGGCCGTGCGCGCCATCGGGCCCAAGAGCCCGCCACACCCGGCGTGGCTAGCCGAGCGCTATCCCGAGCACCGCACCGCCCAGCTGTTCCGCGTCTACGTCCGCCCCGAACACCGGCGCCGCGGGGTTGGCAGGGGGTTGGTCGAGCTGGCCCGCGCCTTCGTCGCGAACAACCCAGGCTACGAGCATCTCTACCTGCACACCGACACCCGGGTGCCAGGGGCCGAGGCGTTCTGGCGCTCACTGGCGACCGAAGTGCACGATGACCGCGACGGCGACGCACGCAACTTCCAGACAGTCCATTTCGAGATCCCCTGAGGATCCCGAGGTTGGAGGCTCTACCTTGAGCGGCGTAGCACCAGGCGGCGGGCACGATCACCGTAAGGAAGATCACCCAGACGAGATTGACGTCTGGCGTCCTTCAACGGACAGTGGATGGTCGTGCAGTCCACTCCATCCATGACGGCGCGATGGCTTCAAGGACTTCGGGTATCGAAGTGATGCCATCAGAAGCGAGGAAGTGACCGGCTCCGGGGACCACCACCGCGGAGACTCCAAGTAGTCCGGCAAGGCGGTTGGTGTGACCAGGCGGAACGTATGGGTCGGCGTCTGACCGAATGACCGCGAGTCGGCCAATGTGGTTGCTGAGCCCCTCCACGTCACAGCCGTCTCCGATGTAGGAGTTCAGGTCCGGGAGTGCAGGTAGTCGGTCGACGAATCCGGAGACCAGCACGAGCGTGCCGAGGTGCCAGGCGTCCGAAAGTGAGCGCAGATGGCGCAGCACGGTCAGACAGCCCAGGCTGTGCGCGACGATTATCGAGTTCTCGTCAGGGGTTCCCACGTCGGCGCCTGCGGCTTCCGTCCACTGCGCGGGGTCTGGGTCTTGTGGGTTCGGAAGAGCCGGGATCGTGGTCGGAATGCCGTTCGCGTTGAGTTGCTCAGCAAGCCAGCCGAACCAGTGATCTTCGGGGGATGCGCCGTAACCGTGGATGATCGAGGCACGCCGCTGGGTTATTCCAGTTGTCATACCGCAGGACGGTATGGGTTCACGTCAGTGTGAAGGTCAAGCCGATGAGGAGGAATCGACGGTGCTGATCAGCGAACTCGCCGAGCTGACGGGCGCGAGCGCGCGAGCGCTACGCCATTACGAGGACCGAGGACTATTGGTTCCGACACGCAATAGCAGCGGGTACCGGGACTACTCCGAGTCCGATGTCACCCGCGTCGCCCAGATCAGGACGATGATCTCCGCTGGTTTGGGAACCTCGATCATCCAGCGGTACCTCGATTGCGCTCGCACCGGCGATCGCGGCACTTCCCTTGAGATGTGCCCAGACCTGCGGGCTGAGCTGGACGCCCTGGCCGGACGCCTCGACGCCAGACAAGGCGAACTCCGCGAGACACGGCGACGATTGAGCGGGCTCACATCCGCTGGATGAGGCGCGTCAGCAACGTCATGGTCAGCAACAGTTGGATCGCGATCCGTGCACGCGTGGCGTGTTACCGCCGAAATGAGACGGAGCCCCGGCTAGCAAGCGTCTTCTCACAGATCTCTTGCGCGTGGAGCTTCGTCGTGGCCCAGTGTGCATATTGTCCGCCGAGCCGGTAACGGACCAGCCGGTTGCCGGTGTCCCTCTCGGCAGGCATGCGGTGACCTGATCAAACTCTTCATGGACGTGACCGATGGACGCTCCGATCAGGGACCGGATCATCCGGCGGCGGTGCGCGCCCTGGCGGTGGCGACCGTGGTAGGGATGAAGGGCTACCGCGCGATCACTGGCCGGGTCGCAGACGTACCCGCCAAGGTGATGGCTGACCTGTATTTGCGGGCCGGGCCCGGCCTGGTCGACTGGTCACGCCTCCATGGTCACCTTCGTGAAGTCACCCGCAGCGACGGGCGGAGCCAGACGTGAACAGAGGGCCGGTACGGGCACCGGCGATCGCGAGGGCGGCCGAGGCGGTCCTGAGCTCAGCGAACTCCGCATTGGTCCAACTCGCGTGCTCACCCTGATGGAACTCTCGCAAGCTGGAGGCATTGGGACCGTGGCCGAACTCGCCGATCGGCTCGACGTCGACGCAGGCCTCGCATCCTGCGAAGGGGGGCACTGGCATGGGGTCACCGAGGGCCGCTGGCGCTGGCCCGCAGGAGTTTGGCGAGGATCGCGCTCAGCTGGCCGCGCTCGTCGGGGGTGAGGGCGTGGAAGGTGTCCTCGAGGCAGGCCGGGATCAAGGCTTGGGCCTGGGCGAGTCGGCGGCGGCCTGAGTCGGTGATGGTGACGGCGTAGGAGCGCCGGTCGCGGGGGTTGCGTTCTCTGCGGACGTGGCCCGCCTGCTCCAGGTCGTCGCAGATGCCGACCATGACGCTGCGGTCGATCCGGAGTTCCTCGCTGAGCGTCTGCTGGGAGCAGGGGCCGACGGCGTCGAGCATCTGGAGCACGAGATGTTGCCCGACTCCGAGCCCTTCCCTGGCGGTGTGAACGTCGGTGGCGCGGGCCACGGCGGCCGAGGCCCGGTACAGCGTAATGTCGAGCCGCTCGGCGGCGAGTTGCGGAAAGTACGCGGTCTCGCGGTCCGTCGTTCTGGTCGTTGTCGCCATCACTCTCCTCTTGCGTTCAGCCGTCAGTCTACCGCGATTCCATCTCCATGCAGATTGTTTGACAGCAGATGATTTAGCGGCATACGGTCCCAATCGTCTGTCCGCCAATTGTTTGCTTGCAGATGGAGAGTGATCGTGACCCGAACCAACCGCCGCCAACAGGCGGCCCTGGTGTTGCTGTGCGCCGCGGTGTTCCTGGACTCGATGGACCTGTCGTTGATGGGCGTGGCCCTGCCCGCCATCGGGCGTGATCTGTCACTGTCGGAGAGCACCCTGCAGTGGCTGATGTCCGGCTACGCGGTCGCCTACGGCGGCTTCCTGCTGCTCGGCGGCCGCATCGCCGACCTGTTCGGCCGCCGCCGGGTGTTCCTGCTGTCGCTGGCGGTGTTCGCGGCGGCGAGCCTGGCCGGTGGGCTACTGTCGGCCGGATGGCCGCTGGTGGCCACCCGGGTGATCAAGGGAGTGGCGGCCGCGCTCACCGCTCCGGCGGCGTTGTCGCTCATCACCATCACCTTCGCCGAGGGACCGCAGCGCAACCGGGCGCTGGGGGTCTACTCACTGGCCGGGGCGACCGGATATACCGCAGGGCTGATCGCCTCCGGCCTGCTCACTGAGATCAGCTGGCGGCTCGTGTTCTTCCTACCGGTCCCGATTGCCCTGCTCGTGCTGGCCGCAGCGCCACTGGTGCTGCCACACGGTGTTCGGCCGCCCGGGGCGCGCGAGCGGTTCGACGCCGCCGGCGCGATCGCGGTCACCGGCGGCGTGCTGATGGCGGTGTTCGCGCTGACGGAGCGGAACTGGACGGCCGGTGTCGTAGCCGTGCTGCTGCTGGGCGCCTTCGTCCTCATCGAGCGCCGACGGTCCGCGCCGCTCGTCCCGCTGGAGATGTTCAGGTCCGGCACCGTGGGCGCCGCCAATCTCGCGGCGCTGGCCTGGGCGTGCGCGACGATCGGCTGGCAGTTCGTCGCCGTCCTGTATCTGCAGCAGGTGCTCGGCTACACCGCGCTGGCCACCGGGCTCGGGATCGTCCCGATGGGCCTGGCCATCGTCATCGCCGCCAACCTGGCCGGCGGGCTGATCAGCCGGTACGGCCTGGGGCGGGTGGCCGCCGCCGGGATGCTGGTCCAGGGCGCGGGCATCCTGCTGTTCCTGCGGGCCGGGGCCGCGGGCGACTACGTCACGGTGCTGCTGCCCGCGCTGGTCGTGCACGGCATCGGCAACGGGCTGTCCTTCCCGAGTCTCAACATCGCCGCCGTCTCTGGTCTGCCCGACGAGCGGCAGGGGTTGGCCTCGGGACTGGTCACCTCCGCCGTCCAGATCGGCGCCGGAATCGGCGTGGCGGTGCTGGCGGCGGTGATGGCGCTGGGCGGCTCCACGCTGGCCGGATACCGGATCGCCTTCCTGATGGCGGGCGGCTTCTCCCTGCTCGGCGCCTTCGTCGTCGCCTTCGGCCTGCGCCTCCGCCGCCCCGCACCCATACCCGCCCCCGTCGCCTGAAGGAGACACATCGTGACGCTGGATTTCACCCCCGACGAGCTGCTGAGCACGACCCGCGCCGTGCGTAAGCGCCTGGACCTCACCCGCCCGGTGCCGCGCGAGCTGATCGAGGAGTGCGTGGACCTGGCTGTGCAGGCACCGACCGGGCGAAACCGGCAGCGCTGGCACTTCATGGTCGTGACCGAGGCCGAGCAGCGGCGGGCCGTGGCCGACATCTTCCTGCGCGCCCTGCCGCTGGCCACCGGGCAGCCGCTGACCGAACGCGACGTGCGGCGGATGAACTACCATTCCGGCTCCACCGAGCGGGTCTTCGACGGCCTGCGCCACCTGGCCGACAACATCCACCGGGTGCCCGCGTTCGTCATCCCGGGCGTGGAGGGACGCACCGACCACGCCCCGGTGGCCGTGCAGGCGGGGGCGTGGGGATCGATCCTTCCGGCCGTGTGGAGTTTCATGCTGGCAGCCCGGGCGCGCGGCCTGGGCACTGTGTGGACCACTGCACAGGGACCGCTCGAACGCGAACTGGCCAAGGTGCTCGGCGTGCCGTACGAGGAGGTCATGCTGGCGGCGTTCATCCCGCTGGCCTTCACCCTCGGTACCGACTTCAAGCCCGCTCCCCGCATCCCGCGCAAGGAGGTCCTGCACTGGGAACGGTGGTGAGCACGGCGGCAACAGGCTGGCCAGAACCGCCTGCGCACGATGGCAGCCGCCCCCGGACGCATCACAACCTCCAACCGCCGGCTGGAGCCCCACCATGCCCACGCTCGAATGCACCCTCGTCAAATCGTCAGGCTGGACCCGCGCGCCGACCTGCCCGACGGCACGACACCGAAATACGGGCCGCTGGAAGCGATCGCCCGCAACAAGATCAACCGGCAGAAGATCCACACCCAGTGGGCGGACATGACCCGGGTCGCAGGATCGCTGGTGACCAACCAGGTGCGCGCCTACGACCTGCTGCGCATGTTCGCCCGAGGCGGGCGCCCGACCCCGCTCGGGCAAGCGTTCGCCGAGTACGGCCGCATCGACAAGACCCTGCACCTGCTGCACATGCCGCTTGACCTGGATGGATAGAGATTTCGGCAGGCACACTGCCGCCGATCCGGCTGCATGATCTCCGGCATGGTGCGGCGTCGTTGATGCTGGCTGCTGGTGTGGAGATCAAGGTGGTGCAGGAGACGCTGGGACACACCTCGAGCGCATTCACCGCTGACACGTACACGTCGGTTTTCCCGCAGGTGGCGATGGCGGCGGCGGAGAAGACCGCGGCGCTGTTGCTCGGTGACAACGAAGGCCGAGGCGTTCTGCGGCAGCTTCGCGTGTAGCGAGAGGGAGAGGCTGGGCCGGGGGAGATGACGGCTTCGTTCCGCTGGAATCGCGGCGGAACGGGGCCGTTCGTCATGTGGCAGGGGTGGTGAGTGCGGTGATGAACGGCATGGTGATCATGGTGTGTACAGGATTGGTACGGGGGAGCACGGTAGGAGCACGGATAGCCCAGAACTATGTTCCGTACGACTGTCATGGTACATGTTTCCGCAGGTCAGCACCATGATCAAAGCGCGCCCTGCAGGATTCGAACCTGCGACCGTCGGATTAGAAGTCCGGTGCTCTATCCAGCTGAGCTAAGGGCGCTCCCGCCTAATTGTGCATGATCCTGGGAGTGTGCACGTACTCGATTCTCCACGCCGTGCGCATCCCGCCTCCTACCTGCAGTCCCGGTAGTCGCTCCGTGCGCTGTTGTACGAGCACGAGTCGATCAGTCTGCCGGACGGGTCGCGCAGGTAGGCGATGTCCTTGTCGTTGTTCCAGACGTAGGCGCGCCGCCCCCAGTACGACGTGGACGCGGTGTCGCGGCCCTGTCCGGTGCGGAGGATGAGTTGCTGGCCCGGGTTCAGGGCGGCGTCGGGTGCGAACGTGTACCTGTAGCCGGTCTTGTCGTGGATGGTCCAGTCTGCCAGTTCGATGGGCTTGCGGGTGGTGTTGCGGATCGTGACGTACTCGCCGTTGATCGAGGCGTTGCTGCGTCGGTCGACGCCGGGGGAGTCGTAGTAGACCTTGGTGATCTGCACCGTGGGGGCCGCCGATGCGGGGCCGAGGGTGGTGGCCGCGGCGAGGAGGACGGTCAGGGGGAGTGACATGCGGGCTCCTTTCCCGAGTTGCTGAGGGGACGGCTGAGCCGTGGGGGAGGTTCACGGCGTGTGGTCGTTGACTCACGTGGTGAAGGATGAGTCGAGGGTCACGACACGGTTAATGTCCGAAAACCCCAGGCGGGGGGCGTACATAAAGGGCTAAGGTGTCGTGGCATGGTCGCGACGGTCCTGCATGAGATTCCGCTGCAGGGCGGGGACGTGACGGACGGAGTGGTGCGAATCGGCGAGACGGTCCGCAGGCCCACCTGCCGGTCCAGCCCCGCCGTGCACGCTCTGCTGCGCCACCTGGAGGCGGTCGGGTTCGCGGGCGCGCCCCGGTTGAAGGGGGTCGACGCCGCCGGCCGCGAGATCATCACCTTCGTTCCCGGTACGGCGGGCCTGACCGCCGAGAACGCCGGCGACCGGGCACTGGAGCGGCTGGCGCGGCTGCTGCGCGACTTCCATGACGCGACGGCGGGCTTCCCGCTGGCCGGGCACCGCTGGGAGGGCGGGTCGAACGACGACGCCGCTCCCGAGGTGATCGGGCACTGCGACCTGACCCCCGCCAACGTGATCTTCAGGGGTGACCGGCCCGTAGCGTTCATCGACTTCGATCTCGCGCGGCCGACGACGAGGCTGTTCGACGTGGTCACGACGGTGCGCCACTGGGCGCCGATCGCCGACCCGGTCGACCGGCATCCGTTGCTGCGCCAGGCCGACGTGGGGGCACGGCTGCGGCGCTTCTGCGACGCGTACGGCCTGCCGCCCCGCGAGCGCCGGCGCCTGATCCCGCTGGCGCGGCTGCGGTTCGGACGCTCGTACGAGGTGATGCGGACACGTGCGGCCGAGGGCGGCGGCTGGGCGCGGATGTGGGCGGACGGCGCCGGCGAGCGCATCCGGCGGGCGGCGGCATGGCTCGACACCCACGAAGATGAGGTGCATGCACATCTCGTCTAGGTCCGCGGGGATCGCGCTCGGGGTTCTCGTGGACGCCGCCGTGGGTGACCCGCGGCGTGGTCATCCTGTCGCCCTGTTCGGCCGGGCCGCCGCGGCGCTGGAGAAGCGGCTGTACGGCGACGCCAGACCCAACGGGGTGGCGCATGTCGCGATCTGTGTGGGGAGCACGACGGGGCTGGGCCTGCTGACGCGATGGGCGGGCGCCGCGCTCAGCCGGTCGCGACCGTCCGGAGGCCGGGGGACGCGCGCGGGCGGGAGGCGCCCGTCCGGAAGCCGGGGGACGGACGTGGGCGGGACGCACCCGTCCGCGCGGTGGGCCGCGGTGGACGGCCCGGCGGGGGGCGCGGGCCGGTGGCTGGTGGAGACGGGGCTGACGGCGGCCGCCACCTGGGCGGTTCTCGGCGGCACCACGCTCGCCCGCGAGGGTGTCCACATGGCCGAAGCGCTCGAAGCCGACGACCTCGCCGCCGCCAGGGCCCGCCTGCCGCACCTGTGCGGCCGGGACCCGCGCGGCCTGGAGGCCCCGGAACTGGCCAGGGCCACCGTCGAGTCGCTGGCCGAGAACACCTCCGACGCCGTCGTCGCGCCGCTGTTCTGGGGCGCCGTCGCGGGTGTGCCGGGCCTGCTCGCCTACCGCACGGTCAACACGCTCGACGCCATGGTCGGTCACCGCTCGCCGCGGTACGAGCGGTTCGGCTGGGCCGCCGCCAGGCTCGACGACGTGGCCAACTACGTCCCGGCCAGGATCACCGGGCTGCTGGCCGTACTCGCCGCTCCTGACCGGCGGCGGGCCCTGCGGGTGCTGCTGAGGGACGGCCACCGGCACCCCAGCCCGAACGCGGGCAGGTGCGAGGCCGCGTTCGCCGGGGCGCTGGAGGTGACGCTGGGCGGCACCAACGTGTACGGCTCCCGCGTCGAGCACCGCCCGGAGATGGGAGACGGACCGAAGCCGGAGGTGCGGGACATCCGCAGGGCGGTGCGGCTGACCAGGACCGTGGGCCTCACCGCGGCGGCCGTCGCCGTGCTTGTTCCAGCGCTCTGGCCGCGTCGCGCTCGGAGAACCCCCGCGCCATGAGCGTGATCGCGCCCGACCACCCTGGGCGGGATGGGCGCGTACACGCCGGTGACCAGGGAGCCCGCAGTGACGGATGTCACATCATGTGCCAAGGGGGGCGACACGGGCGTTCGCGCGGGGCCGCTACGGTGGCCTGGTGAAGGGTGCGCTGCTGGTCGCGGGGACCACGTCGGATGCGGGCAAGAGCGTGGTGACGGCGGGCATCTGCCGCTGGCTGGCCAGGCAGGGCGTGCGGGTCGCGCCGTTCAAGGCGCAGAACATGTCGCTGAACTCCTTCGTCACCGCCGACGGCGCGGAGATCGGCCGGGCGCAGGCGATGCAGGCCCAGGCGGCCGGCCTGGAGCCCGTCGCGGACATGAACCCGATCCTGCTGAAGCCCGGCAGCGACCGCCGCAGCCAGGTCGTGCTCATGGGCAGGCCGCTGACCGACGTCGACGCGATGGAGTACGGCGCGCTCAAGGACTTCCTCCGGCAGCGGGCGCTGGAGTCCTTCGAGCGGCTGCGCGCGGCCTACGACGTGGTGGTCTGCGAGGGCGCAGGCAGCCCCGCCGAGATCAACCTCAGGCGCGGCGACATCGCCAACATGGGCCTGGCCAGGGCCGCGAACCTGCCCGTCGTCGTGGTGGGCGACATCGACAGGGGCGGCGTGTTCGCCGCCTTCTACGGCACCGTGGCGCTGCTGTCGCCCGAGGACCAGGCGCTCGTGTCCGGCTTCGTGGTCAACAAGTTCAGGGGCGCGGTCGAGCTGCTCCAGCCGGGGCTCGACACGTTGCGCGGGCTGACCGGCCGCCAGGTGTACGGCGTGCTGCCCTGGCTCGACGGGTTGTGGCTGGACGTCGAGGACTCCCTCGCGCTCGACAGCCGTCCGGCGGCGAGCGGGCGGCCACACGGCAGGCAGACGCTGCGCGTGGCCGTGGTGAGGCTGCCGCGCATCTCCAACTTCACCGACCTCGACGCGCTGGCGAGCGAGCCCGGCGTGCTGGTCAGGTTCGTCACCACGCCCGCCGAGCTCGACGACGCCGACCTGGTCGTCCTGCCCGGATCGAAGGCGACGGTCTCCGACCTGGCGTGGCTGCGTTCGACGGGGCTGGCCGACGCGCTGGTGGCCAGGAGCCTGCCGATCCTGGGCATCTGCGGCGGTTACCAGATGCTCGCGCGGGAGATCGTGGACGAGGTGGAGTCGAGAGCGGGACGGGTGAGAGGGCTCGGGTTGCTGCCTGTCCGGGTGACGTTCGGCGAGGACAAGCGCCTGGCCAGGCCCACGGGGCAGGCGTACGGCCATGCGGTGTCGGCCTACGAGATCCACCACGGCGTCGCCACGGTGGAGGGCGGCGAGCCGTTCCTCGACGGGTGCACGGTGGGGGCGGTGTGGGGGACGACCTGGCACGGCGCGCTGGAGAACGACGGCTTCAGGCGGGCGTTCCTGGCGGAGGTGGCGGAGCGGGCGGGCCGTGACTTCGTCCCGGCGCCGGACGTGTCGTTCGCGCGGCTGCGGGAGGAGCGGCTCGACGCGCTGGGCGACCTGGTCGAGCGACACCTCGACACGGACGCCCTGGTCCGGCTGATCGACAAGGGGGCGCCGGAGGTCCCGTTCCTGCCCCCTGGCGCCTGACCGGCGTCTCGTTCCTGCCCTCTGGCGCCTGGCCGGGGTCTCGTTCCTGCCCTCTGGCGCCTGGCCGGGGTCCCGTTCCTGCCTGGTGTCCGACCCGGGGTCCGTTCCCGCTCCCTGGTGGCCGGCCGTCCGGGTCAGTGGCCGGCGATGAGCGTCTTGAGCAGGACGAGGATCAGTCCGAGCAGGAGGTTGGCCACTCCCGACCAGAGGATCACCGCCTTGCTGGAGTGGATGGTGACCGCCGCCGCGACGGCCCAGATGACCTGGCTCGCCACCGCCACTCCCAGCGCCATCCACGCCGCGACCGTGTCGGACATGCCGAACGTGGAGGCGAAGGCGGCGGCCGTGGCCGGCGGGAAGGAGGCCTGCGCGAGCGGCCATTCCTCCCTGGCGACCCTGCGCAGGTTGGCCCAGGTGAGGGTCTTGACGTGGGCCACGACCTCGGCGTAGACGTGCGCGAGCCAGAACACGATGCCCGTGCAGATCAGCAGGACGATCAGGTCCTCCGCCGGGGCCGGCTGGTGGTCGGTGGCGGAGCCGACGACCACGGAGGCCGCCAGGAGCGAGCCGTACACGGCGCCGGCGAGCTCCGCCCGCCCCGGCGCCGCAGCCATCTCGTGCGCGTTCATGACAGCAGTCTCCTTCACGCCCGCCCGGTCGCCCCCGCCAGGCGCGCCGTCGCGGCGCACGTCACGGGCAGTCCCGCCGGGCGCGCGGCGCAGGTCACGCGGGCAGGCCGGGTGTGCGGCGCAGGTCATGCGGGCAGGCCGGGCGTGCGGCGCAGGTCATGCGGGCAGGCCGGGCGCTTGGCGCGGGTCACGCGGCAGGCCCGCCGCCGGCCGGCCGAGCACCTCGGCGACCGCGCCCGACGGCGCGGGCACCGGCCGGCGTCGCCGGGCCCTCAGGCCTCCTGCAGCCGGAGGGCGTGGGGCGTGTCGGCGAAGAAGCGGACGCTCGTGACGGTCTCGCGGGCGCCGAGCGGCCTCGTGACGGTGATCGGCGCGGCCAGTTCGACGACGACGTTGGTCTGGGAACCGACGGCGACGCTGAGCCGCCCGCCCGCGACGTGGATCATGCCGGTCTCGTTGTAGTTGCGCGACACCCGTACCGAGGTGATCAGCTCGCGCGGGATCCGCAGGTCGAAGTAGGCGCCGAAGCGGACGCGCAGCTCCTCGTCGGTCACGACGTGCGGCCTGGTGACGCAGGCCGCGGCGAAGGCCAGCGCGAACAGGATGCCGTACAGGTCGAGCACCAGCACGGTCACGCGTACCGCCGTTGGCACGTCCAGGGCGGCCAGCAGCAGGTCGATGCCGACCGTCTCGACGACCATCACGAAAAGCATGATCATCAGAGTCGTCGACTGCTCCTTCGAGTACGGCACGGCCCTGGCTCCCGGGGGCACGCCGTGGCGCCGCCTGGCGACCCACAGGAACAGGCTGGCCATGCCGCTCAGCTCGAACTCCAGCAGTTTGCGTACCTTGACGGGCACCAGCGCGTCGACGGTGTCCCGCAGCGCCGCCCGCCGGTCGGCCCCCGCGCCGCGCGCCGTCCGGTAGAGCCGGTAGGCGGTCACGGCCTCCAGCGCGAGGACGCCTGCCACGACCGCTTCCGTGGCCACCATCACCGGCGTGGGCAGCGGGACACCCGAGACGAGCAGGACCGCGAGCAGTAACTCGGCGGGGATGGCGGTGTAGAGCGCCGCGCGGGCCAGCCGGAGCATCACACCCGTCCCTTCACCGTCTCGATGAGCAGCCTGAACACCTCGACCTGCGCGGGCGTCATCCCGTCCCGCACCATGTCCAGCCATGTCGTACCGTCGGGCTCCGCGTGCTCGAGCATCGGCCGCACCAGGCCCTCGGGCAGGTGGTCGGCCAGGTCGCGGGCCAGCGCCGCCAGGCGTCCGTCGTCGAGGGGGACGTCGGCCAGCTCGTCGAGGCGCCGGTAGAGCTCGTGGCTGCGTCGCAGCGCGGCGGGTTCGGTGAGCGGCCGGATCAGGTCGACGAACTCGGCGCTGACCGCGGGGTCGGCCACGTTGCTCATCAGGGTGAGCAGCTCGCGGTCGAGCCTGGCGAAGGCCGACTCCTCGGGGATGAGGTCGCGCAGCACCGCCGTCATGTCGGGCGGAGCGACGGAGTCGGGGTGCAGCTCGGTGTCGGCGAGCAGGACGGCCAGCCGTTCGCGTCTGGCCGTGATCGCCGCCTGCTGCCGCGCGAGGTCGGCGTCGAGCTCCTGGAGGACCTCGCGCAGGTCCTTGCCCTGGTCGTCGGCCAGCACGTCGCGCAGCTCGTCCAGCGACATGCCGAGCGCGGCCAGCTGCCTGATGCGCGAGAGGAGCACGGCGTCCCTCAGCCGGTACTCCCGGTAGCCGTTGGTCAGGCGTTCGGGTTCGGGCAGCAGCCCCAGATGGTGGTAGTGGCGCACGGTCCTGGTCGACACCCCCACGAGGGAGGCGAGCTCTCCGATCCGCATGCGGTCATTACACACGTTGCCGTTACGTCAAGGTCAAGCTTTGGGTCTTGCCGGTGGTGGGAGGCGGGCTTACGATCCGATCAAACTCTTAGGAAACTTTCTTAAAAGAAAGATCCCTCGCATGCGCAGATCGCCGATCGTGCTGCTCGTCGTCCTCATCGCCGTCGCGCTCGGCGCCGTTCCGGCAGGCGCCGCGGCGCGCCTGACCGCCACCTTCGGGCTGTCGGGCACCACCGGGAAGTTCGTCGTCGCCAACCCCGGCACCACCGCCGTCACCGGCTGGTCGATCGTCTTCGACCTGCCGCCGGGCGTGACCGCGAGCAACCCGCAGCACGCCACCCTCACGCAGAACGGCACCAGGGTGACGCTGACCCCGGCCTTCTACATCAACACCGTCCAGGCGGGCAGGAACACCGAACCCTACAGCCCGGCCTTCACGCTGAGCTCGGCCGTCCAGCCGGCCTCGTGCACGATCAACGGCGCCAACTGCGACGGCAGCGGCCCCGAACCGCCCGCCCCGCCGCCCGTCGGCGCCACCTACACGGTGACCGGCACCTCGGCGAAGGTCGTGGTGGCCAACAACTCCACCACGGCGCTGAACGGCTGGACGATCGTCTTCGACCTGCCCGCGGGGGTGACCGCGAGCAACGCCCAGCACGCCTCGCTCGCCCAGGACGGCCGCACGGTCACGCTGACGCCCGCCCACTACAACACCACCGTGGCCGCGGGCGCGACGACCGAGCCCTACAGCCCGACGTTCACCGTCAGTACGGCAGGCGCCGAGCCCACCTCCTGCCGGATCAACGACGTGAACTGCGACGGCACCCCCGACGCGCCGCCGGGAGCCCCCGGCAACCTGCGCGTGACGGTCAAGACCACCAAGACCGTCTCGCTGGCCTGGGACGCCGCCCGGCAGGGCAGCCTGCCCATCGTCGGCTACGTGCTGTCCAACGGCACCGAGGTCACCGGCACCACGGCGACCGTGACCGGTTTGACGCCCAACACCGCCTACACCTTCACCGTCAAGGCCAAGGACCGCAAGGGCACGCTGTCGGCGGCCGGCACTCCGGTGACCGTGACGACCAACGACCCGGCCGACGACACGCAGCCGCCGACCGCCCCCGGCAGCCCGCGCAGCACCGGCAAGACCTCCTCCAGCGTCACCCTCACCTGGACCGCCTCCACCGATGACAAGGGCGTGGCAGGCTACGACGTCTACACCGGCACCACGCCGGCCACCAGCGTCACCGGCACGACAGCCACCGTCGGCGGCCTGTCGCCCTCGACGGAGTACACCTTCACCGTCAGGGCGCGCGACCTGTACGACAACCTCTCGCCCGCCAGCGTCCCGGTCACCGTGACCACCGCCGACATCGTGGAGAGCGGCTACGCCCGGGTCGGCTACTTCGTCCAGTGGGGCATCTACGGCAGGCAGTACTTCGTCCGCAACCTCGACACCAGCGGCGCGGCGGCCAAGCTCACCCACATCAACTACGCCTTCGGCAACGTCGACCCGGTCAACCTGACCTGCCTGCAGGGTGTCACCAAGGGCACCACGCAGAACCCGCAGGACCCGAACCAGGGTGACGGGGCGGGTGACGCCGACGCCGACTACGGCAGGCCGTTCAGCGCGGCGCAGTCGGTCGACGGCGTGGCCGACACCGGGTGGGAGAAGCTGCGCGGCAACTTCAACCAGCTCAAGAAGCTCAAGGCCAAGCATCCGCACCTCAAGGTGCTGATCTCGCTCGGCGGCTGGACCTACTCCAAGTACTTCTCCGACGTGGCCGCCACCGACGCCGCGCGCAGGAAGTTCGTCAGCTCGTGCGTCGACATCTACATCAAGGGCAATCTGCCCGTCGCCGGCGGCGCGGGCGGGCCAGGCACGGCGGCGGGCGTCTTCGACGGCATCGACCTGGACTGGGAGTGGCCCGGCGCCGAAGGGCACCCCGGCAACCACGTCAGCCCGAACGACAAGGCCAACAACACGCTGCTGATCGCCGAGTTCCGCCGCCAGCTCGACGAGCTGACCAGGCAGACCGGCCGGCGCTACCAGCTGACCGCCTTCACCCCGGCCGACCCCGCCAAGATCGCGGCGGGCTGGGACCTGCCGCAGGTCGCCAAGCACCTGGACATCTTCAACGTCCAGGGCTACGACTTCCACGGCGCGGGCAGCGACAACTCCTGGGAGCCCAACCGCACCGGCCACCAGGGCAACCTCCACCTCGACACCGACAGCCCCTACAACCCCGACTTCAGCGTCGAGAAGGCGATCGACGTCTACCTGGCGGCGGGGGTGCACCCGCGCAAGCTCACCATCGGCCTGGCCTACTACGGGCGCGGCTGGCAGGGCGTCGCCGACGGCGGCAAGGCGGGGGAGTGGCAGTCGGCGACCGGTGCCGCGCCCGGCCAGTTCGCCGAGGAGGCGGGCACGCGCGGCTACGCCAACCTGGTCGCGAGCGTGCCGAACTGCACGGTGCGGCATGACGAGCAGGCCGTGGCCACGTCGTGCTTCACCGGCGACGGCGGCCAGTGGTGGTCTTTCGACGACGTCTGGTCGATCGGCAGGAAGACCGCCTGGCTGCGGAGCAGGAACCTGCTCGGCGCGATGGTCTGGGAGATGTCGGGGGACACCGGCGTCCTCACCGGCGCCCTGGACGCCGGGCTGAGGTAACCGGGCGGCGATACGGCTTGCGTCTCAAGCGGGGGCGCGAGCCGTATCAGCATGTGGACATTGTCCTTACCTACAATTTCGGTAGGTTATGGTGGTTTTCACCCGAACCCCCGCAATGAAGGGCGATCTCCCCATGGCTACACGCGTCACAGCGGCAGTGCTCCTCGCCGTCACGGGACTTCTCGCGGGCTGTGGCGGGACCGCGGAGCCGACGGCCAAGGCAGCGGCCGCGCCGGGCCGGCCGGTCCACGGCGGCACGCTGACCTATCTCGAGCACCAGCCGCCGAGCTGCCTCTACCTGCCGGCGGCCGGGTTCTATCCGAACGGCGGGCTGCTCAACCAGCTCACCGACAAGCTGACCTGGCAGAACCCCAGGACCCTCGAGATCGAGCCGTGGATCGCCACCAAGTGGGAGATCAACGACGACGCGACCGAGTACACCTTCCACCTGCGTGACGGCGTGACCTTCAGCGACGGCAGCCCGCTCGACGCGAGCGCCGTGGCCGCCAACTTCGACGTGTACGGCAAGGGCGACGCCAAGCTCAAGCTGCCGCCCGCCGAGTTCGTCAACAACTACGCGCGCAGCGAGGTCCTCGACGCCAGGACGGTGAGGTTCCACTTCGACAAGCCCTCGCCCGGCTTCCTGCAGGGCACCTCGGTCATCGGGGCGGGGCTGGTGTCGAAGAAGACCATCGGCCTGCCGTACGAGGAGCAGTGCCAGCTGAAGAACGTCATCGGCTCCGGCCCCTTCACCGTCGCCCATCAGGTCGTGGACAGGCAGATCGACCTCAAGGCCCGCAAGGACTACAACTGGGCGCCCGCGTCGTCCGAGCACCAGGGCCGCGCCTACCTCGACGAGATCAAGATCATCGTCACGCCCGAGGACAACGTCAGGGTCGGCGCGCTCACCAGCGGCCAGGCCGACTTCGTCCGCTACGTCCAGGCCTACGACGAGCAGACGGTCAAGAGCGCGGGCTTCACCCTCTACGCCGAGCCGACCAGAGGCGTCAACAACGGCCTGTACCTGCGGCCCGCCAACAGCATCCTGAGCGACCTCAAGGTCCGCAAGGCGCTGCAGAAGGGCACCGACGTCAAGGAGGTCGTGGACA
This sequence comes from Nonomuraea sp. NPDC004354, assembly GCF_053602555.1. NCBI lineage: Bacteria > Bacillati > Actinomycetota > Actinomycetes > Streptosporangiales > Streptosporangiaceae > Nonomuraea > Nonomuraea sp. NPDC004354. The sequence goes on along the minus strand of NZ_JBSGDV010000004.1, from coordinate 150,945 downwards.
CCCTGTTCACGCCCAGCTACCCGGCGGCGACCTCGGTGCTCAGCCACCTCGCGCAGGGCTACGTGGACCTGTCGAAGGAGCTCGCCTTCGACCCCGACGGCGCCAACGCGCTGCTCGACTCGGCCGGATGGAAGCGCGGCGCCGACGGCGTCCGCGAGAAGGACGGCGTGAAGCTCCAGCTCGGCGTCTTCGTCTCCCTGCCGCAGCCGCTGTCGAAGCAGACGCTCGAACTCGTCGCCCAGCAGTGGGCCAAGCTCGGGGTGAAGCTCGAGGTGCGCCCCGGCGACGCCGGCACCCTCGCCGTCGACATCAAGAACGCCGAGAAGACGGCCGTCAGCCACAGCATGGTGGGCCGCGCCGACCAGGACGTCATCAAGAGCCAGTTCCACAGCGAGAACCGCGACGTGATCCTGTCCCAGGACAAGCAGCTCGACCGGCTCCTGGAGGAGGAGTCGGCGCTGGCCGTCCCGGGCGAGCGCGACAAGAAGGTCGCCGAGATCCAGCGCTACCTCGTCGAGCAGGCCTACGCGATCCCGCTGTTCGAGGAGCCCCAGGTGTACGGCGGCGCGCCCAACGTGCACGGCGTCGCCTTCGAGGCGGTCGGCCGGCCGAGCTTCTACTCGGTGTGGAAGTCATGAGGGTGGTCGTCATGAGGTGGACGTCATGAGGGTGGACGTCATGAGGAAGGCAGGGCAGGCGGCCCTCGTCCTGTGGGCCGCCTTCACCGCCTCCTACGTGCTGCTCCAGCTCCTGCCGGGCGACGCGATCCTGATCAAGTTCCAGAACCCCGAGCTCGGCCTGTCTCCCGAGCAGATCGCCCGGATCAGGGAGTACTACGGCAGCGACGGCCCGGCCGCCTACCTGCACACGCTGCTCGGCTTCCTGCGCGGCGACTTCGGCTACTCCATCGACACCGGCATGCCCGTGGTCGAACGGCTGGCCGAGGCGCTGCCCGCGACGGCCGAGCTGGCCGGGCTCGGGTTCGCGCTCGCGCTGGTGCTGGCCGTGGCGATCGCGTTCGCCTCCAGCCACCGCCTGCTGGCCTGGCTGCGAGAGGTGCCCTCGCTGTTCGTCGCCGTCCCCGTGTTCTGGGTGGGCATCCTGCTGATCCAGGTTTTCTCCTTCCGGCTGAAGCTGGTGCCGGTCATCGGCGGCAGCGAGGTCCAGCAGCTCGTCCTGCCCGTCCTCACGCTGGCCGTGCCGATCTGCGCGCCGATCGCCCAGGTGCTCGCACGCGGCATCGACCACGCCGCCACCCAGCCGTTCGTCCAGGTGGTGGCCGCCAAGGGGGCCTCACGCCGGTGGATCCTGTGGCGGCACGTCGCACGCCACGCGATGCTGCCGACGCTCACGATGGCCGGCCTGACCTTCGGCGAGCTGATCGCGGGATCGGTCATCACCGAGACCGTGTTCGGCAGGAACGGCGTCGGCAGGCTCACCGAGCAGGCCGTCAGCGCCCAGGACACTCCTGTGCTGCTTGCCGTCGTGGTGCTGGCCGCGACCGTGTTCGTGCTGGTCAACCTGATCGTCGACCTGCTCTTCCCGATCCTTGATCCGAGGCTGAGATGATCAGATGGCTGGTCGTCGCCGTCGTCCTGCTGTGGGCGGCGGTGCCGGGACTGTTCACCGGGCACGACCCGATCGCCGGCGTGCCCGCCGAGAAGCTGCTGCCGCCGAGCGCCGAGCACTGGTTCGGCACCGACGCCGTCGGCCGGGACCTGTTCGCCCGCGTCGTCCACGGCGCGGTGCACTCGCTGTCGGGCGCGTTCGTCGCGGTGGCCGTCGGGCTCGTGCTCGGCACGCTGCTCGGCCTGCTCGCCGGCTCGATCGGCGGCCTCGCCGACACGGTCGTCATGCGCGTCGTCGACGTGCTGCTGTCGGTGCCGGGCCTGCTGCTCGCGCTGACCGTGATCATCCTGCTCGGTCCCGGCACGGTGAACGTCGCCCTCGCGGTCGGCATCGGCTCGGTCGCGACCTTCGCCCGGCTGGCCCGCGCGGAGGTCGTCAGGACCAGGAGGGCCGACTACGTGGAGGCCGCCTTCGGCAGCGGCGGGCGCCTCCCGCAGGTGCTGTGGCGGCACGTGCTGCCCAACTCGCTCGGACCCGTCATCGCCCTGGCGGCGCTGCAGTTCGGCGTGGCCATCCTCGCCATCTCCACGCTCGGCTTCCTCGGGTACGGCGCCGAGCCGCCCACCCCCGAGTGGGGCCTGCTCATCGCCGAGGGCCGCAACTACCTGGCGACCGCCTGGTGGCTGACCACCCTGCCCGGAGCAGTCGTCGTGGCCGTGGTGCTCGCCGCGGGCCGGATCAGCAGGAGGCTCGATGAGCTTGCTCGACGTGCGTGACCTGGTCGTCTCGTACGGCAGGCGCCGTACGGTCCACGGCGTCTCCTTCACCGTCGAGCCCGGCGAGGTCGTCGCGGTGGTCGGCGACTCGGGGTCGGGCAAGACCACCACGGCGCACACCATCCTGGGCCTGCACCCCGCCGACAGCGGGCAGATCCTGCTGAACGGCACCGACATCGCCCGCTGGTCGGCCAAGCGCATGCGAACGGTACGTGGCGCCCAGATCGGCCTCGTGCCCCAGGACCCCGGCAACTCGCTCAACCCGGTCAAGACGGTCGGCGCGCAGATCGGCGAGACGCTGCGCGTCCACCGGCGCGGCGACCGGAGAGCCATCAGCAACCGCGTCGCCGAGCTGCTGGTCAGGGTCGGCCTCACCGAGGCGCACGCTTCGCGCTACCCGCACGAGCTGTCCGGCGGGATGCGCCAGCGCGTCCTCATCGCCGCGGCGATCGCGCTGCGCCCGCAGCTCGTCATCGCCGACGAGCCCACCAGCGCTCTCGACGCCACCGTGCAGCGGCGCGTCCTGGACCTCATCGACGACCTGCGCGCCGAGTTCGGCACGGCGGTGCTGCTGGTCACCCACGACCTCGCCATGGCGGCCGGCCGTTCCGACCGGGTCGTGGTGATGCGGGACGGCCGCGTCGAGGAGCAGGGCCCGGCCGCCACGCTCGCCTACACCCGGCGCGTGCTCACGGCGGCGGAGCGGCCGTTCAAGGCCGCCGACCCGGCGGCGCCCGTCGCCGTGGCGGCCACCGGGCTGGTGAAGACCTACGGCGACGTCCGGGCGGTCGACGACGTCTCCTTCGAGGTACGGCAGAGCACCACCCACGCGCTGGTGGGGGAGTCGGGCTCGGGCAAGACCACCACCGCCCGCATGATCGCCAGGTTCGTCACACCCACCTCGGGCGCCGCCAGGGTCGCCGGAGCGCCCGAGCGGGGGCGCGACTTCCGCAGGCACGTCCAGCTCGTCTACCAGAACCCCTACGCCTCGCTCGACCCCCGCCAGACCGTCCGGCGCGTCATCGAGGAGCCGCTGCGCAACTTCGCGCTCGACGGCTCGGCCGCCGACCTGCTCGAGCGCGTGGGACTGCCCGCCGACCTGCTCACCCGCAGGCCGCGCGAGCTGTCGGGCGGCCAGCGGCAGCGGGTGGCCATCGCCAGGGCGCTGGCGGTCTCGCCCCGGCTGCTGGTGCTCGACGAGGCCGTCTCCGCGCTGGACGTCAGCGCCCAGGAGCAGATTCTCGACCTGCTGGAAAGTCTCCAGCGCGAGCTGGGCATCACCTACCTGTTCATCTCCCACGACCTGAAGGTCGTGCGGCAGATCTCGCACACCGTCTCCGTCATGAACAAGGGAAAGATCGTGGAATCCGGAACGACCGAGGAGGTCTTCACCAGACCTCGGCACGCCTACACCCGCGAGCTGCTCGCGGCGATCCCGGAGCCGGTCCGATGAGCCGCAGACGGCTGGGCTTCTTCACGCGTCTGCTCGACCAGGCCGGCCCGGCCGAGCGGTACGAGCTGGCCGCGGCGCAGATCGCCCACGCCGAGGCCAACGGGTTCGACTCGGCGTGGGTGGCCCAGCACCACTTCAGCGAGAGCGAGGGCGGCCTGCCCGCGCCCCTGGTCCTGCTCGCCTCCGTCGCGGCCAGGACCAGCAGGATCAGGCTCGGCACCGGCATCATCACGCTGCCGCTCGAACACCCGGTACGGGTGGCCGAGGACACCGCCGTCCTCGACCTGCTGTCCGGCGGGCGCCTGGAGGTCGGCGTCGGCAGCGGAGGCACCGCCTCGTCCTTCGCCGCCTTCGGCCACGACAGCGCCGACCGCTCGGCCATCTACGCCGAACACCTGGCGGTTCTCGTGAACGCCTGGTCGGGCGGCGACCTGGGCGGCGGCAACCACCTCTACCCCGCCGCGCCCCGGCTGCTCGGCGCCATCTGGGAGGCCACCTTCTCCGTCGGCGGCGGGGAGCGGGCCGGCCGCGCGGGCAACGGCCTGATGCTGTCGCGCACCCAGCCGCGCGCCGAGGGCGTCACCCTGGCGCAGGTGCAGAAGCCGATCGTGGACGCCTACTACGACAACCTGCCACCCGGTACGGCTCCGCGTATCGCCGCCTCGCGCACCGCGTTCGTCGCCGACTCCAGGGACGAGGCCCTGCGCCACGCCGAGGAGGGTATCGCCAGGGCCGCCCGGCAGTCGCCTGAGCTGGCCGCCTTCCTGTGGGCCGACACGCACGTGGGCACCCCGGACGAGGTGATCGCGAGCCTGCGCGCCGACACCACCCTCGACCGGGTGACCGACCTGGTCTTCCAGGTGCACTCGGCGGATCCGCCGCACCCTCTCATCCTCCGCTCGATCGAGCTGCTGGCCACCAAGGTCGCGCCCGCGCTCGGCTGGACCCCTTCGGAGCAGGCATGACCGACATCATCGACCAGCTGGTGGGCGTCGACCCGGGATCCCGGCTCGACGTGCTGCGCAGGCGCCGCCCGGACGCCCGCGCGTACGCCCAGCGCACCTACGAGGCGCTGTTCGTGCCGTCGTTCGAGCTGCGGGCGCAGGCCGCGCCCGGCGCCGCGCCGACCTCGCCCTCCGCCGTCCCGGTGTCGCCCTCCGCTGTCCCGGTGTCGCCCTCCGCTGTCCCGGCCTCGCCCTCCGCGACGGCGGAGGCGGCCGGGGGCGCCACGCTCGGGCGGGGCGTGAGCGAGGTCGGACTGGAGGAGGTGACACCGGCCGAACGGCACGCCGTCGCCGCCTTCGTCGCGGGCCTGCACCGGCACGAGGCCGTCACCGCCCACTACGCCGCCGCGCTTGAGCCCGACCTGGCCAAGCGGATCGCCGCGCAGGCAGAGGCGGGCAGGGCGAGCGGCCCCTACGGGCACTACCGCGAACCCGAGCTGGCCCACGAGAACGTCGAGGGGCTCCGCTTCCGGGCCGAGGAGGTCGACGGCAGGCTCGCCGCCGCCCTGGAGCACGCCCACCTGCTGGTGTTCCGCCCGAGGGAGGCCGGCCCTGAGGCGCTGGAGCGGCTGCGCGAGGCCGGCTGGTCCACCACCGGGATCGTCACGCTCTCGCAGCTGGTCGGCTTCCTCACCTTCCAGATCCGTGTCGTCACCGCGTTGGGAGCGCTCGCGTGAAGTTCACCCAGGACCACCTCGGCTGGAAGCCGTGGATCGAGCCGCTGGCCGAGGACGAGCTGACCGAGGAGCACAGGCAGGCGCTGGTCGACCGGGCCAGGGCCGCCTCGCCGTACTTCCGGCTGCTCGCCCGTGACCCGCGCGTCCTGCACGCGCGCACGAGGACCGACAACGACATCTTCGCCAACGGCGACGGCGGTCTGCCGCGCGCCGAGCGGGAGCTGGCCGCGACGGTCACCTCCCGCCACAACGGATGCGTCTTCTGCGCCTCCGTCCACGCCCGCTTCGCCGCCCATTACTCCAAGCGGGAGGGCGACGTCCAGCGCGTGCTCGACGAGGGTGTGGAAGCCGAGCTCGACGGCCGGTGGCGGGCGATCGCCGACGCCGCCGTCGCGCTGACCGCGACCCCGCCGCGGGCGGACGTCGCGGCCCTGCGCGAGCAGGGGCTCGACGACCTGGCCATCAGCGACGCCCTGCACGCGACCGCCTTCTTCAACTGGGCCAACCGGCTCATGCTTTCCCTGGGAGAACCCGATGAGTCTTGATCACCTGGTGTACGCCGTTCCCGACCTGGCGAAGGGGGTGGCCGAGTTCACCGAGCGGACCGGCATCGCCCCGGTGAAGGGCGGCTCGCATCCCGGCGGCACCGCCAACTACCTGGTAGGGCTCGGGCCCACCGCCTATCTGGAGATCATCGGGCCCGATCCCGAGGTGCCGGGCGCCCGGCCGAGGGCGTTCGGGCTGGAGACGCTGACCGAGGCGCGGCTGGCCGCGTGGGCGATCCACGCCGACGACATCGACCGCACGGTGGCGCTGGCCCGCGAGCGCGGGTACGACCCGGGCGAGGTGCAGCCGCTGTCGCGCCGCACACCCGACGGGACGTTGCTGGAGTGGCGGCTGACCCGCTTCGACTCTCCCGCGGCCGTCCGGCCGGTGCCGTTCCTCATCGACTGGGGGACGACGCGGCACCCCGCGGCCTCCGGGCTGCCCCAGCTCACGCTGGTGTCGTTCACGGCCGTCACGCCCGACGTCGCGGCCCTGCGAGCCGAGCTCGAGGCGGTGGGCGCGGCCGTCGACGTGGAGGAAGGACCGGCGGCCGGGCTGCGGGCCGTCCTGGACACCCCCGAGGGAAAGGTGACGCTGGCGTGAGCGGCCTGCGCGAGTACCTGTCTCAGAAGCGGGCCGCGCTGCTGGCCAGGCGGGCGGCGCAGCCGGGCGGACCGGTGCCGCTGCGGGCGAGCGTCACCGCCGAGGGCCGCAGCGGGGTGCGCAGGATCAGGATCAGGGACTTCCAGATCCTCAGCGACAGCGGGCCCGACTTCGCGGGATACGACCTCGGGCCTGGCTCTCCCGAACTGCAGGCCGGAGTGCTCGGCAGCTGCGTGACCCACATCTTCCTGATCAAGGCGGCCGAGCTGGAGGTGCCGCTCGACGCGCTGTCGGTGGAGGTGGAGGCGGAATACGATCCGCGCGCCCAGGCGCCCGGCACCACCGACGTCCCGGTGTACCCGCAGAACTTCCGCTACGAGGTGCGGATCGACTCGCCCGCCTCCGACGACGACCTCGCGCGGCTGCACGCCGAGGTGGAGCGGGTGTGCCCGATCCTCAACCTGATCCGCCACCCGCAGGAGATCAAGGGACAGGTGGTGCGGGCGGGCTAACTCCCGCCGGGACGGTTGTCGGCGACCCAGTCGTCGATGATCTCCCACTGGTCGTAGAGCCACCTGATGCGGTCCTGGCGTGACGCGGGGATCTCGGCGGCCGGGACGCGCCACCAGCGCGCCCTGATGCGGGTGCTCACCGGCAGCCGGTGCCACACGTCGCCGATCGTGACGAGGTCGTCCAGCCCGGTGTGCGCGACGAACACCACGTCGGCCGCCGGGCACGCCTCGATCGCGGCGATCGCCCCGCCCGGCCGGGGCGGCAGCAGGTGGTCGAGGGCGGCGGCCCGCTTCGCCTCCTCCGTCAGGCCCTTCTCCTCCAGCCGCCTGATCGCCAGACGGCGGCGGCGCGGGGTGAAGTTGCCGCCCTCGGGGAAGATCACCAGAGCGTCGTCGGCGTCCATGGTGGCCGCCAGGCGCCGGATCTCGTCGATGATCCCGAGCGAGCCCCTCCTGCCGGGGACGAAGGCGTTGGGCAGGCGGTTGACGACCACGTCGAGCGACGGGTCGAACTGCAGGGCCGCCTTCATGACGATCCTCGGCCGCCGCCGGTAGCGGTCGAGCAGGTGGTGGACCAGGAGGAAGGAGTCGCCGGGGCCGGCGTGCCGCGACAGCACGATCACCGGGCCGGTCGGCCGTAGGTCGCCGGGGGGCTCGTCGATCTCCACGCGCAGCCGGAAGACGCGCACCGCCACGCCGTACAGGCGGGACAGGAACCAGTGGATGAGCTGGTAGTGGCGCTCCTGGTGGCGGTCACGGTGCAGGCGCCCGCCGAAGCCGGCCGCCACCCACAACCCCAGGCACGCCACCAGCACCCCGCACTCCAGCACCAGCCACGAGACCCCGAACCACAGGAAGCGGACCCCGCGCCGCTGCGGCGGCGGCAGCCGCAGAGAGGCGGCGGTGACCACCGCCAGCCACAAGGGCAGCGTGACGACGGCCGCCACGGCCAGCACGATCAGCAGGGGCACCAGCACGAGCCTGCGGACGAAACGAGGAGGCACACCTCATCCGACCACGCCCGCCAGGTAGCGGGAAGAGGCGGTGTAGGCCCGCTCGATGGAGCGGGAGATCTGCGACAGATCCCGGTAACGCAAGGGGGAGACGGGGGCGTCGAGGCCCGTGGGCAGCACGTGCACCTCCACCGAGCTGGGCAGCGCGGCCATCTCCTCGGCGAAGCGGTGCCTGCGCGCGATCTCGAAGGCCACCATCCCTACCTCCCACGGGCGCCTGGGCGCCGCCAGCGGCCGCTCGATCCTGCCGACCTGCAACACGAACACCCTGCCCGCGCCCAGCCGGACGGCCCTGCCGACGGGAATGCTGTGCACCAGCCCGCCGTCGACGTAGTGCTCGTCGCCGATCCGCACGGGCGGCAGCAGCCCGGGGACGGCGCAGCTGGCCAGCACGGCCTCCACCAGCGGCCCTTCGGCGAACCAGTGGGCGCTGGCCCGCTCGATCGAGGCCGCCACGCACTGGAAGGGGACGGGCAGCTCCTCGATGAGCGCCACGCCGACCAGATCGGTCAGCAGCCGCCGGAGCGGCGCGATCGGGTGCACGTGCGTGCCGGTCCTGGCGAGCGTGGACAGCTGCCGCATCCACGAGCCCGAGAACGCGGTGCGCGCGACGTCGGAGCGCCACAGCCGGGTCAGCCGCTCGACGGCGTCGGACGGCGAGGCGGACAGCAGCACGCCGTTGAGCGCGCCCACCGACGTGCCGACGACCAGGTCGGGCCGGATCCCGGCCTCGTCGAGCGCCCGGAGCATGCCCACCTCGTGCGCCCCGAGCACTCCACCGCCGCCGAGCACGAACGCTGTCCTCACAACCCCGTATCATCGCCTAGCCTGGCTGCCTCTGGCCGCACCGGGCCGGGGTCCGTAAAGTTCTCGGGAGGAGGGTGGCGTCCGCATGCTGAAGCTGCTTGTCGTACTACTGCTGATCATCCTGGTGGTGCTCGTGCTCATGATGATCAGACGGCGTCCCGCGCCGCCCGCGCGGCCGCCCAAGGACAGCCCTCGCGAGATACTCAAGCGCCGCTACGCCGCGGGCGAGATCGACGAGGACGAGTACCTCCGCCGGATGTCGGGCCTCAACCAGGACTGGTGACTCACGCCGGCGCAGGACCGCCCGGCCGGCGGCCCTGCCAGGCGATCACGCGATCAGGGGATCAGGGGATCAGCAGCAGCTTGCCCGTCGTACGGCGGGCCTGCAGGTCCTCGTGCGCCCGCGCCGCCTCGGCCAGCGGGTAGCGCTCGGAGACGTTGATCCTCAGCTCGCCCGCCGCCAGCCAGCCGAACAGGTCGGCCGCCCGCCACAGCAGCTCGTCCCGCTCGGCGATGAAGTGGACGAGCGACGGCCTGGTCAGGTACAGCGAGCCGTTCCTGTTGAGCGCCTGCGGGTCCATCGGCGGCACCGGGCCGCTGGCCCCGCCGTACAGCACCATGAGGCCGCGCGGGCGCAGCGCGGCCAGGCCGCCGTCGAAGGTGGTGGCGCCCACCCCGTCGTAGACGACGTCCACGCCGCGCGGCACGGCGGCGCGTACGGCGTCGGCGAAGCCGTCGTAGCGGAACACCTCGTCGGCGCCGGCCTCCCTGGCCAGCTTCTCCTTGGCGTCGGAGGAGACGGTGGCGAGCACCGTGGCGCCCTTCAGCTTGCCGAGCTGGGTCAGCAGCTGCCCCATGCCGCCGGCCGCCGCGTGCACGAGGATGACGTCACCCGGCTTCACCTCGTGCACCGAGTGCGTCAGGAAGTGCGCGGTCAGGCCCTGCAGCAGCGAGGCCGCCGCCAGCTCGGCCGGCACGCCGTCGGGCACGGGCACCACCCTGGAGGCCGGCACCACGGCCTTCTCGGCGTAGCTGCCCAGCACGTTCACCCACGCGACGGTGTCGCCGACGGCGACGTCGTCCACCCCTTCGCCGACGGCGGCGACGGTGCCCGCCCCCTCGGAGCCGATCGGCGACGGCAGGTCAAGGGGGTAGGTGCCGGTGCGGTGGTAGACGTCGATGAAGTTGACGCCGCTCGCGGCGACGTCGATCAGCACCTCGCCGGGGCCGGGTGAGGGGTCGGGGTGTTCGGCGTACTGGAGGACCTCGGGGCCGCCCTGGGCGTTGATCACAATGGCATGCATGGCTCCAGTCTCCACCTGGCGCCGCCGTAACCTTCGTGCAGGGTCCTGTCGCGGAGACCGCCACCAGCGCGCCCCGGCAGGCCTCCAGCGCCTGTTCCAGGAGGTCGGGGCGCTAGGGCTGCTGCTTGAGGCCGCGCATCTCGAAGTCGTCGTAGACCATCTTGAGCGGGTTGTCGCTGCCCTTCGGCACGCGGGCGAACAGTCCGATGTCGCCGGTCGGCAGGCCGGCCGGGTCGTCGACCTGGTGGACCCGCTCACCGTTGACCCACATGGACAGCCGCATGGCGCCGCCTTCGTCCTCGCAGGCGACCTGGATGTGGTTCTTGTCCCTCGGGTTGAACCCGTCGAGCTTGACCGGGGCGGCCATGTTGCCGCCCGCCGAGTCGACGATGCGCCGGATCCTGGCGTTGCCCGAGGTGTCGAGGGTGAACTCGTAGTAGGTGCCGTCGCCGTCGCCCTGGCCCCTGCACCACAGGCCGAACTCGCCGGCGCCGGACCTGGCCTTGGCCGTCACCCCGACGACCAGCGTGGAGGGCATCATCGGCGTGGGCGAGGCCGAGGGCTCGGGGGAGGCGGGCTTCTCGGTGGCGAACGGCACCGGAGCCGTCGCCCAGCGCTCCTCGCTGTACTCGCCGGCGTCGAGACCGTAGGTGAAGTCGGAGGTGATGTAGCCCTGGCTGTTGTCGGCCTCGCTGTCGTAGGTGCCGTTCCAGCCGCTCGAGGTCGAGGTGAAGTCGTCGGAGAAGAGCATGGGCAGCTCCGGCGGGCCGCCGGGCAGCATCGTCCACACGCCCACCCCCGCCGCCGCCACCAGCGCCACCGCCGCGACGGCGACCCCCGCCAGGACCCTGGCCTTCTTCGCGCCGGTCCGAGGAGGGAGGTGGACGGCGGTGCCGCCCTCCTGCCAGGCCACCCGCACGGTCTGCACGACCTGCTCGGGGGCCGCCTGGCGGCCGATCAGGTGGTCGAGGATCTGCTGCGCCGTCGGGCGGGCCGCCGGATCCTTCGCCAGGGCGGCCACCACCAGCTCACGCAGGCCGGGCTCGAGCCCGTCGAGGGCGGGCTCGGTGTTGAGCACCTGGTAGATGATCGCGGGCAGCGTCTCGCCGGGGAACGGCGCGCGTCCCGTGGCCGCGAACGCCATCAGGCAGCCCCACGAGAACACGTCGCACGCCGGCGAGACGGGTTCGCCGCGCAGCACCTCGGGCGCCATGTAGCGGGGCGTGCCGATCAGCTCGCCGGTGCCGGTCACGCCGCCGATCTCGTCGAGCGCCCTGGCGATGCCGAAGTCGATCACGCGCGGGCCGACGGGCGACAGCAGCACGTTGGACGGCTTGAGGTCGCGGTGCACGACGCCCGCCGCGTGGATGGCGATGAGCGCGGTCGCCACGCTCACCGCCAGCGCGTCGAGGCTCGAACCGCGCAGCGGGCCCGACTGCCTGACCGCCTCCTCCAGGTTCGGCCCGGGCACGTACTCGGTCACCACGTAGAGCTGGTCGCCGTCGAGCGCCGCCTCCAGCACCGCGGCCGTGCAGAACCTGCGCACCCTGAGCGCCGCGTCGGCCTCCCGGCGGAAGCGCATCCTGAACTGCTCGTGCTGGCTGAGCTCCGGATTGATCACCTTGATCGCGACGCGCTGCCCCGAAGAATCCTCGGCCAGGTGGACCGTGCCCATGCCGCCCCTGCCGAGCACGTTCAACAGCCTGTAGCGTCCGATCTGGTTCACGACCGGTCAGCTTAGCGACATCACGCGCAGATCGGGCAGTCCCGCGGAAGGCGAGACGACCAGCACCCGGCAACCCGCGGCGGTGGCGGCGGCGATCCCCGTCGGGCTGTCCTCCACGGCGACGCAGCGGCGCGGGTCGGCCGCCAGGAGCCGGGCCGCCTCCAGGTACGGGTCGGGGTGCGGCTTGCCGCGCGCGGTCTCCCCGGCGGCGACCACGACCGCGAACCTGTGGCCGAGCGACGGCAGCACCAGCTCCACGATCGACCGCGGGGAGGCGCTGACCAGCGCCGTGGGGACGGCCTCGGTGGCGAGTGCCCGCAGGAGCTCGGCGGCGCCGGGGATGACCCGCACCCCCCGCCTGATGCGGTCGGCGAACGACTCGGTCAGCCGCTCGGCGACCGCGTCGACCGTTTCCTGGTCGGCCGCCGGCGCCAGGTGCGCGGCCGTGTCCTCGACCGTGCGGCCGTGGACGTACGGCGTGTCCGCGGGGCCCAGGACGCGCCCCAGCGAGGCGGCGACGTCGACCGTGGCCTCCCACCACAGGCCCTCGGTGTCGACGAGCGTGCCGTCCATGTCGAACAGGACGGCTTCGAAGGGAAGGGGCGCGCGCGGCGTGGAGTCAGACGGCACCCGCGGGATCCTTCGCAGAGGTCGGAGTCGGTGTGGCGGTGCTGCGCGGCGCCAGAAGGACGGGCCGCTCGACCAGGCGGACGGTCACGCGCGTGCCAGGCGCCAGCCGTGCCGCCTCGTGCCCGGGGACGTCGGCGAGGACCTCGCCGCCCTCCACGGACAGCCGCAGCCTGACGGACGCGCCGCGGAAGGAGGCGGCGATCACCTCGGCCCGCCCCTCCTCGGAGGGGGTGACGAGCACCGCCTCGGGCCTGATGAGGACGTCCACGTCGGTGCCCTCCGCTCCTGCCGCGATCGGCAGGAGCTGGCCGAACACCGTCACCCTGTCGCCCGAGACGCGTCCCGGCAGGTGGTTCATGGTGCCGACGAACTCGGCCACGAACGGCGTGGCCGGCCGGTCGTAGACCTCCGCGGGCGTGCCGCACTGCTCCAGGCGCCCGCTCCTGAGCACGGCGACGCGATCGGCGATCGACAGCGCCTCCTCCTGGTCGTGCGTCACGAAGATCGTGGTGATGCCCAGGTCGAGCTGCAGGCGGCGGATCTCCTCCCTGAGGGCGACGCGGACCTTGGCGTCCAGCGCCGACAGCGGCTCGTCGAGCAGCAGCAGGCGCGGCGACAGCGCCAGCGCGCGGGCGAGGGCGACCCGCTGCTGCTGGCCGCCGGACAGCTGGTGCGGGTAGCGGTCGGCGTGCGAGGGCAGGCCGACCAGCTCCAGCAGCTCCAGCGCGCGCTGCCGGCGCGCCGCCTGCGGCGTCTTGCGGACCCGCAGGCCGAAGGCGACGTTCTCGGCCACGTTCAGGTTGGGGAACAGCGAGTAGGACTGGAACACCATGCCCGCGTCGCGCTTGTTGGCCGGCACGCCGGTGATGTCCTTGCCGTCCACCAGCACCGCGCCCGCGTCAGGATGCTCGAACCCGGCCACGCAACGCAGCGCGGTCGTCTTGCCGCAGCCCGACGGGCCGAGCAGGGCGACCAGCTCGCCCGGCTCGATGGTGAGGTCGAGACCGTCGAGGGCGACCGTCTTGCCGAAGACCCGGCGCAGGCCCTGGAACTCAAGCCGAGCGGTCACGGCTTCCTCCCGAGATAGTGAGCAGCAGCAGCCAGGTGAGCAGGAGGCTGAGCACCGAGGCGGCGACGGACAGCTGGCCCTTGGAGCCCGAGATCGTGACGATCCAGACGGCGAACGGCTGGTAGCCGAGGATGCTGGCCACCGTGTACTCGCCGAGGACCAGGGCGAGCGTGAGGAACGAGGCGCTGGCCAGCGCCGAGCGCAGGTTGGGGACGATCACCCGGAACATCACGTGCGGCCACGACGCCCCCAGGTTGCGGGCCGCCTCGACCAGCGTCCGCACGTCCATCGTGCGCAGCCCCGCGTCGAGGGAGCGGTAGACGAACGGCAGGACGAGGACGACGTAGACGAACACCAGCACCAGCGGGAAGTCCTGGTTCTGGATCGCGATCAGCGTCCCCCAGAACGGCGTGGGCGCCAGCACGTCGCCGCCGACCTGGAGGGACCTGCTGACCCCTGCCACGAGCGTGATCGGCGGCACGACCAGCGGCAGCGTGCAGATCACCTCCATGACCGGGCGCAGCCGGGGGGCGGCCAGCCGTACCGTGATCATGGCGGGGAGCGTGAGCAGCAGCACCAGCACGATGGTGGCCAGGGCGAGCCCGAGGGACAGCAGCAGGCTCGTCAGGAAGCCCTCGGCCGTCCACAGCTCCGCGTAGGGGGCCAACGAGAGGCCGGTGCTCTGGTTGTGGACCGTGTACCAGAACGACGCGGCGAGCGGGACGAGGAAGTACAGGGCGGCCAGCGCGAGGACGACCCCCCGCCACAGACCGGGACGGTCCCGGCGGCGGGAGACGGCGGGCGCGCTCTCGGGGACCGGCGCGACGGGCGCGAGCGCGGTCACGGCGTCCACCTCACTGGAGCCATCGGGTGCTCCTTCTCTGCAGCGGCAGGTAGACCGCCATGACCAGCGCCGCGACCAGGACCATGTCGAGGCTGAGCGCCAGGCCGACGTTCTCGAAGCCGGTCTGCACGTCACCGGAGAGAGCCGCGGCGATCTTCAGGGTGACCAGCGGCAGCACGGTGCCCGCGCCCATCGCCGAGGCGGTGGCGTAGGCGGCGAACGCCGACCCGAACAGCAGCACCACGCCGCCGAGCAGGCCGGGGGTCAGCACCGGCAGGGCCACGTACCGCCAGTACTGCCAGGACGTGGCGCCGTTGTTGGCGGCGGCCTCGCGCCACTGCGGGCGCAGACCGTCCAGCGCGGGCGCGATGACCAGCACCATGAGCGGCACGGAGAAGTACAGGTAGACCAGCACCAGGCCCCAGAAGGTGAACAGCGTGCCGGACGGCAGGCCGAACAGGCCGCTGACCACGCCCGCGTTGCCGAGCGTGGCCACCCAGAAGAAGGCCAGCGGCACGCCGCCGAAGTTGGCCAGCACACCGGAGGCGGTCAGCACGGCCTCGCGCAGCGCCCGTGACCGGGAGGTGACCACGGCCTGGGCGAGAAAGGTGCCGAGCACCGCGCCCAGCACCGCCACCACCGCCGACAGCTTCACGCTGTTGCCGAGCGCGAGCAGGTAGCCGCCCTGCGTGGTGAGCGCCAGGTTGCCGAGCCCCGGCGCGCCCTCGACGGTGAAGGCCCCCGCCACCATCGCGATGGCGGGGATCCCGAAGGCGAGCGCGACGAACGCCAGCAACGGCAGCGCGCCGAGAACGCGCGCCATCAGCCGGCCACAGCCGCGTCCCAGGTCTTGGCCAGGTCCTCCTTGGCCTTGTTGACCTGGGCCTCGGTCGGGAACTTCGGCTCACCCTGGACCGGCGGCAGCTTCTCGGCCAGTGCCTTGTCGATGGTGCCGTCGGCGGTCATCACGGGCATCAGCACGGGACGGGCGCCGCCCTTGAGCCACAGGTTCTGGCCCTCGGGGCTGTAGAGGAACTCCATCCACAGCCGCGCCGCGGCCGGGTGCGGGGCGTCCTTGTTGACGGCCTGCACGTAGTACTGCGCGTAGATGCCGTCGGACGGCACCGCCACCTGGAAGTCGAGACCCTTCGGCAGGAACTGCTCGCGGTATCCGGCGTTCAGGTAGTCCCAGTCGATGCTGATGGGCGTCTCGCCCTTCTCGACGGTGGCGGGCGTGGACTCGACCGGGTTGTAGTTGCCGACGTCCTTCAGCTTCTTGAAGAACTGCACGCCGGGGCCGATGTCGTCGAGCGAGCCGCCGTTGGCCAGCGAGGCCGCCCAGACGCCGGCGAAGGCCGAGCCCGACTTGTTCGGGTTGCCGTTCAGCGCGACCTTGCCCTTGTACTCGGGCTTGAGGAGATCGGCGTACGTCTTGGGGCACGTGGTGATCTTCTTGGCGTCACAGCCGATCGAGACGAAGCCGCCGTAGTCGTTGACCCACAGGCCGTTCGGCTCCTTCTGGCCTTCGGGGATCTTGTCCCAGCTCTGCACCTTGTAGGGCGCGAACAGGCCCTCCTTGGCGCCGCTGAAGCCGAAGGACTGGCCGAGGTCCAGCACGTCGGGCGCGCGGTCCTGACCCTTGCGGGTCTTCACCGCGTTGATCTCGTCGGCGCTGGAGGCGTCGGGGTTCTCGCTCTCGATCTTGATGCCGTACTTTTCCTGAAATTTCCTGATGATCTCGCCGTAGTTGGCCCAATCGGGCGGCAGGGCGATGACGTGCAGGTTGCCCTCCTTCTTGGCCGCCTCGACAAGCTTGTCGAGACCGCCGAAGTCGGCGGCAGAGGTCGCCGTCGCGGCGTTCACCCCACCCGTCGTCGTCTGCGGCTGGGTGGTCGGAGCGGCGCCGCACGCCGCTGTCACTACCGTTAGAGCTGCGATCAAGCCTGCGATGCGAGGTGCGGACACGTCGCCTCCACTCTCTGGGGTGTGGCTAAAAGGTAGGGGAACTTGTACAAACAAGGCCAGACCCAGTTAGTCGCATAAACGTTGCTATTTCATGAACAGGAGGGGTCGTGAATGGCCGCGCGCTATGAAAAGATCGCCGCTGAGCTGCGTGACGAGATCCTGGCCGGTGTTCACCTGGTAGGGTCCCAGCTGCCCTCGGAGGCCGAGCTCGCTGCGCGCTATTCGGCCGCCAGGGGCACCGTACGGCAGGCCGTGGCGATCCTCGCCGCCGAGGGGCTGATCGGCTCGCGGCAGGGGGCGCGACGCATCGTGCTCGGCGGCGAGCGCAGCCAGAGCTTCGCCGAGTTGCACAGCTTCGCCCAGTGGGCCAGGTCCAAGGGGCACGCGGTGGGCGGCCAGGTGCTCGCCCAGCGCCGGCGCAGGGCGGCGCCGGCCGAGTCGGTCAGGCTCGGCAGCGCCGAGGTGCTCGAGGTGCTCAGGCTGCGCACCCTGGAGGGCGAGCCCGTCCTGCTGGAGCGGACCGTCTACGCCTCGTGGATCGCCTCCGCCGTCGAGGGGCTGCCGAGCGACTGCGAGTCGGTCACGCAGGCGCTGTACGACAGGGTCGGCCTGGTCTTCGCCTACGGCGAGCACCTCATCGACGCGATCGCCGCAGGCACCGAGGACGCCCGCCTGCTCGGCGTGCGGCGCGGCAGCCCGCTGCTGCGCCAGCGCCGGATCACCACCACACAGGAGGGCCGCCCGGTGGAACTGTCGGACGACCGCTACCGGGCCGGCAGCGTCGCCTTCAGCATCCGGAACTCGATCGGCGCCAACCCGCTCACGCGGCTTGCACTCCCATGACATCGAACATATGCTCGATATAGCGCCCGACTTCCCCCGGGTGGCTCAGCAGCAGACCCAGAGCCACGGGGAGAAGAAGCGTCTTGAGCAGACTCTACGGCGATCCGATAGAGGTGTGGACCAGGGAGGGCCAGCCGACCCAGTTCGTCTGGCGCGATCGGCTCTACCTCGTCCGTCGCGTCCTCGACCAGTGGGTGGTGGCCCGTGAATGGTGGAAGACCGGCGAGGCCGACCCCGGCGAGCGCCAGTTCTGGCGGGTCGAGGCCAGCCCCGGGCGTGAGCGCGGCTCCTACGAGCTGCGTTTCGACACCGCCAGCGGAGGCTGGCTGCTGCTGAGGGCGTGGGACTGATGCTCTCCTTCCCGCACCTGCACGTGAGCTCCGCCTACTCGATGCGGTACGGCACCGCCTTCCCCCAGGCCCTGGTGCGACGGGCGGCCGAGCACGGGATGGACATCCTCGCGCTGACCGACCGCGACGGGCTCTACGGGGCGCTCAAGCACGCCCAGGCCTGCATGGACGCCAGGATCTCGCCGGTGTTCGGCGTCGACTTCTCCCTCGACGTCTCGCCCGGCGCGGCCGGAGGGCAGGCGTTCGACCCCGTCCCGCCGCGCGACCGCGCCGCCTACGGGCCGCTGCCCGGCGCCTACCAGCCCGCCTCGCGTTCAGGGAGCCGCGGGCCGGGCGACGGCCGTTCCGCCTCCGGTCCGCGGGAGGCGCGCCCGCGGACCGGGCCCGACGCCGAGGACAGGGTCACCGTCCTGGCCCGCTCCGGCGGGTGGTCCCGGCTGTGCCGCCTGGTCACCGCCGCCCACCACGCAGGCGAGCGGGGCGAGCCGAGGGTGACCCGCGACCTGGTCGCCGCCTGGGCCGCGGGCGCCGGCACCCTCCCTGGCACCGGCACCCTCCCTGGCGCTGGGCAGCCGGCCGCCGGGCTGTCGCCCGCGCCGGCGAGGCGTCAGGGCGGCAGGGAGCGAGGCGGGGCGTTCGGTCCCGACGACGGGCTCGTCGTGCTGCTCGGCCCGAGATCCGACGTGGGCCGCGCGGTGGCCGCCAGACGCGACGAGCAGGCCAGGGCGCTGCTGGGCCTCTGGCGCTCCCAGGTGCGCGGCGTGGTGATCGAGCTGGTCGACCAGTACGGCTACCGCGACGCCACCACCGCCGTCCGCATGCTCTCCCTCGCCGAGGAGTTCGGCGTGCCGGCCGTCCTCACGAACGCGGTCAGGTATCTCGACCCCGCCGACCACCAGGTGGGCGACGTGCTCGACGCGGCGCGCCAGCTCGTCCCCCTCCACCCCCGGCACCTGGAGCGGAGCACCTCCCACGCCTACCTCAAGAGCGGCGACGAGATGCGCAGGGTCGCCCACAAGATCTGCGGCGGCGACCAGTCGCGCGCCAACCGGCTCCTGCACACCACGCGCGCGCTCGCCGAGGCGTGCGTGATCGACCCCAGGCGGCTGCTCGCCCTCCGCAGCGACCCGCCCGACCTGCACCTGCCCGAGATCGGCAGGGACCCGGTCCCCCTGCTGCGCCATCGCTGCGAGGACGGGCTCGACGACCGGGGCCTGCGCGGCTCGAGGCAGGCCCGCGACCGCCTCGAGGTCGAGCTGGCCGTCATCGAGAAGAAGCGGCTGTCCGGATACTTCATGGCGGTCGTCGGCATCACCGACCGGATCAGGCACATGGGCATCCGCTGCGCCATCCGCGGCTCCGGCGCGGGCAGCCTGGTCAACTACCTCATCGGCATCGGCGAGGTGAACCCGCTCCACCACGGCCTGCTCATGGAGCGCTTCCTGTCGGAGGGCCGCGTCGGCCTGCCCGACATCGACGTCGACGTGGAGTCCGCCCGCCGCCTCGACTGCTACAAGGCGATCTACGACATGTACGGCGAGGCGCGCGTGGCCTGCGTGTCCATGATGGAGACCTACCGGGCCCGCAGCGCCCTGCGCGACGTGGGCGGCGCGATGGGACTGCCGCCGCACGAGGTCGACGCCATCGCCAAGGCGTTCCCGCACATCCGCGCCCGCCAGATCACCGCCTCGCTGAAGGACCTGCCGGAGCTGCGCGAGAGCCGGCTCGACGAGGCCGGGCTCGGCAGGGTGTTCGAGCTGGCGGAGAAGCTCGACGGGCTGCCCAGGCACATCGCGCTGCACCCGTGCGGGGTGCTGGTCGGCAACGCCGGCCTGCGCGACCGCACCCCCGTGGAGCGCAGCGCGCTCGACTTCCCGATGTCACAGTTCGACAAGGACGACGTGGAGGAGGCGGGGCTGCTCAAGCTCGACGTGCTCGGCGTGCGGATGCAGTCGGCGATGGCCTACACGCTGACCGAGATCAAGCGGGTCGACGACGTGGACATCGAGCTCGACGCCGTGCCGCAGGACGACGAGCCGACCTACGACATGATCTGCGCGAGCCGTACGCTCGGCTGCTTCCAGATCGAGTCGCCCGGGCAGCGCGAGCTGGTCGCCAAGCTGGAGCCGCGCACGATGAACGACCTGATCGTCGACATCTCGCTGTTCCGGCCCGGCCCCGTCAACTCCGACATGGTCACGCCCTACCTGGAGTCCCGGCACGGCTGGCGGGCCGCCACCTACCCGCATCCCCGCCTGCGCGAGGCTCTCGCCGAGACCAACGGGGTCGTCGTCTTCCACGAACAGGTCCTGAAGATCATCGACGTGATGACCGGCGCGGGCCTGTCCGAGGCGGAGAAGGTACGGCGCAGCCTCGGCGACCCCGTCCTGCGCGAGGCGGCACGGCGGTGGTTCCTCGCCAACGTGCTGCCCGGCTACGACCGGGCGACGGTGGAACGGGCCTGGCAGGTGCTCGACGCCTTCGGCGCCTTCGGCTTCTGCAAGGCGCACGCGGCCGCGTTCGCGCTGCCCACCTACCAGTCGGCCTGGCTCAAACGGCACCACGCGGCGGCCTTCTTCGCGGGGGTGCTCACCCACGAGCCCGGCATGTACCCGCAGCGGGTGATCATCGACGAGGCCAGGCAGTGCGGGGTGACGATCCTTCCCCTCGACGTCAACAAGTCGGCCAAGCACTGGACCGTCGAACGCGTCGGCCCCCCGCCGCTGCGTGTCAGCGTCCGGCCCGCCGCTCTGGAGGGCGCGCGGGACGAGGCGCGGGGCGGCGTTTCAGGCGGAGTTTCGGGCGGCGTTTCGGGCGGTTTTCTGGATGGCGCGCTTGGTGGCGAGCTCGGTGGTGCGGCCGGCTACCGGCGGCGGGTGCGCGACTTCCGGCCCGACCAGCTCGGTCGCGGGTACGGCCTGCGCGTGCCGTTCTCGGCGGTCAGAGGGGTGAGCGAGGCGGAGGTCGACCGGATGGTGGCCGGGCAGCCCTACACCTCGCTCGCCGACTTCTGGGACAGGGCCAGGCCCTCGCGTCCCGTCGTCGAACGGATCGTCCAGGTGGGCGGGTTCGACGCCCTCCACTCGCTACGGCCGGGCGGCCCGCGCTGGCGGCCGGGGGAGCTGACGAGACGTGACCTGATCGCCCAGGTGGGGGTGCTGGAGCGGGCCTCGGTCTCGGGCGTCAAGGCGAGTCCCCGGCCGCCCAAGGGCTACACACCTTCCCCGGGCTCGGGCTTCTCGGGTTCCGGCCGCTCGGCAGGCTCGGGCTCAGGCTTCCCGGGTTCCCCGGACCCGGGCTTCTCGGACTCGGGCTTCTCAGGCACGGGCTTCTCGGGCACGGGCTTCTCGGGGCGGGCAGGAACCGATGGAAGCCGGGCGACGACCGACGGAAGCCGGGCGACGACCGACGGAAGCCGGGCGACGACCGACGGAAGCCGGGCGACGACCGATGGAAGCCGGGCGACGTCGTCCTCGGCGGCGCGGCAGGGAAGACCGTCACGCCACAGGGGAAGGCCCTCGCCAAGGGCCGGTACGACCAGACCCACCCCGGCCGAGGACTCCCCGAAGAACGGCCCCCTGCTGGACGGGGCGGTGGCCGAAGGGCAGCCCCGGGCGGGAGAGCCGCTGGCCGTACAGCTGCCCCTGGGGTTCGCCGAGCACATCCAGCCCGGCGAGCTCCCGGAGATGACCGAGACCGAGATGGTCGAGGCGGAGCTGGAGATCCTCGGCATCGACATCAGCCGCCACGTGATGAGCTTCCACGACGAACTGCTCGACGCCATCGGAGTGGTGCGCTCCAAGGACCTGCTCGCCCAGCGCAACGGCGCCGAGGTGCTGGTGGCCGGGGTCAAGGTGGCCACGCAGACCCCTGCGGTGCGCTCGGGGCAGCGGGTCATCTTCACCACCCTCGACGACTCCACGGGCCCCGTCGACCTGACCTTCTTCGAGTCGGTGCAGGGCAGGTGCGCTTCGACGGTGTTCGGGTCGTGGCTGATGGTCGCCAGAGGAGTGATCCGCCGCACGGGTACCCGCGCGATCTCCATGCGGGCCGTCGACTGCTGGAACCTCGTGGACCTGGACGCCGCATGGCGCACCGGCGGCCTGGAGGCGGTCCGAGCGCTCCTCGACAGGCAGCGCCCCGGCACGGAGCACGTCGGCGGGCGCACCATCGAGTACGCCAACGGCTACCGCATCTCGCCGTACTCCGACATCGGCCCCACCCCCGGCGTCGTCACCCCGCCCCGCCAGCTCTGGCACGCCAGTCAGGGCAGCTCAGGCCCCACCCAGGCCGCCTGACCCGCGCCGCCGGCTCCAGGAAACCCTCGAGCCGACGGCGCCCGATCCAGCCGCAGAGAAGCGGTCAGCATGCCACTCCTCCGGCAGCCGAAGGCCGGTTACTCGAACACGTCCTCGGCGGAGGTCGACACGGCGGCGCGTCGTGTCCAGACGTCGAACTGCAGGAGGTCGGTACAGGAGGCGATCCGTGCCCGGATCTCGTCGGAAACGACGATGCCCCGCGCCTCAAGCAGCGTCAGCAGGAGCGTGGCTTCACCCTCGGTCTTGCCCTTCGCGAGCCCTTCCGCGAGCCCTTCCTCTTTCCCCTTGCCGAAATGCTTACGGGCGAAAGGGCTGGAAACCGGCCAGGGGTTGTTGGTCGCGTCATGCTGGGGGCCAGGCATGTCACGTTAAGTTAATGGCCGTCGCGCTATGTGTCAGTGGAACGGTGAATCTTCGTGCATGCCGCCGGGCGGGTCAGGGGATCACGGGAGCCGGGGTGAGGTGGGGCACCGGGGAGGCGGCGGTCTGGAGCCGGGTGATCTCGCGGACCGTGCAGGCGCACAGCAGCGCCGCCACCGCCGTCACGCCGAGTTCCAGCCCGCTCAGCCCCGTCAGCTCCTCCGACGATCCGCGCAGCGGCAGCCGTATCGTCACCAGGGCCAGCGCGGCCAGCCAGCTCGTCCACCAGGCGGCCACCAGGGCGAGCCAGCGCGTTCTGCGGTCGTGCGGCGGGTCGGCGCCCCGCCACACCTGGTCGACCAGTACGGCGGGAGCCATCAGGTTGATCCCGGGCAGCAGCCACGCCGCGATCACCGAACCGGAGGAGGTCGCGACCTTGTTGACGCGGCACGCCCTGACCAGCCAGGTGAGGTAGGCGGAGGCCGAGGCGACCAGTGTGCCCACCGTCAGCAGCATCAGCACGGCGAACAGGGTCACCGCGCCGACCACCGCTTCCGCTCCCGGCGACCGTATATCACCACCCAGAGTGATGATCTCGGCGGCGAGCCGTCCGCCGCGCACCTCGTCGAAGATCACAAGAGCGGTCATGGCGGCGAGCTGGGCGGCAAGGGTCACATAGACCGCCGAAGCCGATCGCTTCGCCGCGGAAGGAGCATGGCGCACGAATCTCTCCCCCCGGGGCACACATGTTGAGGTTCTGCTTCAGATGTATCCAGCCAGACCTCTCGTTAATCAGCTGACCACGCCTGACTCCCATGCCCAGGCCGCGATCTCCACCCTGTTCCTGGCGCCGAGCTTGACCTGGATGCTGCCGAGATGCGTCTTGACCGTCGACAGCGAGACGAACAGCTCGGCGGCCACCTCCTGGTTGGTCCTGCCCCTGGCGACCAGCCGTACGACGTCGAGCTCGCGCTCCGTGAGCGGCTCGTTGAGCGGCTTGGTGGCGCCCATGGCGGGCTGGGCGAGATGCTGGAGCAGGCGTACGGTCACCGAGGGTGACACCAGCGCGTCGCCGGCGGCCGCGGCCCTGATGGCCTCGATGAGCAGGGTGGGTCCGCTGTCCTTGAGCAGGAACCCGGTCGCGCCCGAGCGGAGCGCGCCGTAGACGTACTCATCGAGGTCGAAGGTGGTGACGATGACCACCCGCATGGGATTCTCGACGCCCGGTCCGGCCAGGATCCTGGTCACCTCGATACCGTCGAGCTTGGGCATCCGGATGTCGAGCAGGCACACGTCGGGGCGCAGCCGCCGGGCCGCCTCGACCGCGTCGGCGCCGTTGGCCACCGCGCCGACGACCTCGATGTCCGGTTGGGCATCGAGGATCATCTGGAAGCCGGTGCGGACAAGTTCCTGGTCGTCGGCGATGAGCACACGAATCGTCACACGGGCAAGCCTAACTTTCCGATCATTGTGCGATCTGTCCTGTCCGGTGACGTCCAGGAGACAGGCACCGGCCGCGGTGGGGCGGCAGAGGGGAGATCAGCCGATCGGCCGATGGCGATCGGACGCACGGCCGATCCGCCGTCCCCTCTCCCCGCGACAAGGTCTTCTCCATGAACGACGTACTTGCAGGCCGCGCGCTCGCCAAGCGCTTCGGCCAGACGGTGGCGCTGAACGGCGTGGACATCACCATCCAGGCGGGCGAAGCCGTGGCGATCATGGGTCCGAGCGGTTCGGGCAAGTCCACCCTGCTCCACTGCCTGGCCGGGATCATGAAGCCGGACGCGGGTGAGGTGCACCTGCTCGGCCAGCGCATCGACACCATGAAGGAGCGCGAGCGCAGCGCCCTGCGCAGGACCAGGTTCGGGTTCGTGTTCCAGTTCGGCCAGCTGCTGCCCGAGCTTCCCGCCGAGGAGAACGTGGCGCTGCCGCTCATGCTCGGCAACGTGTCGAGGGCCGACGCCGTACGGCAGGCGAGGCAGTGGTTCCCGCCGCTCGGCCTGGGCGGCATGGAGGGCCGCAGGCCGGGCGAGCTGTCCGGCGGCCAGGCGCAGCGGGTGGCGATCGCGAGGGCGCTGGTGAGCAGGCCGGCGGTGGTGTTCGCCGACGAGCCGACCGGCGCGCTCGACCAGAGCACGGGACAGGAGACGATGCGCCTGCTGGTGGAGGCCACCAAGCACAACGGCGCCTCGCTCATCGTGGTGACCCACGATCCGGGTGTGGCCGGGTGGTGCGACCGCACGGTGGAGGTCCGCGACGGCAACCTGCTGCAGAGCGCGGTGAGCCGGTGAACAACCTCATGAGCCTCACCTGGCGCCTGCTGAGGGGTGGCGGGCGCCGCGGCATGCTGGGCACCTGGCTGACGCTGGGCGCGGTCGTCATCTCCACGGGCCTGCTGCTGTTCGCCGTGTCGGCCAACGTGGCCTTCGAGGGCCGCGCGGAGAGGGGGGCGTGGCGCAACCCCGTCCAGGCGACGGGCAGGGCGACGGCCGTCGAGGCGACCAGGAACGACTACGTCCAGGACAAGAAGATCACCGTCGTGGATCTGGCCGCGCTGGACCCGAAGGCGGACGTCCCGCCCGGGCTGCCGCGGTTCCCCGCTCCCGGCGAGGTGTGGCTGTCGCCCGCGCTGGCGGAGCTGAGCAGGCAGTTGCCCGCCGACCGGCTCGCCGACCGCTACCCGAACGTGAAGGGCGTGCTCGGCGACGAGGCTCTCGTCCACCCGGGCGAGCTGGTCGCGGTGGTCGGCCACCGGCCGGGCGACCCCGCCATGACCGCTCCCCGCGGCGAGGCGTGGCAGGACGAGGTGCCGCCGACCAAGGTCGAGACGCTGGCCGGCGCGCCGACGGAGGACGCGGTGGGCTACCGGATCCTCGCCCTCATCGCCAGCGTGCTCATGGTGGTGCCGCTGCTGGTGTTCGGCGGCGCCGCGGCGCGGCTGACCGTGGCCCGCCGTGACCAGCGTCTCGCCGCGCTCAGGCTGGTGGGCGCCACCCCCGGCCAGGTCGTGGCGATGACCGTGGCCGAGGCGGTGATCGTCGCGTTCGCCGGAGCCGTGCTCGGCACCGTCCTGTACGGCGCGGCGGTCCCGCTGCTCACCGCCATCAGGATCGGCGGCGGACCGTGGTTCGCCGGCGACCTGCTGCCGGTCCCTCTCGTGGTGGTCGCGGTGCTGCTGGCCGTACCGCTGCTGGTGGGGGTGTCGGCGATCGTCGGCCTGCGCAGGGTCGTGGTCAGCCCGCTCGGGGTGGCCAAGAGGGAGACGCCGCCCGCGATGCGGTTCGTCAGGGTGATCGCCCTGCTCGCGGTGCTGGCCGCGGTGCCGCTGCTGAGCACGAACGCAGGCGTGGGCGTGGTCGCGGCGGTGCTCGGCCTGGCGTTCCTGTGCATCAACCTGGTCGGCCCCTGGGTCGTCGCGCTGATCGGCAAGGTCACCGCGAAGCGGGCGAGACGCCCGGCGAAGCTGCTGGCGGGGCGCAGGCTGGTCGACGATCCGCGGGCGGCGTGGCGGACGGTCAGCGGTGTCGCGCTGACGGGCTTCGTGGCCGGTTTCCTCGGTCTGCTCAGCCCGGGTGACGCGCTCGCCGGGCGGGTGAGCGACGAGCGGCTCAGGCTCTCCGTGCCACGGACCGAGGTGACCCTGGTCGCCGACCAGGCGCGGCGGCGGCTGGAGAAGGCGGGCGTGCGGGCGACGGTGACGAAGGAGAAGACGCTCGTTCTCGCAGCCGTGGGCAGGGCGGACGTGGACAAGGCGCGCACCGCGCTCGACGGGCTCG
Source organism: Nonomuraea sp. NPDC004354 (assembly GCF_053602555.1). Classification (NCBI taxonomy): domain Bacteria; kingdom Bacillati; phylum Actinomycetota; class Actinomycetes; order Streptosporangiales; family Streptosporangiaceae; genus Nonomuraea; species Nonomuraea sp. NPDC004354. The sequence goes on along the minus strand of NZ_JBSGDV010000004.1, from coordinate 124,799 downwards.
TGCCCGGCCACTCGGCCACCAGCGAGGCCGACGACCAGCACTTCAGCGCGCAACTCCTCGACGACATCGCCACCGGCACCATCGTGGTGCTGTCGGTGTCGTTCCTCGTGGCGATCGCCAGCGCGGGCATCACGGCCGCCTCCTCGGTCCTGGACCGCCGCCAGACCTACGCGCTGCTCAGGCTGGCGGGCACGCCCCTGGAGGTGCTGGACAGGGCGCGCAGGTCGGAGACGCTGGTCCCGCTCGTGGTGATGGGCGGCGGCTCGATCCTGGTGGGCGCGTTCTGCGCCTCGCCGTTCATGCTGGTCTCGCCGAACATCTCGGGCGCGGTCACGCTGGCGGTGTGCGTCGGCGCCGGGTTCGCGGGCGTGGTCGGCGCGGGCGCGCTGAGCAGGCCGCTCCTGCGCTCGGTGACCGAGGACCCCGCTCCGCGTCCCGACTGAGCGGGACTTAACCCAGCACCAGGTCGCGGACGATCGTCAGGGACCGTTCGTCACGCGGGCCCATCACCAGCAGGTTCGTCACCGGCGAGGCCCGCCACAGCTCCAGCCGCTCCTTGATCCTGCCGGGCGGGCCGACCAGCGAGATGCCGTCGGCCAGCTCGTCGGGGATGGCGGCGAAGGCCTCCTGCCTTCGCCCGGCCAGGTAGAGGGCCTGGATGCGCTCGGCGGCCTCGGCGTAGCCCATCCTGCCGATGATGTCGGCGTGGAAGTTGCGCGTCTTGGCGCCCATGCCGCCGATGTAGAGGGTGAGCATCGTCTTCACCCCGTCGAGCGCGGCCCTGACGTCGTCGGTGACCATCACCATGACCATCGCCGCGACCTCGAAGCCGGCGGGGAACCTCCCGTAGAGATCGGAGATCTTCGAGGGGAAGGTGAACAGCGGCAGCCAGCCGTCGGCGATCTCGGTGGCGAGCGCGACGTTCTTGGGCCCTTCGGCGCCGATGTAGACGGGGATGTCCTGGCGCAGCGGGTGCGTGATGAGCTTCAGCGGCTTGCCCAGGCCGCCGGGCAGCGGCAGGGGGTAGTGCGGGCCCTCGTTGGTGACCGGCTCCTCGCGCCGCCACACCTTGCGCATGATCTCGACGTACTCGCGGGTCCTGGCCAGGGGGCGGGGGAACGGCTGGCCGTACCAGCCCTCCACCACCTGGGGCCCGGAGGCGCCGACGCCGAGCAGGAGCCGCCCGCCGGTGAGGTGGTCGAGCGTCATCGCGGTCATCGCGGTGGCCACCGGGGTGCGGGCCGACAGCTGCGCGACCGAGGTGCCGAGCTTGATCCTCGTGGTGCGCGCGCCGTACCAGGCGAGCGGGGTGAAAGCGTCGCTGCCGTAGGCCTCGGCGGTCCAGACCGAGTCGTAGCCGAGCCGCTCGGCCGCCTGGACGACCTCGGTGGCGTCGTCGGCGTGTCGCTGCCAGTAGCCCAGGTTCAGGCCTAACTTCATGCGATACCTCCCGAAATGAGAACAGGTTCTAATATTGTTGAGAGGGGTGTCAATGAGGGATGTTGGGGGAAGTTGAGACCGTGTGCTGATGAAGCGGCTGGGGGGTCTGGCAGTGCTGCTGCTGTTGCTGCCACTCGTCGCCATGCCGGCGAGCGCGGCCGGCCAGTCGCGGCCCAACATCGTGCTGATCCTCGCCGACGACCTCGAGTACGGCACGCTGCAGAACTTCCCCGCCATCACCAGCCACCTGGTCCGGCAGGGAGCCTCCTTCGACCGCGCCATCGTCACCAACTCCTGGTGCTGTCCCTCGAGGGCGTCGCTCCTGCGCTCGCAGTACGTGCACAGCCACACCGTGTGGACCAACACCGCCCCTGAAGGCGGCTTCGACCGCTTCCACCTGGCCGGGCTGGAGAACTCCACGGTCGGCGCCTGGATGCGCGGCGCCGGCTACCGCACCGGCCTCATGGGCAAGTACCTCAACCACTATCCGGGCACCAGCGTGCCCGCCACCTACGTGCCGCCGGGCTGGGACCAGTGGGCGGTGCCGGTCAAGCGGCTCTACGAGGAGTACGACTACACGCTCAACGAGAACGGCAGGCTCGTCGAGTACGGCTGGGACGAGGAGGACTACCTGGAGGACGTGCTCGCCCGCAAGGCGAAGGAGTTCGTCAGCGCGCCCGGCACCCAGCCGTTCTTCCTCTACCTGGCCCCCGTCGCCCCGCACAACCCGGCCAACCCCGCGCGCCGCCACGCCGACGCCTTCCCCGACGCGCAGGCGCCCCGGACACCCAACTACAACCAGGCCGACGTCCACAAGGAGCCGCAGTGGCTGCGCGACCTGCCCGAGATCGGCTGGGCGGGCGAGGAACGCATCGACGAGCGCCACCGGGCGAGGCTGCGCGCCATGCTCGGCGTGGACGACCTGGTCAACACCGTCGTCACCGCCCTGCAGGCGGCGGGCAAGCTCGACAACACCTACATCTTCTTCGCCTCCGACAACGGCTTCCACCTGGGCACCCACCGGCTGCGCCTGGGCAAGACCACGCCGTTCGAGGAGGCCGTCAAGGTGCCGCTGGTGGTGCGCGGCCCCGGCGTCGCGCCCGGCTCCACCATCACCGCCCTGACCCAGCCGGTCGACTACGCGCCCACCTTCGCCGAACTGGCCGGCATCCCGGCGCCCGCCTTCGCCGAGGGGCGCTCGCTGGTGCCCCTGCTGCGCGGGCTCAACCCGCCGAGCTGGCGGCGCAACGCGCTGATCGAGTTCGCCAGGCCGACCAACCAGGCCGCCAACCGGCAGACGCTGACACCCGCCTACGCGGCGCTGCGCACCGCCACGCACACCTATGTGAAGTACGTGACGGGGGAGACCCAGCTCTACGACCTGACCACCGACCCCTACCAACTGAACAACCTGGCCGCGACCGCGCCCCCCGAACTGCTGAGCAACCTCCAGGCCCGCCTGGACGCGATGCGGACGTGCTCGGGCGCGACCTGCCGTACGGCCGACGCCTGGGAGCGCTAGGCGGAGCAGGCCACGGCGGCGGGCAGGTCGCCGGCGACGAACGCGCCGGGGGAGACGCCCATCACGGAACGGAACTCGGCCGTCAGGTGCGACTGGTCGTAGTAGCCCGCGTCGGCGGCCAGCGCGGCCCAGCCGCCGGCGGCGGCGCGGGCCAGCACGCCGCGCACCCGGTCGAGGCGGGCGAACCGCTTGGGCGGCATCCCCACCCCGCTGGTGAACAGGTCGCGCAGGTGGCGCTCGCTGACGCCGAGGTCCCTGGCCACCTCGGGGACCCTCGCGTACGGCAGGCGGTCGGCGGCGGCCTGCAGCAGCGCGGCCCGCGACAGCTCGGCGGTCGAGCAGGCGGAGAGCCGGTCGAGGAGGGCCGCCTCGACCATGGCCGCCTCGTGGCCAGGAGCGGCCGCCAGTTCCTCGGCCAGCCGGTCGGCCGCGGCGCCCCACAGCTCGCGCAGCGGCACGATCCTGTCGACCAGCTCGCTGACCGGCACGCCGAGCACCGCCCGCGCCCTGCCGGGGCGCAGCCGCACGGTGACGCAGCGGGACAGCTCCTTCGGCGCGAGGTAGGAGGCGCGGGTGCGCGGGCCGAGCACCATGAGGTCGCCGCGCCCGTCGATGGTGGTGCGGAAGGCCAGCACGGCGGCCGGGTCGGGCTCGCGCACGTGTACCTCGCCCAGGCCGCCGGCCGCCGTCTCGCCGATCCGCTCGGCCCGAACGCTCACGCCACCACCCTAGGTGCCGATTTTTCCTATCGGCGGGCGGCTCCCTGACGGGAGCGTAGGAGGCATGATCCTGGTCACGGGTGCCACGGGCACCATCGGAAGTGAAGTCCTCAGGCGGCTGGCCGCGAGAGGCGAGCAGGCGCTCGCGATGACGCGCGACCCCGCCAAACTGAGCGCGCGGGCGGTGAAGGCCGACTTCGCCGACCCCGCCTCGCTGGACAGGGCACTCGAAGGGGTGGACACGGTGCTGTCGCTGACGGCCTTCGGGCGTGAGCTGCCCGAACACGACCTCGCCCTGGTCGCGGCGGCCGGGCGGGCCGGCACGAAGAAGATCGTGAAGATCTCGGCGATCGGCACCGGGGAGACCGACGACGCGAAGGACATCCGCTCCTGGCACCACCACGGCGAGCGGGCCGTCAGGGACAGCGGGATGGCGTGGACGATCCTGCGCCCGGCCGGGTTCGCCGGTAACGCGCTGATGTGGGCCGAGGCGGTCAGGGCGGGCGAGCCGATCCCGAACACGACGGGCTCGGGCGGCCAGGGCGTGGTCGACCCGCGTGACGTGGCCGAGGTGGCGGTCGAGGCGCTGACGGGCGGGGCGCACGACGGCATGACCTACGAGCTGACCGGGCCCGAGGTGATCAGTGTGCCCGAGCAGGCACGCGTGCTCGGGCAGGTGCTCGGCCGGGAGGTGACGACGGTCGAGATCCCGCTGGAGGCGGCCAGGCAGGGGATGCTGGCCTCGGGCGCCGAGCCGCTCCTGGTGGAGGTGGCCATGACGGGGGCCGCGTTCGTCGCGGCGGGCGGTGCCGAGCGGCTCAGCGGCGACGTGGCGGCCGTGCTGGGGCGGGCGCCGCGGCGTTTCGCCGACTGGGTCCGCGACCACCGCGCCGCCTTCGAGTGACCCCGCCGCCGGGCCCCACCCCCGGACCGCGCCGTCGGACCCCGCCGCCCGACCCCGCCGCTCGACCCCAACGCCGGACCGCACCGCTGGACCCCGGAGGGCCAGGCGCCGGGTGGTGAGTCAAGCCGGTGGTGAGTCAAGCCGGTGGTGGGTCAGGCCGGTGGTGGGTCAGGCCGGGTGGTGGTCAGGGGGTCGGGGGCGGTGGTGTGGTGAGGGCCGGGTAGGCGTGCGCCAGGTGGTCGGCGACGGCCTGGGCGGCGCCCCGCCCGTCGCCGGCCGCGGCAAGCTCGTAGATGCGCCAGTGGTCGGCCATGAGCACGTCGGTCCGCCCGGCCGCCTCCACCGCGGCCACCGAGTAGGCGTGGATGGTCTGCCGCAGCGCCCGCATGGTCGCCGCCAGCAGCCGGTTGCCCGACAGCAGCGCCACCCCGAGGTGGAAGGTCACGTCGTGGTCGACGAAGGAGCGGGCGTCACCGGCCCGCTCCATCTGCTCCAGCGCCGCGCGCATGACCTCGAGGCCCTCGGGCGCGTCGACGTGCTGCACCGCCCACTGCTCGATCATCAGGCGGGTGGCGATCACCTCGCCGAGCGAGAGCGAAGCCGTACCGAGGTGGAGCCGGAGCAGGTCGGCCAGCGCGCTCTCCGGTCTGGAGGTGAGCACCGCGCCCGCGTCGGGCCCGCGGCCCGCCTGCGAGGAGACCACGCCGAGCGTCTCGAGCACGCGCAGCGCCTCGCGCACCGACGAGCGGCCGACCTGGAGCTCCTCGGCCAGCTGGCGCTCGCCCGGCAGCCGGTCGCCGACGGTGAGCCCGTCGTCGGCGATGCGCCGCTCGATCCTGGCGATGACGTCCTCGAAGGTCCGGGGCTTCCTCATATGGTCAGACCATACTATGGTCAGACCATACTTTGAAGGGAGTGCCGTGCGAGTCGCCCTGTTCATCACGTGTGTCAACGACACGCTCTTTCCCGGCACGGGCAAGGCCGTGGTGTCCCTGCTGCGCCGCCTCGGGTGCGAGGTCGACTTCCCGCAGGCGCAGACCTGCTGCGGCCAGATGCACCTCAACACCGGCTACCGGGCCGAGGGCGAACGGCTGGCCCGGCGCTTCGCGGAGGTGTTCGACGGCTACGACGCGGTCGTCACCCCCTCGGGCTCGTGCGCGGCGATGGTGCGCGAGCAGTACCCACGACTGGGCGTGGCGCCGCCGCCGGTGCACGACCTGTCGGAGTTCCTGATCGACGTGCTGGAGGTGGAGGACGTCGGCGCCGCCTTCCCGCACCGGGTGACCTACCACCCGACGTGCCACTCGCTCAGGGGGCTGCACCTCGGCGACAAGCCGACGCGGCTGCTGCGGCGGGTGCGGGGGCTGGAGCTGGTCCCGCTCCCAGGCGCCGAGGAGTGCTGCGGCTTCGGCGGCACGTTCGCGGTGAAGAACCCGGCGATCTCGGCCGCGATGTGCGCCGACAAGGTCCGCAACGTGATGGACACCGGCGCGGAGGTGCTCTGCGCCGCAGACAACTCCTGCCTCATGCACATCGGCGGCACCATGCGCCGCCAGAAGACGGGGGTGCGGGTCATGCACCTGGCCGAGATCCTGGACGCGCGATGAGCGTCTTCATCGGCATGCCGGGCGACTTCCCGACGAACGCCGCGAAAGCCGTACAGAACTCACAGCTGCGCTACAACCTTCGCAAGGCCACCCACACGATCCGCGGCAAGCGGGCCACCGTGGTCGGCGAGCTGCCCGACTGGCCGGAGCTCCGCGCCGCCGGCAAGGCGATCAAGGACCACACGCTGCGCCACCTCGACCGCTACCTCGTCCAGCTGGAGGAGGCGGTCCAGCGGGCCGGCGGCCACGTCCACTGGGCCCGCGACGCCGCCGAGGCCAACCGCATCGTCACCGACCTGGTCAGGCGGACGGGCGAGAACGAGGTCGTCAAGGTCAAGTCGATGGCCACCCAGGAGATCGGCCTCAACGAGCACCTGGCGGCCGAGGGCATCACCGCGTTCGAGACCGACCTGGCCGAGCTGATCGTCCAGCTCGGCGACGACTACCCCAGCCACATCCTGGTGCCCGCCATCCACCGCAACCGCGCCGAGATCCGCGAGATCTTCCTGCGCAGGATGGGCGACGCGCCCCGCGACCTCACCGACGAACCCGCCGCGCTGGCCGAGGCCGCCCGGCTCCACCTGCGCGAACGCTTCCTGCGCAGCAAGGTCGCCATCTCCGGGGCCAACTTCGTGATCGCCGAGACCGGCACCTGCGTGGTCCTGGAGTCGGAGGGCAACGGCCGGATGTGCCTGACCCTGCCCGAGACCCTGATCAGCGTGGTCGGCATCGAGAAGGTGCTGCCCACCTGGCGTGACCTGGAGGTCTTCCTCCAGCTCCTGCCGCGCAGCTCCACCGGCGAGCGCATGAACCCCTACACCTCCACCTGGACGGGATCCACCGAGGGCCAGACCTTCCACCTGGTGCTGCTCGACAACGGCCGCACCACCGTCCTGGCCGACGAGGTGGGCCGCCAGGCGCTGCGCTGCATCCGCTGTTCGGCCTGCCTCAACGTCTGCCCCGTCTACGAGCGCGCGGGCGGCCACGCCTACGGCTCGGTCTATCCCGGGCCCATCGGCGCCATCCTCACCCCGCAACTGCGCGGCCTCGGCTCCGACCTCGACGCCTCCCTGCCCTACGCCTCGTCGCTGTGCGGGGCCTGCCTCGAGGTCTGCCCGGTGGCCATCGACATCCCCGAGGTGCTGGTCGACCTGCGGGCCAAGGTGGCCCACCCGCGCGCCGAGCGGGCCGGCATGCGGGCCGCCGGCTGGGTGCTGGCCAAGGAGGTACGGCTGGCCAAGGCGCAACGCCTGGCCACGCGCTTCCGCAGGCTGGCCCCCAGTCGGCTGCCGGGCCCCCTGTCGGCCTGGACCGACACCCGCGACCTGCCGGAGATCCCCGAGGAGTCGTTCAGGGACTGGTGGGCCCGCCAGGAGCGGAGCGGAGAAGGGAAGGCGAGCTCATGAGCGCCCGCAAGGAGATCCTCGACCGGGTGCGCAGGGCCGTGGAGGGCGCCCCCGAGGTGGCCGTCCCCCGCGGCTACCGCACCTCGATACCGGTGGACGACCTGGTCGCCCGCTTCGCCGAGCGCGTCGGCGACTACCGGGCGATCGTCCACGTCGTCGCCTCGGCGGAGGTGCCCGCGCTGGTGGCCGAGCTGACGGCGGGCAGGCGCGTGATCGTCCCGCCGGCCGTACGAGGGCAGGGCCCGCTGGCCGTGGCGCAGGCGGTGGGGGAGGAGGAGCTGCTGACGGCCGACGGCGTGGCCACCGGATGCGCGGTCGCCATCGCCGAGACCGGCACCATCGTCCTCGACGCGGGGCCCGACCAGGGCCGCAGGGCGCTGACCCTGGTGCCCGACTACCACCTGTGCCTGGTGCGGGCCGACCAGATCGTCTCCAGCGTCCCCGAGGCGGTCGCCAGGCTCGACCCCGCACGGCCGCTGACCTGGATCAGCGGGCCGTCGGCGACCAGCGACATCGAGCTCAACCGGGTGGAGGGCGTGCACGGCCCGCGTACCCTCGAGGTGATCGTCAGTACCTGATCACCGCCGAGATCTCCTTGACCTCCGGCGCGAACCACAGCTCGGCGTCGGTCATCGCGGCGGCCCTGGCCAGCGCGGAGTCGGCGCGCTCGCGGACCGGCCCCTCCACGCCCCACCGGCGCAGCTCGTCGGCGCCGGTGGCCAGCTGGGTGCCGCCCGGGCCGATCCACATCAGGTCGGGCAGTTCGCCGGGGGACAGGACGGCGTGCACCCGCCCCTCCCGCAGCGCCCGCGCCACCTGGCCGAAACCCACCGGGCCCGCGTTGTCCCTGTGCCGGTCGAGCAGGTCGGCCCTGCGCCGCTCCAGCCACGTGTCCAGCGCGTTCTCCGCGTCCTGCGTGAACCGGCCGTGGTCGGCGCGGCTGCCGTGCTCCACCATCATCACCCTGTCGGCCGCCTTGGTGCCCAGGTGGTCGCACAGCTGCGAGCGCGACGTCGGCTCGCCCGCCACCACGACCAGCTCGGCGCCGATCCTGCGCACCTGCTCGTCCACTTCGTGCGCCACGACCTGCGCGTCGCGCTCCCAGGTCTCCTCGGCCGCCCGCTCGTACACCTTCTGCGACCAGCCGCCCTGCGCCGTCTTCTGCAGGGGCCACTTCTGCGCCTCGACGGTCGCCACCCGCGGCGAGCCGCCGCCGAACACCGTCAGCTCGGCGCCCGCCTGATCGACCACGACCCGTAGATGCGGGACGTTCTCGCCCCGCGACATCAGCAGCGGCGTCACGTGCGGCAGCGGCGACCAGCGGACCTGCTCCAGCGGCGGCGGCTCGGCCAGCGACTCGGCCAGCACGAGCTCGCCGCCCGCGGCGAACAGCGCCCGCCCGGGGGCCGGCGCGCCCCAGGCATCCTCCAGCGCGTCGAGAGTGTCCCGATCGGCCTCCTCCATGCTGTCCCTGAACGAGCGCCACCGCCGCCGCCTGTCCTCCACGTCCGACCCCGCGAGGTAGACCGAGACGTAGGGGCCATGACGCTCGTACAGCGGACGGATGAAGTCGAGCCTCAACTCACCTCACCACCTCTTCCGCTCGATGCCGACCCCCAGCGCCTCGGCCACCTGCGCGATGGTGGCGAACCGGCAATCGTCCAGTCCGGGCCCGTGCTTGTCGCTTTCACGTCCCAACGCGTTCTCACCCTTTCAAGCTGCCCGAATCCCGCCCCTACCCGCGCGGCCCTCCCCAAACATGACCTTCCGCGGGCGAAGGCCCGGCCGCCGGCCGCCCGGCCATGCGGACCTCCCGGGGGTGCGAACGGCGCGCGAAACCGGGACTTGTAGGGTTTCGGCACGCCGTTGAGCACTTAGGGGAAAAGTGAGCGTGTTCGACCCTCGCCTTCGCATCACCACCGACCGGCTGACCCTGCGCGCCTTCCATCCCGAGGACGCCGACAGGATCACGACCATCGTCGAAGCCGGTCACCGTTTCCTCCCGCCGGGCGCCCCCGGCCAGGCCGCCGGCGTCGCCGCCTGGCTGGCCACCGGCGTCCACGAGCTCCAGCGCTCGGGCCAGGGCGTCCACCTGGCCATGGTCGACGGCGACGGCCGTATCGTCGGGGCGATCAGCCTGTTCAGGACCCAGTGGAGCGCGGGCATCACCGAGGTCGGCTACGGCGTGCACCCCCTGTACCGCAGCAGGGGCTTCGCCACCGAGGCGGTCCGCGGCCTGGCCGCCTGGGTGTTCGAGACCACCGAGCTGCGCAGGATCGAACTGCGTGCCAACCTCGACAACGGCCCGTCCGTGCGGGTGGCCGAGAAGGCCGGCTTCTCCTACGAGGGCGTGCTGCGCGCCGCCGAGCTCGAGGACGACGGCGCCCACGACCTGGTCGTGTTCGGCCTGCTGCGCGGATCCACCGGATCGCCCAACGTCTTCCCCGAGGACGAGCTGGTCACCCCGCGCCTGCTGCTGCGCAGGCTCACCGCCGCCGACGTGCCCGACCTGACCGCTACCGCCGCCGACGAGATCACCCAGCGGCGCACCAGCGTGCCCCGCGGCTACACCGAGGAGCACGGCAGGTTCTACGCGCTCATGGCGAGCCCGCAGCACCGCATCAGCGGCGCAGGGATCGTCTGGGCGGTCGTCGAGAGGGAGAGCGGCAGGTTCGTCGCCAGCGTCGACCTGAAGAGCACCGAGTGGGGCCACCGCTCCACCGAGGTCGGCTACATGACCGCCCCCTGGGCGCGCGGCAGGGGCTACGCGGGCGAGGCGGTGCTGGCGGTCGCCAGATGGCTGTTCGACAAGCAGGGCTTCCAGCGGCTCCAGCTCCGGGCCGCCGTCTCCAACCTCGCCTCCCAGCGGGTGGCCGAGAAGGCCGGCTTCACGCGGGAGGGCGTGGCGCGCAACGGCGCCGGCAAGGAGGACCTCGTGGTGTACGGGCTGATCCCCGGCGACCTTCCGTGACCTTCCCCGGCCACGCGCGCCCGGGGAGCGTGTCCCTGGACTGACGCCCGCCCCGGACGGAGGATGGCGCGTGACCCGGCTTGCCGTACACACTGGGTCAGGAGGACGGTGAGTCGGATGATCACGGTTATCGGCTGGGACGGATCGCCGCTGTCGGCCAGGGCGACCGACTGCCTGCAACAGGCCACGCTGGTGACCGGTCCCGAACGGGTCCTGCGGCACTTCAAGCTCCCCGTCCCCGGCGGCCAGCTGCTGGCCCTCCTCGACGAGCATCTCGAACAGGGCGAGGGCCCCGCGGTCGTCCTCGCCGACGGCGACCCCGGCTTCTTCGGCGTCGTGCGCGCGCTGCGCGGCCACGGCCTGAAACCGGCCGTCATCCCCGCCAGCTCGCTCGTCACGCGCGCCTTCGCCAGGGCGGGCATGAGCTGGGAGGACGCGCTCATCGTCGCGCCCGAGGGGCCGGGGCAGCTCAACAGGGTCGTCAACGCCTGCCGCGCCCACCACAAGGTCGGGCTCATCGTCACCCCCGGCGTCGGCCCCGCCGAGATCGCCAGGGAGCTGGCCCCCACCACACCGCGCACGCTCATCGTCTGCGAGGACCTCGGCGGGCCCGGCGAGCGCGTCACCCACAGCCGCATGGGCGAGGCCACCACCAGGCCGTGGAAGGACCCCGACGTCGTCCTCGTCGTCGACCCGCTCTATCGCGCCGGCGAGCCCGCCTGGGTGGCGGGGGCGGCCCCCGGACCCGACGAGTGGGCCGTCGGCGGCGACCTGCCGTCCGAGGTGAGCGCGTACGTGCTGGCCAAGCTCGGCCCCAGGCTCGGCGACCTCGTCTGGGACGTCGGCGCGGGCTCCGGCGGCATCGCCGTCGAGTGCGCCAGGCTCGGCGCCGCCGTCATGGCCGTCGAGCGCGACGACGAGGCCTGCGCCCGGCTGCGTACCAACGTCATCCGCCAGGGTGTCAAGGTCGCGCTGACCCGCGGCCAGGCCCCGCCCGCGCTCGAGCCGCTCCCCGATCCCGACGCGGTCTACGTCGGCGGCGGCGGCGCCGACGTGATCGTCGCCTGTGCCGCCCGCGTCCCCTCCAGGCTCGTCTGCACGCTCAAGGTCGTCGAGCAGGTGCCCGCCGTCCTCCAGCGGCTGAAAGAGCACGGCTACCGCGCCGAGTGCACCCAGATCCAGGCATCGCGGCTGGTCGTGCAGGCCGACGGCGCCCACGCGCTGGCCGCCGAGGACCCCGTCTTCGTCGTGCACGCACGCAGAGTGATCTGTGCATGACCAGCGCGCATCGGATATCCTCGCGTGTCTTGTCTACATAAACCCCAGGTCACAGGCGTGGAGATCCCCTTCATGAAGCCGCCGCTGCTGCTCATCGGGCAGGGCTCGCACGACGACACAGGTGCCGCCGAGTTCGGAAGGTTCGTCCACAGGCTGCGTTGCCGCCTGGAGGACAGCTCCGCCGAGGTCTCGGGCGGCTACCTTGCCAAGGCCAAGCCCATGCTGAGCGAATCCGTCGCCTCCCTCGTGGCCAGGGGCCACCACCGGCTGGTCACGCTGCCGCTCAGCCTCAGCCGCATGGAGGACTTCCCCGCGGCCATGGCGCTGGAGCAGGAACGGCATCCCACGCTGATGTACGACCACGGGCGTCCCCTCGGGCCCGACCCGCGCGTGCTGTCCCTGCTGGCCGAACGGCTGGCCGAGGCCGCCGCCGACATGCCCAGGCTGCGCTCCCTCGACGACGTCAAGCCCCGCCTGCGCGTGGTGCCCTCCATCCCCGTCGAGGAGCCGGCCGAGCACATCGAGCCGGCCGAGACCGCGGTCGTGCTGGTCGGCGAGGGCTCGACCGACCCCGCCGCCAACGCCGAGATCCACCGCGTCTCGCGGCTGTTCTGGGAGACCCACGCCTACGACTTCATGACGGTGGAGACCGCCTTCGTCTCCATCACCCCGCCCGGCGTGCCCGGCGGTCTCGAACGCTGCCGCCGCCTGGGCGCCCGCCGCGTCATCGTCGTGCCGTACCTGCTGTTCGCCGGCGGCATGCTGGAGCGCGTCTGGGCGCAGGCACTCGCCTACGGAGCCGGTCACCCCGACCTCGACATCCGCTGCGCCGAGGTGATCGGCGACTGCGAGGTGCTCGCCGACGTGGTCATCGACCGGTACGAGGAAGCACTCGAACTCGCCGAGGGGGTCTCCGCATGACGTTGCAGGACGTGCTCGCCCAGATCACGCCCGCCTCCGCCGCCGCGCTCGCCGACGCCCGCGCCCACCAGAGCCGCCTCACCAAGCCGCCGGGCTCCCTCGGCGCCCTCGAGGAGGTCGCGGTACGGCTGGCCGGCGCGGCCGGCACCTGCCCGCCGCCCATGCCCGAGCCCGCCGCGCTGGCCATCTTCGCCGGCGACCACGGCGTCCACGCGCGCGGCGTCTCCCCCTGGCCGCAGGAGGTGACGCTGCAGATGGTCGGCAACTTCCTGGCCGGCGGCGCGGTCGCCAACGCCTTCGCCGCCCAGGTCGGCGCCTCGGTCACGGTCGTCGACGTGGGCGTCGCCGCGGACCTGCCCGCCGCCGAGGGCCTGCTCTCCCGCAAGGTCGGCTACGGCACCGCCGACCTGTCGGCCGGCCCGGCGATGACCGTCTCGCAGGCCGTCCAGGCGATCGAGGTGGGCATCTCGGTGGCCCGTTCCCTCGTGGCCGACGGCGCCCGCTGCCTGATCACGGGCGACATGGGCATCGCGAACACCACCGCGTCGGCGGCGCTCGTCTGCGCGTTCACCGGCAAGGACGCGGCCGAGGTCACCGGGCGCGGCACCGGCATCGACGACGCCACCCACGCCCACAAGGTGGCGGTCGTCCGCGAGGGCCTGCGCGTCAACGGCCTCACCCCCGCGCCGGAGGCGCCGGAGACCGAAGGAAGCGGCGCCGTCCTGCCGCACGACGCCCTGGAGATCCTGGCCGCCCTCGGCGGGTTCGAGCACGCCGCCATCGCGGGCTTCATCCTCGGCGGCGCCGCGGCGCGGGTGCCCGTCATCCTCGACGGCGTCATCGCCGGGTCCGCCGCCCTGGCCGCCGCCGCCCTCGCGCCGGCCGTCGTCGACCACTGCGTGGCCGGCCACCGCTCCGCCGAGCCAGGTCACGCCGCCGCCCTCGACCACCTCGGCCTGCGCCCCCTCGTCGACCTCGAGCTGCGGCTCGGCGAAGGCACCGGAGGACTGCTCGCCCACCCGCTGGTCTGCGCCGCCGTCCGGGTGATGCACGAGGTGGCGACCTTCGACTCCGCGGGTGTCACGGAGAAGCAGCCCTAGTAATCCGGACCCGGTAGGTTTGCCTCCTGACATACCAATCCTCGCGAACGGGAGATCCGCCGACATGAGCCCCTACCTTCTCGGCCTGCGCCTCTCGGGCCGCCGGGTGCTCGTCGTGGGCGGCGGGCGGGTCGCCCAGCGACGCGTTCCCGCGCTGCTCGAGGCGGGCGCCGACATCACCATCGTGTCGACCAGCGTCACCCCCGCCCTCGACGATCTCATCGCCGCGGGGCGCGTCACCTGGGAGGCCAGGCCGTACCAGGTGGGCGACTGCGACGGTGCCTGGCTCGTCCAGGCCTGCACCAGCGACAGGGCGGTCAACACGGCCATCGCCGCCGAGGCCGAGGCCAAGCGGATCTGGTGCGTGCGCGCCGACGACAAGGACGCCTCCGCCGCGTGGACACCCGCCAGCGGCAAGGTCGACGAGATCTCCATCGCGATCACCGCGGGCGGCGACCCCCGCAGGGCCGCGGGCATCAGGGACGCCGTCGTCAGCGCCCTGCGTGACGGCACCGTCGACGCGCGCCGCAACCGCACCAAACCGGTCGGCGTCGCGCTGGTCGGCGGCGGGCCCGGCGACCCCGGGCTGATCACCGTACGCGGGCGTCAGCTGCTCGCCCAGGCCGACGTGGTCGTGGCCGACCGGCTCGCGCCGCGGGCCCTGCTCGACGAGCTGGCTCCCGACGTCGAGCTGGTCGACGCGGCCAAGGTGCCCTACGGCAGGTCGCTCTCCCAGGAGAAGATCAACGAGCTGCTGATCTCGCACGCCCGCGAGGGCAGGTTCGTCGTCCGGCTCAAGGGCGGCGACCCCTACGTCTTCGGCAGGGGCGGCGAGGAGATGCTCGCCTGCGCCCGCGCCGGCATCCCGGTGACCGTGGTGCCCGGCATCACCAGCGCCGTCGCGGTGCCCGCCGCGGCCGGCGTGCCCGTCACGCATCGAGGGGTGAGCCAGGAGTTCCACGTGATCTCGGTGCACGTGGCGCCCGACCACCCGCAGTCCACCGTCGACTGGCCCGGACTGGCCCGCTCGTCAGGCACTCTGGTGCTCATGATGGCCGTTGAACGTATCGCTTCGATCGCGGAAACACTCATCCGCGACGGACGTTCGCCGGAAACTCCCGTAATGGTGGTACAGGACGGTACTCTTCCGACCCAGCGGGCCGTCACGGCCACGCTTTCCACCGTGGCCGACCGGGTGGCAGCGGCCAAGATCCGGCCACCGGCGATCGTCATCGTGGGCGACGTCGTGCGGATCGGCCAGGAGGTCGAGATGGTTCGAGCGGAGCGCGTGCCGTGAGATCGGCTGGTGACGCCCCCGAGTCCCTGGGGGAGCAGACCCTCAACTTCCGCGCGATCAGGGACGACGACGGTCCCGACCGCGCGGCCGACGACCAGGCGGACATACGGCAGGCGAACGGGGCATCGCCGCCGCCCTCCCCGCCGGACGCCCATGACGCGTCGGCCGCCGACGACCACGAGAACGCGGCGGGGGAGACCTTCTTCGCCTTCGCCCGTCCCGCCCGGCACGACCTGCCCCGGGCGGACGACCACGCCACCCTGGACGCCGAGCCCGCCTTCGACAAGCTGGCACCGATCTCCGACGGCTTCGACGCCTTCAGCCCGTCCCGCCCGGCCCCACCCTCGGCGCCTCACCCGGGATCACCCCCGGCTGCGCATTCGGGATCACACCCGGGATCGCCCCCGGCTGCACGTCCGGCGTCACACCCGGGATCACCTCCGGCTGCGCACCCGGAATCGCTTACGGCTTCGGGCCCGGGATCACAGCCGGGACCGCACCCGGCTGCGCCCCCGGCATCGCGGGCGGCTTCGCGCCTGGGTGAGTCGGCGCACCCCATGGAGTTCGACGCGTTCCGGGCCCGGCCGCGAGCGTTCGGTCCAGGGGTCGAGCCCGATCCCGCCGCGTCCGAGCTCCAGGAGGAATCCGGCTCCGCGGAGGATCGTCGTGCCGCCCGCGTCGTGAGGCCTGGCGCCGCAGACCCGACCACCACCGAGTACCCCGCCGAGTCCCCGTCCGCTGACCCGGGCATCGCCGAGTGGCGGCTTGCCGAGGTCTCCATCGGGACACCAGCCGTCGACGAGCCCGCCGAGTCCCCGTCGGCTGACCCGGGCATCGCCGAGCGGCGGCCTGCCGAGGTCTCCATCGGGGCACCAGCTGTCGGCGAGCCTGCCATTGAGGAAGTCCCCGGCCAGGAGTCCACGGCCACCGACTCGGCCGCCGCCGAAGGGCCGCCCGCTGGGGCCGCCTCGGCTACCGGCCTGGTTCCGGCCGAGGCCCCCCTCGCCGCTCCCGATGCGGTGGACATCGGGGAGGCCACCGCCGAGGCAATCGCCACCGGCGAGGGCACCAGCCTCGAGACGCCCGCCAGCGGCGAGGCCATGGCTGACGACGTTCCTGCCATCGGCGCGGCCGCCACGAGCGCGATACCCGCCGGCGAGATCCCTGCCGCTGCGACCCCCGCCGACGACACACCCGTCGGCGAGGTGCTCGCTGGTGAGGGCTCCTTTGGTGAGGCGTTCGCCGGTGACAGTCCCTTCGGTGAGACGATCGCCGGGGAGACGCCCGCTGGCGATACTCCCCTCGGCGAGGTGGTCGCCGACGGTGCTTTCTGGGACGAGAACTCCGCCGAAGAGGTGGCTGCCGACGACCAAGCCGTCAGCGAGAGGCCTGCCGCTGACGAGACGCTCGACGAGCGCGGGACCGCCGCCTCCCAGGCCATCACGACCGACGAGATCGCGGATGAGCCAACGACCGAGGCTGAGCCGGCGTTCGACGCCGAGCCCCTGACCGAAACCGATTCGGTGACGGAGGCCGACTTCGAGGTCGTCACCGATCCCGAGGCTGTGACCGAGCTCGAGGCGACCGACTGCAAGGAAACCGAGTCCGAGGCCGTAGCCGATCCCGAGGGCGAGACCGGTTACGAGGGCGGGACCGGTTACGACGGCGGGACCGGCTACGAGGCTCTGACCGGTTTGGAGGCTGTCGCCGAGTTCGAGGGTGCAACCGATCCCGAGGACGGGACCAATCCCGAAGCTGTGGCCGAGTCCGAGGCCGTAACCGACCCTGAAGCCGGGGCCGGTCCCGAGGCCGTGGCCGACACCGAATTTGCGGCCGAGCCCGAGCTCATGGCCGAGCCCGAGCTCATGGCCGAGCCCGAGCTCATGGCCGAGGTCGAGTTCGTGGTCGAAAGCGACTCCGAGGCCGGGTCCGTGGCCGACGACGAGTTGGCCATCGGCGACGGCTCTGCCGTATTCGATGACGAGCCTGCCCTCGGTGACGGCATCGCAGTGGAAGACGACGAGGCTGCCCGGAGGGTCGTCGAGGAGGACCTGCCCGACGCCGCCGCGCAGGCGCTCACCGCCGCCCTGGACGCGCTCAGGGACGCCGTCGCCGGCCTCAGGTTCGGGCTCGACCTGCCGGGCGCCGAGGAGGCGCGCAAGGCGCAGACCGAGATCCTCACGCAGCTGCATGACTACGTGCTGCCGAGGGTGCGGATGAGCACCGCGCCCGCCCTGATCGTCGTCGCCGGCTCCACCGGGGCGGGCAAGTCCACGCTGGTCAACACCCTCGCCGAGAAGAACGTCAGCCGGACCGGCGTGCGCCGTCCCACCACCGGCATCCCCGTGCTCGCCTGCCACCCCGACGACGAGGGCTGGTTCGCCGACGGCGAGCTGCTCGCGGGCCTGCAGCGCATCGAGCGGCAGAGCAGGGAGGCTGCGCCCGACAGCCTCGTGCTGGTCACCACCGAACGGCTGCCGCAGGGCGTCGCGCTGCTCGACACCCCCGACATCGACTCCGTCGTCGAGGAGCACCACGAGATCGCGCGCCGCATGCTCGACGCCGCCGACCTGTGGGTCTTCGTCACCACCGCCGCCCGCTACGCCGACGCCCCCGCGTGGAACCTGCTGCGCCTGGCCAAGGAGCGCAGCGCCAGGATCGCGATCGTGCTCTCGCGCGTGCAGCCCAAGACCAAGGACGTGGTCCTCAAGCACTTCGTCCGGATGCTGACCGAGTACGGCCTGGGCGACGTCGAGCGGTTCGTCATCGAGGAGTCGGCCGTCACCGACGGCAGGCTGCCCCACGGCGACATGACCGAGTTGCGGCTGTGGCTGGCCGAGCTGTCGGTCGACGAGGAACGGCGGGCGCAGGCCGTCCAGGAGACGCTGAACGGCGTCCTCAACAGCTTCCGCACCCGCGTCCCGGCGCTGGCCAGGCACCTGGAGAGTCAGGTGGCCTTCCGCGGCGAGCTGCGCACCGACGTCGACGTCGCCTACTCGGACGCGCTCGCGTACATCGACAACGCCGTGCGCGACGGCAGCCTCATGCGCGGCGAGGCACGCGCCAGGTGGCAGGACTTCGCCGGCTCCGGTGACCTGACCCGCAGCTTCCGCAAGAAGGGCAAACCGGTTCCGACCGAGCGGATCACCGCCTTCCGCGCCGCGCTCCGCACCGCGATCGAGTCGCTCATCACCTCCGCCGCGCATGCGGCGGCCGACGAGGTGGGCGCGCGGTGGCGGCGCCGTACGGAGCTGGGCGCGGGCCTCGACCGGCCCTCGGACGAGCTGGCCCGCCGTACCGGCCGGGCGGTCGCCGCCTGGCAGGACCACGTCACCGAGCTGCTGCGCACCGACGGCGTGACCAAACGGTCGGCCAAGGTCGTCTCGCTCGGCGCCGAGTCGTTCGCGCTGATCTTCATGGTGGGCCTGTTCAGCGCCGACGAGCTGCCCCAGAAGCTGCTCAGGAGCCTGCTGGGCGCCGAGGCGCTGCGCAGCATCAGCACCAAGGCGCTCAGCGACCTGCGCGCCAGGATCGTCATGCTGTTCGACGAGGAGGCCATGCGGTACGTGCGGGCGCTCGACGCCGCCGGCATCCCGGACGAGGCCGCCGCGACCCGCCTCTACCAGGCCACGTACAACCTCGAGGTCGCACGATGAGCATCTACTCCACCACCAAGCCCGGCCTGGGAGCCAGGCTGGCCGCGCTGTCCAAGGTCGTGGAGCTGGGGCAGGGGCGTCTCGACGCCACGCTGCTGGCCGACGCCGTCCACCTGCTCACCAGGGCGGGCGAACGGCTCAAGCTGTCGTCCGACCACACCGTGGTCGCCCTGGCCGGTGGCACGGGCAGCGGCAAGTCCTCGCTGTTCAACGCGATCTCGGGGCTCGAACTGTCGCCCACGGGCGTGCGCCGCCCGACCACCGCCCGCACCCATGCCTGCGTCTGGGGACAGGAAGGCGCGGCACCGCTCCTCGACTGGCTGCAGATCCAGTGGCGGCACCGCTTCGCCAGGGCGAGCGCGCTCGACAGGGGCGAGAGCCAGCTGCACGGCCTGGTCCTGCTGGACCTGCCCGACCACGACTCCATCAGAGCCCTCACCGATCCTGAGGCCGACCGGCTGATCGGGCTCGCCGACATGGTGGTGTGGGTGCTCGACCCGCAGAAGTACGCTGACGCCTCCACCCACCGCCGCTACGTCACCGAACTGGCCGGGCACGAGGCGGTCACCGTGTTCGCGCTCAACCAGTCGGACCGGCTGTCCACCGAGGAGGTGGCCGAGCTGGTCATCGACCTCAACGACCTGCTGCGCCGCGAAGGCGTCAACCATCCGTCGGTGGTCCCCACCTCGGCCGTCACGGGCCGCGGCATCGACAGCCTCAAGGGCGTCATCGCCGACGCCGTCTCCAAGCGCAGGGCCGCCATCCAGCGCATCGACGCGGACGTCGACCGCGTCGAACGCCGCCTCAGCCAGGCCATGCCGGTCGGCGCCGCCCTGTCGGCGCCCTCCACCGTGGACGCCGCCCGCCGTGTCGGGCTGACCGACGCGCTCTGCGACGCGGTGGGCGTTCCGGCGGTCGGCGAGGCCATGGAGAGCGTCTACGCCACCCGCTCGGCCTCCTGGATCTCGTGGCCGTTCGCCCGGATCGGCGCGGCCTTCGGCGGCGACCCGCTCAAGACGCTCAAGCTCGGCGACCTGCGCGAGGAGGTCCGCTCGCTGGCCGGAGGGTCGGTCAGCGCCCAGGCGGCCGAGGTCGACAACGCCGTCCAGGCGCTGAGCGACGGCCTCACCGTCGGGATGAACGAGGTGTGGCGTTCGGCCGTGCACCACGCGGCCAGGTCGCGCGCGGCGCAGCTGCCCGAGGCGTTGTCCGACGAGCTGTCGGAGGTCGCGCCGCAGCTGGACAAGGTGCCGGTGTGGTGGCGGCTGCTGCGGCTGTGGCAGTACCTGCTCGTCGTCGCCTTCGTCGCGGGGCTGGCGTGGATGGGAGTGGCGCTGGCGTACGGCGTGTTCTCCGCCGGTCGGCTGCCCGAGCCGTTCGCGCTGTTCGGTGACGCGGCGACGCTGCCGTGGGTGGGGTTGATGACCGCTTCGGTCCTGGGACTGGGGGCGCTGTCCGCGATGGCGTCCAGGAACTTCGTGGCGCTCGGGGCGGCGAACGAGCGAGACCGGCTGGAGCGGGAGATGCGCAGGCGGGTCGCGGGCATCGCGGAGACCATGGTGGTGGAGCCCGTGGAGCGGGAGCTGGCCCGCCACCACGAGTTCTACACGGCGATGAAGGCACTGTCGGGCTGAGGTTCCCGGCTGCCCCCTCCTCCGGATGCTCGAACGCCCCGGCCGTTTTTGATCAGTATTCACTGACGCCCACGATCCGTTCCCTTAACATCTGATGTGCCCGTGCTCAGCCGGATATCGACAGGGGGCGACGGATGGTCGCGAAGTCCATGACGGCGGGAAGGGCACGGTGACGCTGGTCGCGGGCCGCTATCGGCTGTTGTCGCAGCTCGGCCAGGGTGGCATGGGCACCGTCTGGCGGGCGATGGACGAGTTGCTCCGGCAGGAGGTGGCCGTCAAGGAGGTCAGGCTCCCATCGGACCTCGACGAGGCGTCGCGGGCCGAGCTGGGCGAACGCACGCTGCGCGAGGCGCGCGCCGCCGCGACGCTGCGTTCCCATCCGTCCATCGTCACGGTGCACGACGTGGTCCTCGACGACGGACGCCCGTGGATCGTCATGGAGCTGGTCCACGGCCGCTCTCTCGAGCGGGCCGTACGCGACGACGGCCCCCTGCCGCCGCAACGAGTCGCCGCGATCGGCCTGCGCATGCTCGACGCCCTCGCGGCCGCGCACGCGGCGGGCATCCTGCACCGAGACGTCAAACCCGCCAACGTCCTGCTCACCGACGACGGACGGGTGCTGCTGACCGACTTCGGGATCGCCACCATCGCCGGGGACACCGGGATCACGCAGACCGGGATGCTGACCGGCTCGCCTGGTTACATCGCCCCCGAGCGCCTGCGCGGCGAGGTCGACGGCCCGCTCGCCGACCTGTGGTCGCTCGGCGCCACGCTCTTCACGGCGGTGGAGGGCGTGGCGCCGTTCGCCGGCCCGAACCAGGCCGCGGTGCTGGCCGCCGTGCTGATGCAGGAGCCCGCCCCCTTCCGGCTGGCCGGCCCGCTCGCCCCCGTGCTGGCCGCGATCCTGGAGAAGGACCCCGCAGGCCGCTGCTCCGCCGACGAGGCGGCCGGCTGGCTGGAAGCCCTCTCGCGGGACGACACCACGACCAGCCCGGCCCTGCGCCGCAGGCGGACCGCGCCGGGACGCCCGTCTCGACGCCTGCGCAGCAGGGTCCTCATCGGTGCCGCGCTCGCGCTGGTGATGACCGTGGTGGTGGGCGTGGTGATCGTGCCCTACCTGTTCCCGAACGTGATCCGGATCCTCGGCTACGCGCTCGCGCCACCTGTCACCTACTCCGCCGTGCCGAAGTTCCTCCCGACGGCGGCGGCCACCCCGCTGATCGCCCGCGACTTCGAGGCGTGCGACCTGCTGAACAGCAACCAGACGCGCTCATTGTTCGGCGGTGCGATGAAGCGCCAGTTCTGGAGCGACTCCTCCTGCAGCTGGAGCAAGGCCGACGGCGCCAACCTGCACATCACGGCGTTCCGCCTGCCGAGCGCCTCGGCGGCCGGCCTCTACCACAAGCAGATGGTCGAGCAGATGAAGGACGAGCCGAAACGGAACCCGGGGACCAAGCTCCGCAAGGGGCCGGACGTCGGCGACGAGGCGTTGAGCTATACCCGGCGGAGCCCCTACGGGCTCCCGGTCTACCAGAGCTACATCTCCTTCCGTCTGTCGAACGTCGTGGTGGTCATCAACGTCTCGGCCCGGCGGCCCGGCTACGCCACCGCCGATCGGGCGGCCAAGCTCGTCGCCGCGGCCGTCAACAGGCATCGTTAGCGACCGGGTTCGTGGTGGTGTTTCGAGGGTCCCGCCGCTCCGTTGTCCACAGCGGCGTCGCGCCCCGGCGCCTTCGTCCCCAGAACCACGCTCGGTCGGCCGGCCACCCACTCCCGCGCGACACCGTGTCCCCAAGCAGCGGGCACCCGGCCCGCTCCACGGGAGGCACGATGAACGACATCTACATCACGCTCACCGGCAATGTCGCAGCCCCGCCCCGCCAGCACGCCTTCGCCGACGGGGCGCGGGTGACCTCGCTCAGGGTGGCGACGAGGCATCGCTTCTTCGACAGGAAGACCCAGGAGTGGTCCGACGGCGACACCGTGTTCTTCGCGGTCCGCTGCTGGCGCACTCTCGGCGACAACGTGGCCCAGTCCTTCCAGGTGGGGCATCCCGTCGTGGTGTGCGGCAAGCTGCGCATCAGGGAGTTCGGGCCCGAGGGCGACCGCAGGTTCATGCCCGAGATCGAGGCCAGCTCGATCGGCCACGACCTGCGCTGGGGCGTCGGCGCCTTCTCCAAGCCCGAACGCTCGGGCGGCATCGGCACCCTGAGCAGGGAGACGAGGGAGAGCCTCGACGAGTCCACGCAGGACTGGGCGATGTCGGGATCGGCGACCGCCCGCGCGCTCCACGGGCGGCCCGCTGCCTCGCGGGACGCGGAGGAGACTTCCGCGCGGCACGTGGAGGAGGCTTCCGAGCGGCAGACGGACCAGACTTCCGAACGGCAGGCGGAGCAGACGGCGCGGGACGACGTGGCGGGCTGGCCTTTCGCCCCTGCCGCTGCTGCTGGTCCTGGTGCTGCCTCTGGCCTTGGCCTGGGTCCTGCCTTCGCCGAGACCGGCGCCGGCATCGCCGCAGAGCCGGTCTCCGGGCCTGACGCTGTCTCGGGGCCGGATTCCGTCTCCAGCGCTGAGTCTGTCGATTCCCGGTTCGGGTTCGGCTCTGGGCCGGGCTCGCAGTCCGCATTCGAGGCCGGCTTCCGATCGGGCTCCGCACCAGACGCCCTGCCTGAGTCAGGGTCCGAGGCGGGCTCCAGGACCGGCGCTGATTCCCTCTCCGGGGCCGGATCCGCACGGGGGACCGGGCGCAGGCCCGGTTCGGCTGTCGCCTCGACCGATGGGGACACGACGACGCTCACGCCGGGGGAGAGCGACGACTCGCCCTCGGAGGAGCCCGAGACGGATCCGGGCGAGGGCCACCCCACCGGTGCGGGGAAGGTGCGCGTCCTGAACCCTCATGACGCCCCCCAAGCGCCGACGGGCCGCGCCCGCCGCGCCAAGGCCGCCTGACCACCCATCCGCCTCATGTGTCAGGCCCGAGTGCGCCTCGGGCCTGACACCCTTCACCGCACCGCAGTCCGGCCGAATCCGCAGCCCGACTGGGGCCGAAGCCGTTGAGGCCCTCGAGTGACGGCCCCGTCGGATGAGGGTGCAGATGGCTAGCGGTGCGGTGCGTTGCGCGGATGGATTCGAATCCCGGCGTCCTGCGTGTGGATGAGCTGCCGGGCGTTCTGCGTGGGGATAGGAGCGCACGGGGTTCTGCGGTTGATGCGAATTCCTGGCGGTTCTGCGGGCCGGGTTCCTGGCGGTTCTGCGGGCCCGGGGTTTACGGGTGGTGCGAACTTCTGGGGTTCTGCGGATGGATACGAACGCCGGGACTCGGCGCGATTTTCGCCGATGGGCCGTTCATGGCCTCTACGGTTCGGGACCACAGGCGAGGGGAGCAGGTCGACCGGCGCTGCTGCGGGCAGGCCGTCACTCCCGTTGAGTCGCCGTCATGAGTGCTGACGTCGCCGTGGGGGCTTGGACGGGGTCTCCTGATGTCGGCCGCAATACGCAGTTGCGGGATGCCGACGAGGGAGGAAGGTGATCGAGGACTTACGGGCCGAAGCCGAGCAATCCGCGAGAGCTGCAGCGCGGGCGGACTCCGGGAAGGACGCGGCCATACTCGCGGATTTCGGGACGTGCGCTGCGAAACCGAGGTCGCGGTGGGCGTAGCCGTACGCAGAGAGGATGTCGGGAGGTGGAGGGGGGCACCGGCCGTTCAGTGGCGTCGCGAGTCGCAGTGCGAGCCGCTGAGAGGGGTTGGCCGATGGTGTTCCGTGTCAGATGGCTAGAGCATCTGTCAGGTCCAGGTCACGCCCCGCACCATGGCTGCTCCTTTCCAGCACGGCCCGCCCGCGGAGTGAGCGGTTCCATTCCCGGGCCACCAGACGCAGATGGCCACCTTGCCCAAGGTAGCGGTTCCCGTCGCGCGACGCACACTCCGCAACTATTGTGTTACACATCGTTAGTCGGAGAGGGGGCGAGATGGCAGCGACCAGTCACACCTCGATCAAGCCTCGTGACAGTGTGTCCACACTCGCAGGCCGGTGGCCGTTGCTGGCGCAGCGTCGGCCCCTCGTTGCCTACCTCTGCGGGATCGTCGCGCTCGATCTCGTGGCCATCGCGTTCTTCGCGGTTTCCGGCCCCTATCGCTGGTCGGACGTCCTGATGTTCGCCGCGCTGATGGGATGCGGCGCGGTGTGCATCGAGGCGACGCGACGCCTCGGCATGCCCGCGGGCGTCTCCCGCGACCTGCTGTCGGCGTGGTGGCTGCCCGTCGCGCTGCTGCTTCCCCCGATCTACGCGCTGCTGGCGCCGATCCTGCTGCAGATGCTCATGCAGCTTCGGGTCAGGGCGACGGTGCTCTATCGGAGGGTCTTCAGCTCGGCGGCCATCGGCCTGGCAGGTGGCGCCGCTTCGGTGGTCTTCCACACCCTGGTGCCCGACATGGCGGTGCTGTCCAAGGGCGCGGGTGTGCCGATCATGCTGGCGGTGGGATGCGCGGTGCTGTTCGCCGTGCTCAACACCACGCTCATCGCGATCGCCGCCCACACCGCCGACCCCGACACCCGCTGGCGCGACGTGCTGTGGGACAGGGAGAGCGCCATCCTCGACATCGTCGAGCTGTGCCTCGGTGTGATCGTGGCGATCGCGTGCGCGCTCAACCTGGCGCTGCTGGCGCTCGCGCTGCCGCCTGTCGTCCTGCTGCAACGCAGCCTCCTTCACGCCCAGCTCCAGGCCGCGGCCCGTACCGACCCCAAGACGGGGCTGCTCAACGCGGCGGCGTGGCAGCGGGAGGCCGACACCGAGATCGTGAGGGCCCGCCGTACCGGAGAGACGCTGGCCCTCCTCATCATCGACATCGACCACTTCAAGCGCGTCAACGACAAGCACGGCCATCTGGTCGGCGACCAGGTGCTGATCGGGGTGGCGGCGACGCTCCGGAGTCAGCTGCGTGACTACGACGTGGTGGGCAGATTCGGCGGCGAGGAGTTCGTGGTCCTGCTGCCGCGCGCCGACATCACCGAGGCCCGCAGAGTGGCCGAGCGGCTGCGCAGCAGGATCGGCCGCATGGCCGTACCCGTCGACGACGCCTTGATCACCGTGACGATCTCGGCGGGTGTCGCCATCATGAGCATCCACGGCGACGACCTGATCGAACTGCTCGCCGCCGCCGACCTGGCGCTGTACCGGGCCAAGGAACTGGGCCGCGACCGCATCTGCATCCCTGCCGTGCAGCCGGCGCCGCCGTCCGCTCCAGTGGACTCGCCGCCCACTCTCATCGACCCCCCGCCGACCACCCTCATGGACCCACCTCCCGCAGCCTGATCCGTTGAGTGCCATCGGCTGGTCCAAGGTCCAAGGTCCGGGACCAGCGGCCGGATCCAATGCCCGGGGTCTGTCGGTCGACTCCGCGGCCTACCGTTCCTGGGGTCGGCAGGCTGATTCGACGCCACGGGTCACGGGCGGGCGGCGCAAGGGATTTCGCGGACTGGCCTCAGACCCCGGAGTTTTGCGGAGTCGCAGGCTAACCCGCTGGTGACGATTCCCGGTCCGCAGGGACTTTCGTGTGCGGGTGACGGGCGGAGGCCGGTTCCGGCACACCCGAACAAGTGAGCACTCCACGTAATCACATGAACTCTCTCGGTTATGTCGGCATCTAACAGATGTCACGCCGACCACGACAGGGGAGGGACATGTACTACGACGACCACCTGGAAGAGGCCGCGTATCGATCGCGTCGGCAGGAGCAGGAGTGGTCGTGGCAGCGGCAGTCGGAGGCGTCCCGGGGGCGGTTGACGGACGAATGGCCCACACTGCCCAGGACTTCCGGATCCTTCTCGGGGCTTTTCGTGCTCGTGATGGTCGTCTGCGCAGGTCTGGCGGTCGCGGCCGGTCTGGGGTACTCGCCGGCGGAGGTCTGGGCCTGGGTCAGCGTTCGCGTCGAGCGCCTCGTCGGCGCGTGGCTGAACGGTTAGCCGGTCAGGCGACGCGCCCGCCGTACGGTTGCACGGAGATCGCCCAGCCAGTACGGCGGAAGCCGGTTCGCGCACGCCCTAAGCTAGAAGGCATGCCGGAGTACATCTACACGATGCAGCGCGTGCGCAAGGCGCACGGCGACAAGGTTGTCCTCGACGACGTCACCCTGTCGTTCCTGCCCGGAGCCAAGATCGGCGTGCTGGGCCCGAACGGCACCGGTAAGTCGACGCTGCTCCGGATGATGGCCGGCTTGGAGCAGCCTTCCAACGGCGACGCCAAGCTCATGCCGGGGTTCACCGTCGGCATGCTCCAGCAGGAGCCGCCGCTCAACGAGTCCAAGACCGTCCTCGGCAACGTGCAGGAGGGCGTCGCCGAGACGATGGCGATGCTCCACCGCTACAACGAGATCGCCGAGCAGATGGCCACCGACTACAGCGACGAGCTGCTGGAGGAGATGGGCAAGCTCCAGGACCAGCTCGAGCACCGCAACGCGTGGGACCTCGACTCCCAGCTCGAGCAGGCGATGGACGCCCTGCGCTGCCCGCCGCCGGACGCCGACGTGACGAAGCTGTCCGGTGGTGAGCGTCGCCGGGTGGCGCTGTGCAAGCTGCTGCTCGAGGCGCCCGACCTGCTGCTGCTCGACGAGCCCACCAACCACCTCGACGCCGAGAGCGTGCAGTGGCTGGAGCAGCACCTGGAGAAGTACGCGGGCACCGTGCTGGCCGTCACCCACGACCGCTACTTCCTCGACAACGTCGCCACCTGGATCCTCGAGCTCGACCGTGGCCGCACCTACCCCTACGAGGGCAACTACTCCACCTACCTCGAGGCCAAGGCCCAGCGGCTGAAGGTCGAGGGGCAGAAGGACGCCAAGCGCAAGAAGCGCCTGGAGGACGAGCTGGAGTGGGTCCGCTCCAACCCCAAGGCCCGCCAGACCAAGAGCAAGGCCCGTCTCCAGCGCTACGAGGAGATGGCCGCCGAGGCGGACAAGTACCGCAAGCTCGACTTCGAGGAGATCCAGATCCCGCCGGGCCCGCGTCTGGGCACCACGGTGATCAAGGCCGACGAGCTCACCAAGGGCTTCGGCGACCGCCTGCTGATGGAGGGCCTGACCTTCGACCTGCCGCGTAACGGCATCGTCGGCATCATCGGCCCCAACGGTGTCGGCAAGACCACGCTGTTCCGGATGATCACCAGCAGCGAGACGCCCGACACCGGCTCCATCACCGTCGGCGACACGGTCAAGATCTCCTACGCCGACCAGAGCCGTGGCGGCATCGACGCGAACAAGAACGTGTGGGAGGTCGTCTCCGACGGTCTCGACCACATCAAGGTCGGAAACGTCGAGATGCCGTCGCGCGCCTACATCGCCGCGTTCGGCTTCAAGGGGCCGGACCAGCAGAAGAAGGCCGGCGTCCTGTCGGGCGGCGAGCGCAACAGGCTCAACCTCGCGCTCACCCTCAAGCAGGGCGGCAACGTGCTGCTGCTCGACGAGCCGACCAACGACCTCGACACCGAGACCCTGTCCAGCCTGGAGAACGCGCTGCTCGACTTCCCGGGCTGCGCGGTGATCACCTCCCACGACCGGTGGTTCCTCGACCGCATCGCCACGCACATCCTGGCGTGGGAAGAGGGTTCCAACTGGTTCTGGTTCGAGGGCAACTTCGCCGACTACGAGAAGAACAAGATCGAGCGCCTCGGTGCCGATGCGGCCCGCCCGCACCGTGTCACCTACCGCAAGCTCCACCGCGACTGATCCAGCGGCCAGACGGCAGCCCCTCCGCGACACATCGGTGCTCCCGGAGGGGGCTTCGTTCGTCCCCGGCCGCCCCTGACGGCTGGGGTTTCCGCGCGGGCCCGGCGAGGTGTGGTGGTGCTCGCCCTCCGGCCCGTACGGCACGCCCTCCCACGCCCACCCGCCGCCGCCAGCCGCCGCCTGTCCAGGGAGACGGTCATCGGGCGCGCGGGCCGGCCGCCGTTACGCGGCACCGTGGCCATCCCTGGCCTCGTCCCACCGTGACCACCTCTAGGCTTTCCGCCGTGACCACCTCGGCTGTCCGCCGTGACCGCCTCTGGTCTCTTCCGGCCGTAGGCGGGTCAGCAGCGTCATGGTGGGAAGCGCAGGGACGGTCGGCCGGACCGGACCTCGACCCCGCCACTCCTCGCGCCCCCGGGCATTCCCACGTCGTGCGGCGCCTGAAGACCGATCCTTCCTAGCATGGTGCTCATGGCACGCAAGTCCTCCAGCGCGTGGGAGTGGAGCCGCACCGCGCAGACGCGCAAGGTCATGCTGCAGGCGGCCCGAGAGGTGTTCGGCGAGCACGGGTTCGCCGAAGCGAACGTCGCCGACGTGGTCACCAGGGCGGGCTCGAGCGTGGGCAGCCTCTATCACCACTTCGGCGGTAAGGCCGAGCTGTTCACGGCGCTGTGGGAGGACCACCAGGTCGCCCAGGAGCAGGCGTCGGCCTCCAGCGTCGCCAAGGCGAAGCAGTCCGGCGTGGACGACCCCGTCGACCTGCTCGTCACCGGCTCACGCGCCTACCTGGAAGGGGCGTGGGATCGGCGCGACCTGGTCAGGCTGTTCATGGACGGCGACGGGCCGCCGGGTTTCGAGCTGCTGCGCCGTACCAGGGGAAGGCAGTGGCTGCGGCAGAACGCGGTGCTGCTCGGCGCGGGCGCCGAGCCGATCGACAGGCTCACGGTCGCGGTGCTGACCTCGGTGATCGGGGAGGCGGCGAGGGAGGTGGCGATCTGTGACACCGAGGAGGAGGCGCGGCAGGTGATCGAGGCGGCGGTGGTGCTGATCAGGCGGCTCGATCCGGTGGCCGGGGTACGGCCGCCCGATGTCGGGGCATGAGCGGCGGACCTATACGGTGTGGGCGTGGTTGAACGATCCCTCGCGCACGCAAGCAAGCACGTCTTCCCCCGGACAGTCCGTTTCGCGGACATCGATTCGCAGGGGCATGTGAACAACGTCCGTTTCCTCGACTATCTGGAGGACGCGCGGTTCGGGATGCTGGCCATCGACGTGCACAAGGAGGGCGGGGAGACGTTCAGCGGCCTGGTGGTGGCCAGGCACGAGATCGACTATCTGCGTCCGCTGTCGTTCCGGGCCGACCCGGTGCTGGTGGAGACGTGGGTGACGGAGATCAGGCCGGTACGGTTCACGCTCGACTACGAGATTCGGGACGAGGACGAGGTGTATGTGCGGGCCCGGTCGGTGATCGTCGCCTACGACGTGGAGAACGCGGCGCCGCGCCGGTTGCGGCAGGACGAGCTGGCCTATCTCCGGCGTTTCACCACGCCCTGAGGGGCGGCACTCGCCACGTTGAGGTGTGTCGTTCACCGAGCGGAAGGGCGTCACACCTCACCTGAAGGACGCCGCTCCACCTGGAAGGCGTCGCACCGCACCTTACTCAGGAGCGCCATGTCCGGTCTGGGGGCGCCACCTCATCCGAGGAGCGCCACGCCCCGCTGGGGGACGCTACGCCAGCTGGGAGGCGTCGCACTGCACCTTGCTCAGGAGCGCCACGCTCGGTCTGGGGGATGCCGCCTCTTCTGAGGGGCGCCGCGCTCCCGCTCAGGGACGCCACCTCACCTGAGGGCGCCGCGCCCCCTGGGGGACCTGGAGGGGCGTCGGGATCTCGGTTCTGGCGGCATCAGGCGGGTTGGCGGCGAGCCTCCAGCGATCGGCCGGTGGCCGGCCTGAGGGGGCCGGCCGTTCTTCGGTCAGGTGGTGTGCAGCCAGGCCGCGGTGTCGGGTGGCAGCATGTCGCCGGTGAGGGTGGCGCTCGACAGGATGACGCGATCGTGTGGCGGTAGCCGTACCGGGTCGGTGCCGCAGTTGATCACGCAGGTGAGCTGTCCGCGGGTGAAGAACAGCGCCCCTTCGGGGGCGTCGAGCCATTCGAGCTCGTAGGGGATCGTCCGCGCCAGGTCGCGGCGGCAGGCCAGGGCCCTGCGGTAGAACTCCAGCGTCGAGTCGCTGTCGCCGGTCTGCGCCTGGACGCTCAGTTCGCCGAACGTCTGCGGCTGGGGCAGCCAGGCGGCCACCCCGTCCGGCGAGAACCCGTACGGCGAGGCGGTGCCCGACCACGGGATCGGCACCCGGCATCCGTCGCGGCCCGGAAGCTTTCCTTCCGACTGGAAGAAGATCGGGTCCTGCCGCGCGTCGGGTGGAATTTCTTTCACCTCGGGGAGGCCGAGTTCTTCCCCCTGGTAGAGATATGCCGACCCGGGCAGCGCGAGCATGACGAGCAATGCGGCCTTTGCCCTGGAGAGTCCGGTTCCGGGGTCGGCGGTGTCGTAACGGGTGCGGTGCCGTACGACATCGTGGTTGGACAGCACCCACGTCGCGAACGGGACGGTCGCGAGGGTGTCGTCGATGACCTTCCTGAACGCCGTCGGCGACCACGGCGCCTGCAGCCAGGCGAAGTTGAAGCTCTGGTGCAGTTCGTCGGGCCGCACGTAGAGCGCCAGGTCGGCGGCGCTGTCGGTCCACACCTCGCCGACGGCCATCCGCTCGCCGGGGTAGGAGTCGAGCAGCTTGCGCCACTCGCGGTAGACGTCGTGCACCTCGGGCCTGCCCCAGACCGGCGAGGTCGACGTGAACGACTGGTCGCCCACGTCGGGCAGCCCCTCCGCCTTGTACAGGCCCATCGCCACGTCGATGCGGAACCCGTCGACGCCCCGGTCCAGCCAGAAGCGCAGCACGTCGAGGAACTCCTCGTGCACCTCGCGGTTGCGCCAGTTGAAGTCGGGCTGCTGGGGCGCGAACAGGTGCAGGTACCACTGGCCGTCGGCCGCCTGCGTCCAGGCGGGACCGCCGAAGGTGGACTGCCAGTTGTTCGGCCGGTCGCGGAAGATGTAGCGGTCGCGTCCCTCGCCCGCCAGCGCGGCCTGGAACCACGGATGCAGCGAGGAGCTGTGGTTGGGGACGACGTCGATCAGCACCCTGATGCCCATGGTGTGCGCGTCGGCCACCAGGGCCTCGAAGTCGGCCAGCGTGCCGAACAGCGGGTCCACGCCGCGGTAGTCCGCCACGTCGTACCCGCCGTCGGCCATCGGGGAGGGATAGAAGGGGGTCAGCCAGATCGCGTCGACGCCCAGCTCCGAGAGGTACGGCAGGCGTTCCCTGACCCCGACCAGATCGCCGACGCCGTCTCCCGAGGCGTCGGCGAAGCTGCGTACGTAGATTTCGTAGACGACGGCATCACGCCACCAGGGGATGTCCATGGGGCGTGTCATGCCCGTTATGCGGGTGAGTTCACCAGGCTCTGCGCTGCCATCACCAGATAGTCCCAGAGGCGGTTCTCCAGCTCCTCCGGCAGCGACAGCTCCTGCACGGCGTCGTGCATGTGCTTGAGCCACGCGTCGCGCTCGGCCTCGCCGATGACGAACGGCACGTGCCGCATGCGCAGGCGGGGGTGGCCGCGCTGCTCGCTGTAGGTCCTCGGACCGCCCCAGTACTGGACGAGGAACCCGCGCAGCCGGTCCTCGGCCGCGGTGAGGTCTTCCTCGGGGTAGAGCGGGCGCAGCAGAGCGTCCTCGGCGACACCCTCGTAGAAGCGGTGGACCAGCCGGCGGAAGGTCTCCTCGCCGCCCACGGCCTCATAAAACGAACCCTCGGTCACGATCTCAGGCTATCCATTCTCTACGGCATGCACGATCACGGCCACCGCGGTCACCGCTGACCGCCCGTCCTCCCACGCTTCTCCAGCGGGACTTCGCCTCCCGCCGTCACGTCAGGGACGTTGACCGCTCCCTTCGACACTCACGAGAAACGTGGCCGATGGACTGCCGATACGGCGCCCAGCTGCGGAACAGACGCGCGGCAGTCTGCCGGCCACGTTTCTCCTAAGTAAGCGCTCACGCGGCCAGCGCGATTCCCGCCCCGTCGAGCGCGGCCTTGACGCGCATCCGGAGCTCGCGCGCCACCTCGGCCTGCCTGGACGGAAGCGTCTTGGCCGAGACGCGGAAGATGACCGAAGTGTCGGAGATCTGCTCGATGCCGTAGACGGCCGGCTCCTCCACGATCACGCTCTCGCGGTACTCGGGCTCGTCCCACAGCTCGTCGGCCACCCGCTTGAGCAGGTCGCGGACGGCGGGGACGTCGGCGTCGTAGGCCACCGGGACATCGACGTAGGCGCGCGACCAGCCCTGCGACTCGTTGCCGACGCGGGTGATGGTGCCGTTGCGGATGTACCAGACGCGGCCGTCGGCGTCGCGCAGCCTGGTGACGCGCAGCGTGACCGCCTCGACGGTGCCGATGGCGGCGCCCGCGTCGATGACGTCGCCGACGCCGTACTGGTCCTCCATCAGCATGAACATGCCGGCGATGAAGTCCTTGACGAGCTCCTGGGCGCCGAAACCGATGGCGATGCCCAGGATGCCGACGCTGGTCAGCAGCGGCGCGATGGGGATCGTCAGCCGGTCGAGCACGGTCAGGATCGCGGTGCCCATGATGACGATCGAGGCGACGTGGCGCAGGACCGAGCCCATGGTCTCGGCGCGCTGCTTGCGCCGCTCGTTGAGCAGGGCGTCGATGCCGTCGGTCGCCTGCCCCCTGCGCAGGCGACCGGTGATGGCGGCGCTGGCGGTCGCCCGGTTCACGACGCGCGTGATGAGCCGGTGGGTGAGATTCCTCACCACCACGGCGAGCACGAGGATGAGGACGATCGTGATGACGCTGGCGAGGATGGGAGCCCACGTCCCACCAGGCAGGAAGTCACGAAGGCCCTGGCAGAAGATCGTGTCGCTCTCGCATGCCTTGCTGATGTCGTTGACCACTGAAGCAGGGTCGAACGACGCCGTCGGCGTCTGCGTCGGCGACGGTGTCGGCGTGGCAAGCAGGAACACGAGGTGAATCCCCCTCCGGAAGCGGCTCGGCCGGCAATCTACGGACCAACTACGCCCCAAAAGATTACTGCCGGTCGAGCCGGTCGCCGTCACATCACGCCGGGGAAGACGGGTGCGCCGGGCCCCGGGGCCGCGGGGGGGCGGGGCCTGGCGAACCGGTGGCGGACGACTCGGAGGGGACACGCACCCGGAAGCATGTCCCGACCGTTTCCGGGAGGGATCCCCCGACCGTCCCGCGGGCGGACCCGAAGGACGCTTCTCCGCGTACGGCACGCCTCGGGGGAGCCGCTGTGCCGTACGAGATCGTGGTGCGGGCGCACGCCCGCGCGCAGGTGGAGGTGCACGGGTACCGGCGGGGTGCCCAGAGTCGCCGCGAACGGCGGACTCTCCGCACCGGACACCCCGCCGGCCCCGTGGGGCCGCGGTCGGGACGGTGAGCCGTGGTGGCTGCGCCCCACCCGGATCACCGCCATGGTCACTCCCCTACCGCGGCGAGCACGCGCGCGACCTTGGTCGCCGCGCCCGCGGGATCGTCGGCCTGGTGCATGGGTTCGCCCCAGGACCAGCAGTAGTACCAGTCGGGCACGCCAGTGGAGGGCTGGCAGGTGACGTTCTCGGCCAGACTTGTCGCGTTCGGGTTGATCACCCTGACGAAGAGGCGTCCGGAGTGCGTCCGAACCATCCTCGCGAGCAATCCGCGAGCATCGAGCTCGGAAACCAAACGCTCCAGGTGCCCGAAGTCGTCGCCCACCCTCTCCGCCTCCCTCTGGCCGAATCGTTGCTGGTGAGAGAAAGATGACTCATGACCATGGGAGGGGTCAACGAGCCCGGACCCCCCTCCGGGAGTGCCCTTGACCCTCGTGGGTTGGAAGAAACAGTCCTCTGGAGGACGATCCTTATCCGTAACCTTCAAGGGACCATTTTCTTCCTGTCACTAATGGTTCATAGTTTTCTTGAGGCAGAGTGCATCCCTCCCGCTACTCTGCGTCAGTACAGGTGCCTTGCGGCTCAGAGAGAGGGGCCGGGATGTCCGGCAGGCAGCACAGGGAAACGGAGATCGCCAGGCGGATCCGGGCGAAGGGTCTGGCCACCGGCCGCTCGTGCGCTCAGATCGCCGAGGAGATCCATGAGACCTGTGGTCCCCAGTTCGGCACGACGAGGATCAAGGGGCACCGCCTGGCCCATGGCATCGCGCTGGCCGACGTCAT
The DNA here is from genome assembly GCF_053602555.1 of Nonomuraea sp. NPDC004354. Lineage (NCBI taxonomy): Bacteria > Bacillati > Actinomycetota > Actinomycetes > Streptosporangiales > Streptosporangiaceae > Nonomuraea > Nonomuraea sp. NPDC004354. Next base: position 90,314 of record NZ_JBSGDV010000004.1, on the reverse strand, counting down.
CGAACAGGTGCGCGCGCTGTTCGAGCGTGACCAGAAGCCGGCGCCGGGCATCGGCGAGACGCTGCTGTCGGCCTACGAGAGCGGTCTGAAACGGCCCGGACCCGAGTATCTGCACTACCTGTGCACCGTCTACCGCGTCGAGCCGATCTCTCTCGGCTACGACGGCCCGTGCATCTGCGGTCACGGTCACCGCATGCCGGGCCTGCGCAGCACCGGCAGCGCCGACGACGACAGGGCCGAGCTTCCCTCCAGGCCGCGCGACCTGTGGCTCAGCCGGGACGGCGGCGGCACGGCGGGCGGCGGCTCCGCGGAGGAAGACGAGAACGTCCTGCGCAGGACGTTGTTGAACCTTTTGGACAAGGCGAGCACCGGCCCCATCGGCGAGCTGCCGGCCGAGATCCTCGGCGCCGTGGAGGGCATCCGGCGGCGCATGGACGAGACGCTGGTGATGGCCACGGTCTCGCCGGCGATGCTCGACCAGTGGGAGGAGGCCACGCTCAGCTTCGGCCGGCAGTACACCAGCACACCGCCGCTGCGGCTGCTGTGCGACGTGCTGCTGGAGCTGAGCGCGGTGCGCGCCGCCATGTCGCGCCGCCAGCCGACGGATCTGGCCGAGCGATTGTGCAGGATGGCCGCCCAGCTGTCCGGGCTGAGCGGCATGATCATGATCAACATCGGCGACCACAGGCTGGCCAGGGCCTTCTTCCGTACCGGGCGCACCGCCGCCGACGAGACGGGCGACCGCGCGCTGCGCGCGTGGATCACCGCCCGGGAGTCGCTGGTGCCGCTCTACTACGGCGACGCCCGCGAGGCGCTCAACCTCGCCAAGAAGAGCCGCGACCTGGCCGGGGCCACCCCCTGCGTCGCACAGGCCATGGCTCCGGTCGTCGAGGCCCGCGCGCTCGCGCTGCTGGCCGGCAACAACGGCAAGAAGGAAGTGGTCGACCAGGCCAAGCGCGCCCTGCAGAAGGCGCGCAACGCCTTCACCCACATGAAGGCCCACGAGCAGGAGGACATCGCCTTCGGCTACACCGAGCGCCAGCTCTACTTCTACCAGGGCGACGTGCTCACCAAGCTGGGGCAGACGATCGAGGCCGACATGGTGCTGGAACAGGCGCTGGAGAAATACTCCGACCACATCCTCGACCAGACGCTGATCAGGCTCGACAGGGCGCAGTGCCGACTCATCGAAGGCGACATCGACGAGGCGCTGGAGGTCGCCATCGACGCGGCACGCCGGCTCAAGCCCGAGTACCGCACCGACTTCATCCTCCGGCCCGCCGTCGAGTTCGCCAGGTCCGTGGAGGCCAACGGAGGCACGGACCTCCCGGCCCTCCAGGAGTTCTACGAGCTCATGGGAATCGGGGGAAACAGGGCATGACTCTGGTCATCCGGCGATACCGCTGGTCCGACCTCGACGCGATCTACTCCCTGCACCAGGTGTGCTTGGCCCAGGTCGGCATCGTCCCGGGCGACGGGGTCTACTACGACGACGACTTCCCCCGCATCCACCAGGTCTACCTGGGGTGCGGAGGGGAGTTCCTCGTCGGCGAGGTCGACGGCCGCGTCGTCGCGATGGGCGGCCTGCGCCCGCTCGGCGAGGACACCGTGGAGGTGTGCAGGCTGCGCGTGCACCCCGACCACCAGCGGCGCGGGTTCGGGGCGAGGATGCTGGCGGAGCTGGAGGAGCGGGCGCTGATGCTCGGCTTCTCCAGGCTGCGGGGTGACACGACCATGAGCCAGGGAGCGGCTCTCGCCCTCTACGAACGGCAGGGCTGGACGGAACTGTCCAGGCGGCAGGTGGGCGAGCACATCGTGATCTACGGCGAGAAGAGCCTCGCGCCCGTCCTGGCCCCGTGAACGGCGGCGCCCGGCCCGTCGCCTGACGTCATGGGGGCCGGGTGGCGTGGGCGGCTCGCCGTACCCCTCCACGCCGCCTGCCGAGGTGACCGGGGGCGCTTGAGACCCCGGCGGAAACCGGATCAGGGCCGCATGGCCACAAGCCTGAGCCCGGCCCTATCCGACGCTCCCGAGTAGCCGGAAACCCGGCCCGCTCCGGCGGCCACAAGCCGCAACCCGGCCCTGTCCGATGACCAGGAGCCTGAAGGCGGCCCGATCCGACGCTCCCGAGAGAGCCGGAACCACGACACGGACAGCGGGAGCGAGCCGGGTCGGGCTACGAGAGCCGGATCCCGGACATGGGCAGCCCGAGCGGGCCGGGTGGCGCCTGGCGGGCCGGAATCAGTACGCCAGGGCCGGGCGAGCCGGACCGGTCACGAGCGGGCCGGTACCCGGGCCGAGCCGGCGGCCGGCGTTTCGAGCGAGCCGGTGACCGGGGACGTGTGGCCATCGAAACCGCCGTGCTCGGGTGGAGTGGCGCAGCGCTCCAACGGCCGGTCCACCCTCACCGGCCCCGGCCGGCCGAGCTCGCCCAAGCCGCCCGCGCTTTGTCGCAGACTCCCCGCCCCGGAAAGACGCGTGGGCAGCGGAGAGACGACCGGCCATGGATACGCGGCCTGCAGAGCCCACAGGCAGGGAGGCGCCCAGCCGGCGACGACGGCCGGTGGGGAGAGGGCGGCCGGCTGGGGTGAGGCGGCCAGGGGAGCGGACCAGGACGGCGGATGACGGGACGGCGTGACCGGTCGACGAAGCTGTCCGGCCGATCGAGACGGGCGGCCGGAAGGTCGACCGGCTGGGGGAGAGATGGCGGGTGGGAGGCGACGAGGGAGGCGGGCCCCGTCTGAGTGCTCGCCGACCCTCCTGCGGGCGGTCATGAACGTTCGGGACCGACCTCGAAACGAGGCGGGTGATGCGGAAGGGTCTGAGGTGAATGCGAATTTTGCCGTGTTCGCTCGGGGGAGTATTGCGGAGCCCGCGAGGTATGGTCTTCCGCCTGCGTGTAAGTGCAGCCCCTCTGGCCTCCGCCGACGGGTCTGCGCGCGCGAACCGTGATGAGATGCTGCACTGCATGGCAGTGGTGCCCGCTCCCCGACCCCTCCTGGGAGCCGTGCTTCTGTTGTTCGTCAGCGCCGCTTGGGGGTCGGCCTTCCCGCTGATGAAGAGCCTCATCGACGAGCCCTTGCACATGTCGGTGACAGACCTTCTCGCGGAGCGCTACACGATCGCCGCCGTCGTGCTGTGGCTCATCAGGCCCAGGTGCCTGGCCCGCCTGGCGAAGGGCACCTGGTCGCGGGGGATCGTGCTGGGGGTCATGTTCGGGGTCGGCCAGACCATGCAGGCCTTCGCGCTGAACGACCTCTCCTCGGCGGTGTCGGGATTCGCCGTCGGCTGCAACGTCGTGATGACGCCGGTGCTCGCGCTGGTCCTCTTCCGCGTCAGGGTGCCGCGGCGCATCTGGTACGGCGTGGCGCTCGCCCTCGTCGGCGTGACGATCTTCGCGGTGATGAAGGGCGACGGGGTGCGGTTCGCCCCGGTGGCGCTGGGTCTCACGCTGTGCGCGGCCGCGCTGTACGCCTGTCACACTCTCGTGCTCGCCAACTTCTCCAGGTCCAACTACAACGCCTACGCCATCACGGTCATCCAGCTGCTCACAATCGGGCTGCTCAACGGGGTGGCGGCCGTTCCCGACGGGCTGGAGGCGCCGCCGGGGCCGTACGGCTGGCTCAAGCTCGCGCACCTGGCGATCGTGTCGTGCGCGCTCGGCTTCCTGGCACGTTCCTTCGGCCAGCGCCATCTGCACGCGGTGCCGAGCGCCATCCTGCTGTCGTCGCAGCCGCTGTGGGTGGCGGTCATCGCGCTGCTGTGCGACGAGCCGGTCGGGCTGAGCGTGGTGGTGGGCGGCCCGTTCATGGCGGCGGCGATGCTGCTGGCCATACCGTCGAAGGGGGAGCCCGTCGTGGTGGGCGATCCGCCCGCGCCGGGGCCGCAGGCGCCGGAGGCCGACGAGAGCCTGCTCAGGGCGGCCAAGCAGGCGGCGGAGGCGCTGGCGTCGCTGCGCGCCCCGGAGCCGGAGCCCGCCCGGCCGGCGGCCCCCGTCAACCTCGATCAGGTCAGGGAGTGCTGGATCAGGGCGGCCGAGCGCGATCCGGACGCGGAGCCCTGGTGCTCGCTGGCGCGCAAGGGCGGCGGCGAGCCCGGCATCGAGCGGTTGATCGAGCACGCGACCGGGATCGTCAGGGCCCGGCAGGAGTTGTCGGCGGAAGCGGGATGCCTGACATTTCCGCTCAGCGGACGGTGTTTGTGCGCATTGCGGCCCGCCCCCGCCAGGGAAGCTGAGGTCGAAGAGGCGCCAGATATCGGTGTTGTGCGGTAAATCAGACTGCTTTCTTATAGGTCTTGAAGTTTGTCGACATCTCAACTACATGTGTCTTTACCGAACAGGGGAGGACGCATGAAGAGGATCGTCGTCCGGAAACCGGGTACCGCCCGGCTCACCGGCACAGCCTCCGTCATCCACAAGGGGTGACCCGACGTGATGCGCCTCCGTCCAGCGGGGAGTCGACGCCGCCGCTGATGCCGCCGATCGACGCGCACCGGCGACCCCACGGCCCCTACACCGTGGCCGCGGCACTGCTCACCCGGCTGGTACCGGGCGCATTGGAACGTTCCCCTGATCTCGTGTCCGCCCACGACATCGAGATCAGGGCGGCGGTCCCGGCGCTGCGCCCGCTGGTGCCCGCCAGGCGGGTCACCATCGACGCGGACCTGCCCGACGACGAGCGCATCCTGGTGCCCGCGCCCCGCCGTACGTTACGCCTGGCCAACGGGCTGGCCGAGTTCGTCGCGGCCGCGGTGCCCGCCGGGAGCGCGCTGGTGGTCCACAACGTCGCGGAGGCCGACCCGACCGACGTCGAGCTGCTGGAGGTGATGGCCCGCCGCATCCCGGCAGCGCGCCTGCGCCTGGAGCTCCACGACGAGGGGCCCGCGCCCGCCGAGGACGGCAGGAGCACCGCCGAGCTCTGGGAGCTGGTCGACCACTGCGTCCGCGAAGGCTTCCTGCACGCGGTCGTCGAGCTGGGCCGGCGGGGGATGGCCATGACCGAGCCGGGCGGCCCTCCCTGGTGGCGCTTCGCGCAGCGGACGGCCACCGCGCTCGGCGGTCTCGGCCGCCAGGAGGAGGCCAGGGACATCTGGGAGCGGGTGCGCAGGAGCAGCCAGGATCCCGCCATGCACGCCGCCGCGGCGTACGGCACCGCGATGCTCGACGCCCGCCACCCCGACCCGGCGCGGCGCGACCTCGGCAGGGCCAGGGGCTGGATCAACCAGGCCATCGCGATCTCCGCCCTGGTGCCCGACCGGGCCTTCAAGCTGGGCTTCGACCGTAACGGGCTGGCGCTGATCGAGCTGCGCGAAGGGCGCCCCGAGAGTGCGCTCGAGCTGGTGGAGTCGGCCATCGAGCTGGCGGCGCGCGAGCTGCCGCCGGATCGTCACCCCGTGCACCGGATGGTGCTGCTGGCCAACAGAGCGCAGCTCATGGCGGTGCTCGGCCACACCAAGGAGGCGCTGGAGGACTACGCCGCCGCTATCGCCATCGACCCGGCCTTTCCCGACTACTACCTCGATCGCGGCAACCTGTGGTTCTCGCTCGGCCGCCACGCCGAGGCGCTGGCCGACTACGACAGCGCGATCGCGCTGAGCCCGCCGTTGCCCGAGGCGTACTACAACAGGGCCGAGGTGCGGGTCGCGCTCGGCGAGGAGGAGGCGGCGCTGGCCGACCTGGCGCATGTCATGGAGCTGGATCCCCGCTACGTCGACGCCGCCATCAACCGCGCGGGCCTGCTGGCGGGTCTCGGACGGGACATCGAGGCGATGGCCGACGTCCGGGCGGGGCTGGCGGTCGCGCCGGGGAACCCGCACCTGCTGACGGTGCTGGGCCAGCTGGAGACCACGGCGGGGCGCCACGAGGAGGCGGCGCGGGCGCTGGAGGCCGCTCTGGCCGCCGCGCCGGGCCTGGCGGCGGCGTGGGCGGGCAGGGGCGCGCTGCGCTACGAGCGCGGCGACCTGGAGGGCGCGGTCGCCGACCTGGACCGGGCGATCGAGCTGGACCCGCACCCCGACCTCTACGCCAACCGGGCCATGGCGCTGCGGGCCATGGGGCGGGAGTGACCGTTTCACCTGCGGGGGCGTTCGACCGCACCGCTGATCGCACACAATAGGAGCATGGGGAGGCTCTTGGGGCGGGTCGCGGCGATCTACGGGAGTCTCGGGGCGCTGTGGTGGGTGGGCATCAGCGCCACCAGGACCGCCACCCGCTGCGGTGACTGGCCGTGCCTGTATCCGACGCTCGGTGCCTACCTGGTGGTGACGATCGTGGCGCTGGCCGCGGCGGTGCCCCTGCTTACCCGCGCCGCCGTGGCCCCTGCCCGCCGCGTGGCCCTGACGGCGGCGGCGGTGCTGCTGGCCATCAGGGGCTTCGGCGAGGCGGTGCCGTCCTCGCCGTCCCCGGTGGTGGAGGCGCTGCGCGCCGGTCTCGCCTTCACGGCCGCCGGTACGGTGGCCGCCGTGCTCTCCTCGCCTGGCCTGGCCAGGCGTTGGCGGGTGGCGGGCTGGCTCGCCGTCGCGGCGCTGCCCCTGTCGGGTCTCGCGGTGGTGTGGACGCGCTACGGGTTCTGAGCGGTCTGGGGGAAGACCTGCACGTGGTCGGGGTCGACCCTGAAACGCACCTCGTCCCCCGGCGAGACGGCCGCGGCGGCCCGCGAGGGCAGGTCGGCGAAGACCGTCACCGGCTGCCCGTGGACCTCGGCCCGTAGGTAGAGCCGCGTGGTGGCGCCGAGGAAGACGCTGACGTCGACCGTCGCCGGCGTCCCCTCGGCCGCCAGCGACACGTCCTCGGGGCGGAACATGCACAGCACACGGGAGGAGGGGGCGGGGACGTCGAAAACCCTGCCGTTCACCGCCTCCAGCTCCAGCGCGTTCCTGTTGCCGACGAAGCCTGCGGCGAACCTCGTCGAGGGTGAGCTGTAGATCTCGGCGGGCGGCGCGCACTGCTCGATCTCGCCGTGGTTCATCACCGCGACCCGGTCGGAGATGGCCAGCGCCTCGGCCTGGTCGTGGGTGACGAAGACGGTGGTGATCCCGACCTGGTGCTGGATGCGTCGCACCTCGTCACGCAGCCGGTGGCGTACCTGGGCGTCCAGCGCCGACAGCGGCTCGTCGAGCAGGAGCACCTGGGGGCGTGGCGACAGGGCGCGGGCCAGCGCGACGCGCTGCTGCTGGCCGCCCGACAGCTGGTTGGGCAACCGGTCGCCCTGCTCGGTGAGGCCGACCAGCTCCAGCATCTCCTCCACCCGCTGCTGGACGTTCCGCTCCTTCCGCACGGTCAGCGGGAAGGCGATGTTGCCCCGCACGGTGAGGTTGGGGAACAGCGCGTAGGACTGGAAGACCATGCCGATGGGCCGCTTGCGGGCGGGCACGCCGGTCATGTCCGTGCCGCCGATCCGCAGCCGACCGCCGTCGAAGGTGGTCAGCCCGGCCACACAGCGCAGCAGCGTCGTCTTGCCGCACCCGGACGGCCCGAGCAGCGCCAGCAGCTCGCCCTGCTCGACGCTGACGCTCACGCCGTTCAGCGCGGTGTGTCCCGCATAGCGCTTGGTGATGCCCTCGAGCACGACGTGACTCAACGCAGGGTCCTTCCGATGGTGGTGACGCGGCCCCTGCCCAGCCGGACGACCAGAGCCGACAGGGCGAACAGGAAGCCGAAGGTGAAGACGGTGACGACGGCCAGGGCGTTGGGGTCGCTGAGCGTGCGCGAGACGAACTGGCGCGCCGACCACAGCGGCAGCGTCTCGTAGCTCACCCCGACCAGGATCTTGGCCAGCGCGAACTCGTTCATGGCGGTGGCCACGACCAGCAGCGACCCGGAGACCACCCCGCCCCTGACGGCGGGCAGGACGACTCTGACGAGCGTCTGCGCAGGGCTCGCCCCGCAGGTGGCCGCCGCCTCGCTCAGCTCGACGGCCCCGGCCGCCAGCAGCGCGCTCTCCACCGCCCAGTACATGAAGGGGAAGGAGATCGCCGCCGTCGCGGCGGCCAGCAGCCAGAAGGTGTGGAACAGCTGGGGCGCGACGGAGGCGGTGACGAGCTGGATGCCCGCACCGACCACCACCCAGGGGATCGCGAAGGGGATCACCGCGATCGTCTGGATGACCGAGCCGATGCGCGGGTTGCGCACCACCGACCAGTACGCCGCCGGCACCACCAGCAGGATGTCGACGGCCACGACGACCGCCGAAAGCAACAACGACCGGCCGAGCGCCCCGGCGACCTCGGCCCTGGTGAAGAGCTTGGCCCAGTGGGCGAGCGTGTAGCCGTCGGGCAGAGGGGTGTCGGTCCAGCGGGTGGCCAGGGAGTAGAGCAGCGCGGCCAGCAGCGGCAGCGCGAAGTAGGCGCCGAGCAGCGTCAGGAAGATCCGGCGGGTCACAGCCACCTCGCAGCGCGTCGCAGCGACAGCCGGTATATGGCGGTGGCGCCGATGGCCAGCACCATGAGCAGCACCGACAGCACCGCGGCCCGCTCGAAGCCGAACACCGACGACTCCAGCGTGGTGCCGATCTGCAGGGTGATCAGCTTCTGCGATCCGGGCGAGGCGGCCAGCGCGTAGGCCACGGCGTAGACGCCGATCGTCCAGGTGAAGATCAGCAGCCACCCCGCGGTCACGAACGGCGCGAGCACGGGGAGGCCGACGTGGCGCCAGAACTGCCATCGGGTGGCGTGGCAGACCTCGGCGGCCTCCTGCCAGTCGTCCTTCAGCACGCTCAGCGCGGGCAGGGTGAGCAGCACGAACATCGGGATGTTGAAGTACAGGTAGACGATGTTCATCCCGCTGAAGGAGCCGACCGAGGGGAAGGAGATCCCGAGCAGCAGCGTGAGCATCCCGGTGGCGCCGATCAGCGCCACGAAGCCGAACGCCAGCCCGATCCCGGCGAAGTTCGAGGCCACGTTCATGAGCGAGAGCCAGAACGCCTTGCCGCCCAGCCGCATCCTGGTGATCAGCCACGCGGCCGGGGCGCCGAGCGCGGTGGCCAGCGTCGCCTGGACGAACCCGAGCGCCAGCGAGCCGCCGATGGCCCGCAGGTCCAGGGGGCTCTCGATCACCTTGACGATGTTGTCGAGTCCGTAGCCGCCGCCGCGCAGCGCGAAGGTGTCGTGCACCAGGCGCAGCGCGGGCAGCACGAGCAGCGCGAACGTGAACGCCAGCAGGGGCAGCGCGGGACCCCATTGGGGGAGAAATCCGCGGGTGGAGAATCTTCCCCCGAGCCGCGTGGGGGAAGATTCCTCACCCGGGGTGGGCAATGTTGTCACCGCGGCGGATGTTTCCTGCCCCGCAGTCGCATCTTGCCCCGCGGTCACATGTGGGCCCGCAGTCGCGTCTTGCCCCGCGGTCACATGTGAGCCCGCAGTCACGTCCTGCCCTGCGGTCACATGTGGTCCCACAGTCACGTCTTGTCCCACAGTCACGCGAGAACCTTCGACTCCCAGTCGGCGACGATGCTTTCGGGATTCACCTGGGTGATCTTGATCTCCTTGACGGGGGCGTAGGCCGACTCGGGCAGCCAGTTGGCCTTCGCGTCGGCGGGCAGTTGGAGATCACCGTTGAGCGCCCTGACGGGCCGCGCGCCGAACTTGGCGAACATGGTCTGCGCCTCGTCGGACAGCACGTAGTCGAGGAAGGCCTTGAGGAAGTCGCCCTTGCCGGTGTTGTACTTGTTGATCATGAGTCCGGATGGCGACCAGACCGAGCCGTCGCTCGGGATGATCACCTCGACGTCGACGTTCTTCGCCTTCAGCGCCGCCTGCTGGGCCAGGCCGTTGAAGTCGTAGTTGATCTGGATCGGCGCCTCGCCCTTCTCCAGGGTCTCCTCGCTCATCTTGACCGCGCTGATGTTGCCGGCGTCGGTGAGCTTCCTGAAGTAGTCGTAGGCGGGTGCCAGGTTGTCCACCGAGCCGCCGTTGGCGATCGCGGCGGCCACGACCATGGCCTGCCCGGTGCCCGACGAGGTCGGGTTCTTGATGGCCACCTGGCCCTGGTACTCGGGCTTGAGCAGGTCGGCCCAGCTCCGCGGCGGGTTGGTCACCTTGTCGGTGTTGACGACGAACGCGGGCGCGCCGACGAACGTCGCCACCCAGCCGCCCCTGCCCTTCTGCCAGTCCTTGAGCTTGCCCGCCGAGGGCGGCAGGTACTCGGGCACGACGCCCTTGGCCTCGGCGATCGGGCCCCACATCAGGCCGATGTCGCTGGCCGTGCCCACCGGGTTGTCCTTCTCCGCGTCGAACTTGACGATCTCCTCCGACGAGGACATGTCGGTGTCCTTGTGCGCGCAGCTGCCGTTGTGCTTGGCGCAGAAGGCCTTGACCACCTCGCCGTAGTTGGCCCAGTCGGGGGCCAGGCCGTAGGTCGGCAGGTCCTTGCCCTGCTCGGCGATCTTGCTGGTGTCCGGCGCGGCCTGCCAGTCGTAGTCGCCCGAGCCGGACCCGCACGCGGTCAGCGCCAGCGCGGACGCGACCGCCACCACTCCCGAACGGAGATTAGTCATGATTTCCACCCTTCTCAGCCCTTTTCGCACCGAATGATGGCCTTCGTCGGGTATCTCGGCGTCGGCCCCCGGGTGAATTCGGGGTGAACTCCTACAAGGCCGGGCTTTCTCGAATGTCTAGTGCAGTGATTCGGGATGGCCAATGCGCATTTGTCTATCGGCGCTATAGGGCGAGCCGTATAACGCCTCTCTATGAGGGGCATCGGTTTTATCCCACTTGTCCGAATCGTGGTGGGACGTGAGGCTTTGCCGTACGAGAAGAAGACTGAGAGAGATGAAAGGAACCCGATGGGGAGTCGATACCTGCTCAACCACATCGGAGGCGAATGGCGTGCCCCCGAGAGCGGGCAGACCCGGCCGAACCTCAACCCCGGCGACCTCTCCGACCAACTCGGCGACTTCGCCGAGTCTGGCGGGGCGGACGTGGAGCTGGCGGTCGAGGCCGCCACCGCGGCGATGCCCGCGTGGAAGGCGCTCGGCCCGATCAGGCGCGCCGAACACCTGCGGGCCGCCGAGCGCCTGCTGGAGGACAGGGCCGAGGACTTCGCCCAGGCGATCACCCGCGAGCAGGGCAAGCTGATGAAGGAGGCGCGCGGCGAGGTCAGGCGCGCGCTGGCCATCCTCGACTTCACCGCCGGGGAGGGGCGCAGGCTCAAGGGCGAGACGCTGCCCGCCGAGGAGCCGCGCACGTTCTCCTACACCTTCCGCGCGCCGATCGGCGTCGTCGGGCTCATCACGCCGTGGAACTTCCCGCTGGCCATCCCGATGTGGAAGATCGCGCCCGCGCTCCTCGCCGGATGCGCCGCGGTCTTCAAGCCCTCGCCGTTCACGCCGCTCACCGCGGCCCTGCTCACCGAGGTCTTCGCCGACGCCGGGGTGCCCGCGGGCGTGCTGAACCTGGTCCAGGGGGACATCGCCGCGGGCGAGGCGCTGGTCGCGCACGAGGGCGTGGCCGGCATCAGCTTCACCGGATCGCTGCCCGTGGGCCTGGCCATCCACCAGGCCGGCGCGCCCCGCCTGCTGCGCACCCAGCTGGAGCTCGGCGGCAAGAACGCGGTCCTCGTACTGAAGGATGCCGACCTGGACAAGGCGGTCAAGGCCACAGTGTTCGGCGCGTTCGGCCAGTCGGGGCAGCGCTGCAGCGCCACCTCCAGGGTCGTCGTGGACGTCGCGGTGAAGGAGGAGTTCCTCGCGCGGCTGGTCGAGCAGGTCGGCGCGCTGCGCGTCGGAGCCGGCGCCGACGAGACGGCCGCCGTCGGACCCGTCGTCAACGAGGCGCGCATGCACGCCTGCCTGGAGGCGATCAAGACCGCCCAGGAGGCGGGCGCCAAGGTGGCCACCGGCGGCGGGCGCGCCCCAGGCAACGGCTGGTTCGTCCAGCCCACCGTGCTGCGCGACGTGCCATGGGACAGCGAGATCGCCCAGGAGGAGATCTTCGGCCCGGTGCTCTCGGTGATCGACTGCGACGGCTTCGACGACGCCATGCGCATCTCCAACTCGGTGAAGTACGGCATGAGCGGCACGATCTTCACCCAGGACCCGGCCACCATCTTCGAGGCCCTCGAGCGCTTCGAGGCCGGCATGCTCCACGTCAACAGGCCCGGTGTGGGCGCCTACGCGCACCTGCCGCACATGGGCGCCAAACTGTCGCAGTTCGGCCCGCCCGAGTGCTCGCCGCAGGTCTGGGACTTCTACACCGAGTGGCGGTCGGCGTGCATAAGCTACTGACCGCCGCCGAGGCGGTCGGGCGGTTCGTGACCTCCGGCGCCACCGTCGGGATGGGCGGCCAGAACATCAACCGCTGCCCCATGGCCCTGGTCCACGAGGTCATCAGGCAGCGCGTCGGCGGCCTGACCGTCGTGGGGTGCAACCTGTCGCTCCCGCTGGACATGCTGGTGGCCGCCCGGCTCGTGGTGCGCACCGAGCAGGGCACCGGCAACCTGGAGCGATACGGCACGCTGTTCGCCTGGCGGCGGGCGGTCGAGCGCGGCGAGGTGACGGTGGGCGACCACTCCCACCTGGCCATGGCCAGCAGGTTCGCCGCGGCGGCGCTCGGCCTGCCGTACCTGCCGACCAGAAGCCTGCTCGGCACCGACCTGCTGGCCGACATGGTCGCCGCGGGCGTCGCCGTCGAGTCGGTGGACCCGTTCGGCGGCCGGCCGCTGGTACTGGTCAGGGCGCTGGCCCCCGACGTGGCGCTCATCCACGCCAACCGGGCCGACACGGCGGGGAACGTCGTGATCGAAGGGGTGACCTCGCACGAGGTCGACATGGTGCGCGCGGCCCGGGTCACGATCGTCTCCGCCGAGCAGGTGCTGCCCGCGGGGTCCTTCTCCGACCGCCCCGAGCAGGTGACGATCCCCGAGGCGTACGTGACGGCGGTCGTCGAGCAGCCCTTCGGCGCCTTCCCCACCTCCGTCTACCGCGCCTACGACTTCGCCGAAGCGGAGATCAAGGAGTACCAGGGCCTCGGCCGTGCCGGTGACGAGGCGCTGCGCGAGTGGATCGCGGACAACCTCGGCGCCTCCTTCGAGGAGTACCTCGCCACCAGGGACGCCGACGGAAGGCTCCGCGGGGCACTGGCCGACCGGATGAGGAGCCTGGTGTGACCGCCCTTCCCAGAGAACTGCTCGTCGCCGAGGGAGCGCGGCAGATCCGCGACGGCGACCTCGTGATCGTCGGCACCGGGCTCCCACTGCTGGCCGCCACGCTCGCGCAGCGGACCCACGCCCCCGGCGCCAAGCTGGTGATCGAATCGGGCGTGGTCTTCCCCAAGGTCGTGCCCACCCCCGTCTCGGTCGTCGACCCCAGGCTCATGCACGGCGCCGCCCGCCACGGCTCGCTGTTCGAGGCGCTCGGCGGGCTCGTGCAGCGCGGGCTCGTGCGCACCGGGTTCCTCGGCGGCGCCGAGATCGACCAGTACGCCAACATCAACTCGACCACCGTCGCGGGCAAACGCCTGCCCGGCAGCGGCGGCGCCAACGACATCGCCAGCCACTGCTCGCAGGTGGTCATCCTCACCGACCACGAGCGGCGCCGATTCCCCGCCCGCTGCGGCTACGTCACCAGCCCCGGCTTCCTCGGCGGGCCCGGCGAACGGGCCAAGGCGGGCCTCGGGCCGCTGCGCGTGAAGGTCGTCACCGACCTGTGCGTCATGGAGGCCGAGGACTGCGCCCTCACCGTCACCGCGCTCATGCCGGGCGCCACCCGGCAGGCCGTCCTGGACAACACGGGTTTCGCGCCCGCGTTCGCCGACGTGCTGGAGACCGTCCTGCCGCCGGACCCCGAGGAGCTTCGCCTGCTGCGCGAGGAGATCGACCCGGCGTGCGTGTACTTTCCCGAAAGGATCGCCCGATGAAGAAGCCGTTCGCCTGGGAGACGGCCATCGCATGGAAGAGCAAGGACCGCATCGTCATCCGCGGCTACGACGTCAACGAGCTGACCGGCGCCATCTCCTTCGGTGAGCACTTCCACCTGGTGCTGAAGGGCGAGCTGCCCACGCCCGAGGTCGGCAGGATGACCGAGGCGATCATGGTCAACATGGCCGAGCACGCCATGTCGCCCTCCTCCGCCACCGTCCGGTTCGCCACCGCGGGCGGCGCCGAGCTCAACGCCGCCGTCGCCGCGGGCGTCGCCGGCATCGGCCGCCTGCACGGCACCGCTGACCGTCCTGCCGAGATGTTCCTCGGCGTGGCGGCCAGAGCCGAGCAGGACGGGCTGAGCGACCGCGAGGCCGCCGCCAAGATCGTCGCTGAGATGCGGGAACGGCGAGAGCGGATGCCCGGCTTCCACCACGCCCAGCACATCCGCGACCCGCGCACCGTCAGGCTCATGGAGCTGTCGGACTCCCTGGGCGTCACCGGCAGGTACGTCGCGATCGCCCGCGCGATGGAGGACGCCACCGAGGACGTCTTCGGCCGGCGGATCTGGATCAACGGACCCGGCGCGATGGGATGCATCGGCCTGGACATGGGCTACGAGCCGCTCCAGCTGAAGGCGCTGTTCATCGTGTGCAGGTCGCTGTCGCTCTGCGCGCACTCCATCGAGGAGACGACGCGCGAGAAGGGCTGGCGCGCCTCGGCCAACTCGCCCATGGTGCAGCCGCTGGACCTGTCGATGCAGGGCCCCGACCACTACGACGGCCCCGCGGACCGGTCCCTGTCCGGCTGACCCCCTCGGCCTCGGGGCCACTCCGGGGCGCTTGCCGGCATCCGCGCGGGCGCCTGGATCCAGGTGGCCCCGGAGGCGGCCGTGTCACGGGGACGGCCGTTGTAACATCGGCCGATGAGCACGAGCTTCGCCGCGGCCCTGCGTGACCTGCGCCCGGGCGCGAGCGCACAGGCCGCCGCGATCACCAGGGGAGTGAGCGGGCCCGCCGCCACGGTGCCCTCGCGCACCATCACGCTCACCCACGGCCTCGAACGGCTCCGCTGCGCCTCGCTGCTCAAACCCCTGTACTGCTGGGCCGCCGCGGCACACGTCACCGACCAGGGGTTCTGGCGCGCCCACGCCGAGCCCGCCGTCGTGACCTCCTCCAACAGCGACACCAGGGCGCTCTGGCTGGCCGTCGGGCCCGCGGTGATCCTGTCCGAGATCCACCGGCGCACGGGAGCGGCCTGGACCCAGGGCAACGGCGACCCGTCCCGCTTCGGCTCGGTCGAGGTCGCCGCCGCCGAGGTCGCCACCGCCTACACCGCCCTCGCCCAGGCCGCCCTCGCCGGCGACCCCGTGGCCGCCGAGGTGCTGTCGTGGATGCGGGAGGTGCCCGGGCGGCAGGCGTTCGGCGTGCGGGAGGCCCTGGCCGTACCCGACGCGGCCGTCAAGTGCGGCTGGTACGGCGGAGCCGACGAGAGCTGGCTGCGCACCCACGCCGTCGCCGTCATCCCGCGCGGCGGCACCGGCGTGACCGTGGTCGTCGGCCTGACCGCGCAGCTCTACACCGACGAGCTCGAACGCGAGCTCTACCATGCCAGGGTGGCCCAAGGGCTGCCGGTGGAGGCGGAGCACGAGCGGGCCTGCGGTCCGCTGCTGCGCGCCCTGATGTCGACCGCGCACAACGAGGTGATCGCGTGAGCCTGATGCCTGAGCGACCGGCCCTGCCTGCTCGCACCCTGCCTGCCCGCTCGCTGCCCGCGAGGTCGCTGCCGGCGCGGCAGCTGCCGCCCCGGGACACGCCGCTGCCCGCCACGGCTCCCCGCGCGCTACCCGCCAGGTCGCTGCCGGCGCGCGGCAGCAGGGCATGAGGTCGGCCGCTCCGGGCGGGTGCGACGCGTAACGGCCGCGTGCCTGTGCCCGCTCGGCGGGCCGGTGTGCCGGGGGCTCCGCTCGGCGGGCCGGTGTGCCTGTGCCCGCTCGGTGGGTCCGCGGGCCGCGGCGGCTCCGCCCGCCCGGTGGGCCCGCGTGCCTCGGGGCTCCGCTCCGCGGGCCGGCGGGCGTCATGGCGGCGGAGGCGGGCGTCGGCCACCCGGCGCGCTCGCGCGGCCGTGGCCCGACACGCCCGCCGAGCCTGCGCTCGAGGCGGCGAGCAAGGGGTTCTGAGGTCGGATCACCCTGGGATCGGCCAGAAGTGATCTGAGCCGGGCACGCGGCACGCCTCCGCGAGCCCGGGTGTGCGGTAGGGACCAGGCGCCGGATCAGGCCAGGTCGTCGAATTCGCCGTCCTTCATGCCGAGCCGGAAAGCCTCCCACTCGGCCTCGGTGAAGAACAGTCTCGGTCCGTCGGGGTCCTTGGAGTCACGCAGGACGAAGAGCCTGTCCTGGCCGGGCTTGTGAGCGGCGCCGTCCCCGGGCGTGTCGAGGACGGCTACTTCGACGCAGTCCCCGCCATTGCCACCGCTACGGCGGGCCTTACGCCATGTGAGGTCATTCATATGCTCTCCTCCACTTTCGACAGCAAATTTAGACTTGCGTGAACCGGTAAGGCGAGTGACCTGATCACGTCATATCTGCGGGCGATGGACTCGACGTCCACGGGACGATCGGTGACATACCCCTCGCCCGCCGATTCCAGATAGACGAGATCCGGCTCGCCGGGAACCTTCGCGATGACGAAGGCACCGGTCAACCCCGGCACCGCCTGGGCGTCGACAGGGACGACCTGCACGGTGACGTTGGGCAACTCGGCCGACTCCAGCAGCGCGCGCACCTGCCCGCGCATCGTCGCCGCCGAGCCGACCGGCCTGCGGACCACCCACTCGTCCAGCACCACCCAGTACATCGGCGGATCGGGCCGGTGCAGGACCGCCTGCCTGGTCATGCGCGCCGACACCGCCTCCTCCGCCTGCTCCGCCGTGGCGGCGGGCTCCCTGCGGAAGATCTCCCGCGCGTAGTCCTCCGTCTGCAGCAGGCCGGGGATCAGCAACGGCTGCCACGTCTGCAACGTGCGCGCCGTCTGCTCGATCTCCAGCCACGGACGGAACCAGGCGGGGTAGGCCGCCTGCCGTACCAGAGGCCACAGTCTCAGCAGCGACCCGCCGGTCTCGAGCACCGCGTCGGCGCGCTCGGCGAAGTCACGGGACGGCGTGCGCCTGGCCAGCTCGATCGCGCAGACCAGGGACAGCGAATAGCTCAACCGCTCGGCCAACTGCTCCTGGGAGAGGCCCGCACGCGTGCGGAACTCCCTCAGCTCCGAGCCGAAGAACGCCAGCGGGCTGGAGCTCGGATCGAGCTCGCGTGCAGCAGGCATCGGGGGCTCCGGTTCTACAGAGGTTCTACAAAAGCGGGCCGGCGTTCACACACCCCAGGTGTGCGACCGGAATCCATACCTAGAGTAGTCACTTGAATGCAGGCTGGGGTCACGGACCGCGGAATCTCCCCGATCTAAGGATGTGTGGTGCTTATGGGTGCCATCTACACCCAACGGGTGGAAGAAGAACAGATCCAGCAGCTGGGATGGGTGCAGGACCGGCTCGCCGAGGCCGGCAGACGCGCGCTCCTGGTCAGACACCTCCGGCTGACGCTCCTGCAGAACAGGTACGACCCACCTGAACACGGCGGGCCCGTGCTCATCGCGGGCCCGCTGAAGATCAGTGTGGACGGCGGGTTCCACGTCGAACACGACGACGGGCGCACCGCCGACTTCCACGACGCCGACCAGGTCGCCGCCTACGTCACCAGCTCAGTCTCCTGATCACCTCGGGCAGCTCCGGCGGATCGAGCCGGCCCGGCAGTGAGCGCAGCTCCTCGGCGCTGAACCAGCCGTGGCCGAGGAAGGCCTCGCTCTCCTCCTCCGTGAGCTCACCCGGCCGCACCCCGGGACGCGCCTCGTCGAAACGGGCGACGAAGAACGGCTCGACCTTCACGTACCGAACGCCCAGCCACGTGAAGTCCCGATCCACCGCGACCCACCTGTCCTGAACCGCGCCACCCGGCAGGCCCGTCTCCTCGGCCAGCTCGCGTCTGGCCGCCTCCAGCGGCGTCTCGCCAGGGTCGAGCCCCCCTCCAGGAGGCTCCCAGATCGCCTCGCCGCTGACCCGGTCGTACCAGTTCATCAGCAGCACCCTGCCGTCGCGATCGAGACACACCACCCGCGCCGCCGGCCGATCACTGCTCACCGCGCCCCCGCGTTCGTCGTCCTCTTGCCCGTGGTCGTCGTCCTCTTGCACGGCCCGCCCGCTCTTGTACGGCCCGCCCGCTCTTATGGCACGCTCGCTCTTGTACGGCACGCCCGCGACAGGCCACCGTGGTCACCGGTGACCATCCGTCGATCACGCTACTCCAGCAGGACTTCGCGTCTCCCGGCGACGTGGCATCGAGAGCTCGCTCCTTCATCGGCCTTGTCTCCGCCGATCTCGTTGGCGCCGGTCTCGTTCTCTGCCGGCCTTGTATCCGTGGGCCTCGCCTTTCGCCGGCCCCCGTCTTCGCCAGCCGGCTTTCGTCGGCCGCGTCTTCATCGGTCTCATCTGCGCCTGCCGGTCTGCGCCTGCCGGTCTGCGCTCGAACGGGTGGGGGTCGGGAAGGTGGTCAGCGTTCGGGCGGGACCGGGTCGGGCGGGCCGGGGAGGTGGTGGGTGTTCGGGCGGGACGGGGTCGGGTGGGGAGGGGAGTCAGGAAAACGGTCAGTGCTCGGACAGGACCAGGGCGAGCAGGCCGGGGAAGCGGGTGTCGAACTCCTCGCGGCGCAGCCGGTTGAGCCGCCTGGCGCCCTCGTCGCGCTGCTCGAGCAGGCCGACGTTGCGCAGCACCGTGAAGTGGTGGCTCAGGGTCGACTTGGCGACCGGCAGCTCCTTGAACGTGCCGCAGGCCAGCGACCAGTCGGGCACCTCCGCCAGCTCGCGCACGATGGACCGCCTGATCGGGTCGGCCAGCGCGTCGAGCGCCGCCTGCAACGAGGCCTCCATGGGGGAGCCGTGGGTCAGCTGGCGTCCTCTGTTCGACGGCTGTCGAACACTCGTGTAATGTTCCATCTCGATCGAACAGCCTACCCGAGAGGTCGCGACAGTGATGGACAACGGTCGGATCGGCGTGTGGTATCCCCTGTTCGGCAGGGCGCCTGCGCCGGTCGTCCGCGAGGCGGCCGCCGAGCTGGAGGAACTCGGCTACTCCACCCTCTGGGTCAACGAGAACTCCACGAGCAGGGAGCCGTTCGCGAGCGCCGCCCTGCTGCTCGCCGCGACCACGCGGATCGCGGTCGGCACCGGCATCGCCAACATCTGGGCCCGCGACGCCACCGCGATGGCGGCCGGGCGTGCCACGCTCGGTGAGGCCTACCCAGGCAGGTTCGTGCTCGGCATCGGCGTCAGCCACGGCGGCCTCGTCACCGGGCGGGGCCACTCCTACGACAAGCCCCTCACGGCGATGCGCGCCTACCTCGACGGCATGGACGCGGCGGCCACGGGCATGGTGTCGGGCGGTGACGCCCCCCGGCTGCTGGCGGCGCTGCGGCCCAGGATGCTGGAGCTGTCACGGGACAGGGCGGACGGCGCGCACACCTACTTCGTCCCGCCCGAGCACACCGCCCGCGCCCGCGCGATCCTCGGCAAGGAACGGTTGCTGGTGCCGGAGCTCGCCGTCATCCTGGAGCCCGACCCGGCGAAGGCCCGCCAGGCGGCGCGCGAGCACATGGCCTACTACCTCGCCCTGCCCAACTACCTGAACAACCTGCGCGATCTCGGCTACACCGACGCCGACTTCACCGACGGCGGCAGCGACCGCCTGGCGGACGCGATCGTGGCCTGGGGCGACGAGCAGGCGGTCGCCAAGCGTGTCCGGGCCCACCTGGACGCCGGCGCCGACCACCTCGCCCTGCAACCGCTGACGGCAGGCGGCTTCGACATGGCCGACGGCATGCGGCAACTCACCCGGCTCGCCGACACCCTGGACCTCTGAACCGCCCGCCGGCGCCGCGGTGGACCTTCGGATCGGCCGCTGGTTCCCCGGCGAACGTTGAATCGGTTGCCTGTGTCGCGGTGGACCTTCGGATCGGCCGCTGGTTCCCCGGCGAACGTTTGAATTGGCTGTCTGTGTCGCGGTGGACCTTTGGATCGGCTGTTGATGTCGCGGTGGACGGGTGAATCGGCCGTCGGCGCCACGGCGAATCTCTGAACCGACCGTCGGCGCCGCGGCCCGCCCGCCGACGAGAGCGGCACGGCTGGCGATGCCGGTCACCGTGTCCGCTCGAGGCGGGGCGCCATCGTCCCCGGACCTGCACAGCCCGCTCCGGCCACCCAACGGCTCGGGCGTCCCAGGTTGTCCCGGCTGGGCCTGTTGTCGTGGCTGGGCCTGGCACCCGCTAGAACGAGCTGGTGCGGTGGCGGGCGCGGAACTCCGCCAGAAGCTCGTCGGTCACCTCCGCGCCGGCCGCCACGGCCTCGTGCACCTCGCGGAAGTAGCCCTCATACCCGGCCGGCGTGTAGAGGCACAGGGCCTGGACCGGCTCCGTCCCAGCGTTGCGGAAGCCGTGCGGGGTGCCGCGTGCGGCGGCGAGCAGGTGGCCGGGGCCGACTGTCACCTCACCGTCGCCGTGGTGCAGGGTCAGGTCGCCGCGCAGGACGTAGAAGTACTCGTCGTGACCGTGATGCACGTGCGGGCGGGCCCCGACCACGCCCCCCGCCAGGGTGAACTCCTCGAACGCGAAGCGGCCGCCGGTGTGCTCGCCCGTCAGCCGGAAGAAGTGGGCCACTCCCGCCACGTCGATCAGCTCGCCGTCCTCGGGGTGACGCAGTAACGGGCGCGGCATCTCGTTGTCGATCATCCCTGCATTATCGGGTGACGGCGTCCGAGACGTCCCAGCAGGTCCAGACCGCGGCGCTACCAGCCGCCCTGGGAGGAGCCGCGGGAGGCCTTAGGAACGTGCGTGCCTGGGAGGATGCGCGGCGCTCATTCCCTGGGGTTCGCTCGGCCACCATAGGGACCAGCCAGGCCCGCTCGGCATTCGGCGCCAGCCAGGCCCGTTCGTCATTCGGCGCCAGCCACGCCTGCTCGGCATTCGGACCGCCAGTGCCCTGGCCTGCGAGCGGGTGAGCGCTTTTCGGTCCGGTCCCCACCGGGTCGACGAGGGCGCGGTGTGGCACCGGAGGGTTTCCCGCTGGACGATCTCCTCCGGTTCGTGGTCGTCTGTACGGCTCGCACGAGCCGGCTCTCAACGGCGTAGGTCTTACGAAGACCGTCGTCTGGCGGCTCCTTCGCCCGGGGTGGGCCCGCGCGGCGGGGATAAGGGCGCCTTCGCCCAGGGGTGGGCCCGCGCGGTGGGGATGGCGCGCCTTCGCTCAGGGGTGGGCCCGCGCGGTGGGGATGGCGCAGCTTCGCCCGGGTGTGGGCCTACGTCGTGGCCGGATGCGGGCTCCTTCGGTCAGGGAAGGCGCCTGCGTGAGGTCAGCGCTTCATGGCGCCGTCGGCGATGGCGTCGGCCGCGTCGCCGATGGCCATGCCGACGATCTCCAGGCGCCGGACGAGTTCCCGCTCCTTCATCGCGTCGGCGGTCACCTCCCCCGAGAAGATCCGGGCGATCTCGTACTGGTACATCCGCCGGACGGCGCCTCCCGCCTTCTTGGCCTCCAACGCGTCGTGCACCACCGCCGAAGGCCGGGACGCGAGGTCCTGCACCGCGCTCTCCAGCGCCTCGATACCCACGATCACCTGGTCCAGCAGCGGAGCGAACCTGATCTGATCCGGTACCCGGTACAGGTGCGACTCCCGCACGAAGTCACGCAACGAGTCCAGCACGTCGTCGATGGAGCGGGACAGCCGGAACAGGTCCTCCCTGTCGATGGGTGTGACCAGCGCGTTCTTGAGCTCTTCGACCAGGCGGGCGCGTTCGGTGTCGCCGAAGTGTTCGATGGACCGCATCTGCTCGTGCGCGCCGGTCCTGCCCACCTCGCCGCTGATCATCGCCATGGCCAGCCAGGCGCCCTCCTTGGTCGCCTCCAACTGTCCGGCGAGCGCGTCGGTGAGGGCACCGTCCATCCGCCCGGCCAGCAGGTCGCGAATCCGGCTCAGCCGTTTCGCCGGGCGCCTGCCGTCCTGCGCCCGCGCCCTGGCCTCACCGGCAATCATCCGTACGCCTCCGTACCGCCACACACCGTTGGCGGCGATGCCTCGTCCCGAAGGCCCGCTGTGCCTTCGAGCCTCTTCGTCGTCCTGGCTCTGTCGTCCCGCGTCGGTCTCTCCCTGCGTCCGTGGCGCCGGCTCCATGTCCCACCCTTCCAGACTCCGCCTCCCTGTCCCGGGGCTCCGGCTTCCGTCCCGCCACCGGCTCCGATTCGGAACGAACTCCCATACTCGGTCTTCCCGGTCCGGGGCGTCGTTCTCGGGAGTCCGCCGGGTTTCCGGTACCGCCGGGCCCGTTGCTCGCTCACGGCACCACTTCGGACCTGCCGGTGGGCGGGGGTGGCACGGTCTCTTCGGGGGGTTCGCCGGCTGCCCGCTTCTTGATGGCATGCCCAGGGCACCCCGGCTCCGGTTCCACGAAACAGCCGTCCATCCTTCGGCTTCGTGCCTTCGGCTTCGTGCCTTCGGCTTCGTGCCTTCGGCTTCGTGCCTTCGGTGCGGTTGCGCGGGCCCGTTCCTGGCCGGCCTCCTCTTCGCGCCTCACCCGAGCTCCCGCAGAGCGAGGGCCGTCAGAGCCGCCAGCAGTCCAGCCGCCGGCAAGGTGAGGATCCAGGCGAGCACGATCTTGACGGCCGCGTACCACCGCACCCTGCCGCTGCCCTGGGCGACGCCCGCGCCGATGAGTCCGCCCGCGATGGCCTGGGTCATGCTCACCGGCATCCCGGCCGCCGCGCACCCGATCACCGTCGCGCCGGACGCCAGTTCGGCCGTCACCCCGTGCAACGGCCGGGACACGATGATCTCCCGGCTGAGCGTACGGCCCGCCTTGGGCATGCCGTACACGGTCCCGAGGCCGAACAGCAGCGCGGCGGTGAACGAGACGGGCGGCCCCGAGGTGCCCAGGGCGATCAGGAAGACGGCCAGCATCTTCTGCCCGTCGTTGGCCGCGTAGGCGACGCACTGCAGGAGGAAGCCCGCCCAGTGCCACCGGCGCAGGCCCCGGGCGTCGGTCAGGAGGACGAGCAGCCGGATCACGACCCAGCCGGCCAGCGCTCCGGCGAAGGGCGCCAGCATCCCGACGGCGAGCACGAGCGTCACGGAAGCCGCCGACACCTGGAGCCCGGCACCGAGGCCGGCGCCGGTGAGGCCGCCGACGATGGCGAGGGTCAGGCTGGTGGGCTGCCCGTAGTGGCTGAGCGCCAGGACGACCGCGATGGCCGACAGCACGGCGACGATCATGGCGCGGGAGGCGTCCGGGCCTTCGAAGGAGGCGAGCCGGGTGGCGAAGGTCTGCGCCACGTGCTGGGACACCAGCGGCACCGCGCCGGTCAGCAGGACCAGGGTGAGGACGCCGACGACGGGCCGGACGGCGGGGAGCTTGAGCCCGGTGGCCAGCAGCGCGCCGCCGTCGTTCATCCCCGACACGACGGCGAACAGGCCGGCGACCACGACCTCCAGGGGCATGCGCTTCACCCAATCCGACGGGCGAAGGGATCACAAGCCCGTCATTCATGATGTCCGATATAGACGCTGTCACGGGTCATGGTCGTGTCGCCGGCGAGTCGAAGGCTCCCCAGATCACCGACGCGCGGAACACCTGGGCGCGGGGTGGCGAGGGGGCCGCCCGGCGTCGTCCGCCTATGAGGGTCATAGCGAAATCCTGCCTGGTCGCAGGCTGGGCACCCGGCTAGCGTCCATTACGCCCGATATCTCCAGAAGATCGAGTGGATGATGGACGAAGAGCTCATTCTGCTGAATCCCGGACCAGCCTGTACGTCCCAGCGGGTCAAGGACGCCCTGCTGCGCGGAGACCTGTGCCACCGCGAGCCGGAGTTCACCGAGCTGCTGTTCAGGATCCGCGAGGCGCTGCCCCGCTGCCTGAACCTCGGCGGCACCCACGAGGCCGTCCTGGTCACCGGTTCGGGGACGGCCGCCATGGAGATGGCGGTGATCAGCTCCGTGCGGGAGGGCCGCGCGGTGCTCGTCGTCAACAACGGCGTGTACGGCGACCGCATGATCAAGATCGCCCGCGCGCACGGCATCGCCGTCCACGAGGTCAGGAGCGACTGGACGGTCCCGGCCGACCCGGAGGCGGTGCGGCGCGCGCTCGCCGCGCACGACGACATCGACGCGGTGGTCTGCGTCCACCACGAGACCACGACCGGCCTCATCAACCCGATCAGGGAGATCGGCGAGGTCGTCGCGGGTTCGGGAGCGCTGTTCGTGATCGACGCGATCTCCGGCACCGCGATCGAGGACCAGGACCTCGCGGACGTGCGCGTCGACGTGGTCTGCGGCACCGCCAACAAGGGTCTGCACGGCCTGCCGGGCATGGCGTTCATCCTGTGCAGCCCGGCCTCGGTCGCCAGGATCCACGAGGTTCCCGAGCGCAGCCTCTACCTCGACGCGGCCGGCTATCTGAACAACGACGTGCCGTTCACGCCTGCCGTCCAGGTCTGCTACGCCCTGGACGAGGCGATCGAGGAGTACGAGGCGCAGGGCGGGTTCGCGGCGCGGACCAAGCTGTACCGCGAGCGGGCGGCGCTGGTGCGCGGGCAGTTCGAACGGCTGGGCCTGAAGATCCTCGTCGATGAACGTTTCAGGTCCAACACCGTGACGATGCTTCACCTGCCGGACGGTGTGACGTACCAGGCGCTTCACGACGAGCTCAAGAAGCGCGGCTACGTTGTCTACGCAGGTCAGGGGCGACTGTCGGACGATTTCTTCCGCATCTGCACGATGGGGGAGATCCCCTGGCACCGGCTCGAGCAGCTCGAAACGGCGCTCGGCGAGTCGATCGAGGCAGCAAGGGGTTAACAAGGCATGCAGCTCAACCTGCACCGGCTGTGGATCTTCATGACGGTGGTGGAGTGCGGTGGTTTCTCGGCCGCGGCGCAGAAGCTCTACCTGAGCCAGCCGTCGGTGTCGCACCAGGTCAGGCAGCTTGAGCAGGCGTTGCGCGTCACGCTGATCGACCGCAGCGGCGCGCGGATCAGGCTCACGCCCGAGGGCGAGGTCATGCTGGAGTACGCCAGGCGCGTCTTCCTGCTCGCCGACGAGGCGGTGGCCGCCATCCGGCAGGTTTCGGGGCTGCAGGCCGGCAAGCTGGTCGCCGGCGGCACCACCACGGTCGGCACCTACCTGCTGCCGCCGCTGCTGGCCGCCTTCCGCGACCGCCATCCGGGCATCGAGATCGGCATCCGGGTCGGCAACGGCCAGCAGGTCGAGCGCGGGCTGGTGGACGGCGAGATCGGCGTCGCCGTCCTGGCCGGCCAGCCTTCGGCGCCGCAGCTGGTCAGCGAGCCGATCCTGGAGGACAGGCTCGTCGTGATCACCGAGCCGGGCCACCACCTGTCCAGGAGCGGTACGGCGGAGCCGGCCGCGTTGGCCGAGGAGCTCTTCCTCATCCGCGAGCCCGGCTCGTCCACGCGTGAGCTGCAGGAACAGGCGATGGAGACGTGGGGCCTCGACAAGAGGACAGAGATCTGGGGCCCCGAGACGATCAAGCAGGCGGTCGCCGTGGGGCTCGGCGTCTCGCTGGTGTCGGAGCACTGCGTGGAGCAGGAGCTCGCCGACGGGCGGCTGGCCGCGGTGGAGGTCACTCCCGCGCCCAGGCCCCGCCCGATCGTGCTGGCCCACCGCCGCGACCGGCTGCTGGGCCCCGCCGAACAGGCTTTCATCGCCATGCTGCGCTCGGTGCGCACATGGCCCAGGTTGAGGAGCGTTTCTTGAGGAGCCGGGCGCAGGTCGTCATCGTCGGCGGTGGCATCGTCGGCTGCAGCGTGGCCTACCATCTGGCCGAGCTGGGCTGGAGCGACGTCGTCGTGCTGGAGCAGGGTCGGCTGTCGTGCGGCACCACCTGGCACGCGGCAGGACTGGTCGGGCAGCTGCGCAGTACCGAGAGCATGACCAGGCTGATCAGGTACAGCACCGACCTGTACGCCCGCCTGGAGAGGGAGACGGGGTTCGGCACCGGCTGGAAGCGCTGCGGCAGCGTCAGCGTCGCCCGCACCCCCGAGCGGATGACCCAGCTCAGAAGGACGGCGGCGCAGGCCCGTGCCTACGGCATCGCCGTCGAGGTCGTCACCGCCAGGGAGGCGGGCGAGCTGTGGCCGGTCATGCGCACCGACGACCTGGTCGGCGGCGTGTGGCTGCCGGGCGACGGCAAGGCGAACCCCTCCGACCTCACCCAGGCCCTGGCCCGCGGAGCCCAGCGGCGCGGCGTGGAGGTCGTCGAGCGCGCCAGGGTCACCGGCACCGCCGTCAGGGACGGGCGGGTGCGCGGCGTGGAGACCGCCACACCACCTGCTGGCCGCGTCGGGCGCCTGCTTCGGCGCCAAGATGGGCTGGGAGCGGGTCAACTACTTCGGGCCGGCCGCGCCGTACACCTTCGGCAGGCCGGGATGGCAGGAGACGGTCGACGCGGAGGTCGGCGCCTGCAGGAGCGAGGCGGCGCTGTTCGACCAGACGTCGTTCGCCAAGTTCACGCTGAAGGGTCCGGAGGCCACCGCGGCGCTGCAGTGGCTGTGCACGGCGGACGTCGACGTGGAGGTCGGCCGGGTCGTCTACACGGGCATGCTCAACGACAGGGGCGGCTACGAGAGCGACCTGACGGTGACCAGGGTGTCGGCCGACGAGTACCTCATCGTCACGGGGTCGGCGCAGGCCACGCGCGACTTCGACCACATCTCCAGGGGCATCGGCGAGCGGCGGGCGGTCCTGGTGGACGTCACCAGCGCCTACGCCGTCTTCGGCCTCATGGGGCCCGAGTCCAGGAACATCCTGCGCACGGTGTCGAAGGCGGAGCTGGGGGAGTTCGGCACCTCGCGGCTGATCGACCTCGGCCACGCCACCGTCCGGGCCAGCCGCGTCACCTACGTCGGCGAGCTGGGCTGGGAGCTCTACGTGCCGGCCGAGTTCGCGGTCACCGTCTACGAGACGCTGCTCGCGACGGGCGTCAGGCAGGCAGGCCACTACGCGATCGAGGCCATGCGCCTGGAGAAGGGCTACCGGGCGTGGGGCCGCGAGCTCGGCCCCGACGTCACCCCGGCCGCGGCGGGCCTGCTGTTCACCTGCAAGAAGAGCGCCCCCTTCCGGGGCATGGACCGGATCCACGACGCGCGCAGGACGATCGTGTCGATCACCACGGAGGCGCACCTGTGGGGAGGTGAATCCCTGCTCGCGGACGGCTACGTCACCTCCGCCGCCCACGGTCCCACCATCGGCAGGACCGTGGCGCTCGGCTTCGTGACCGGCACACCGGCCATGGCCGAGGTGGACTGCGCGGGAGAGAGGTACCCTGCCCAGATCAGCCGCAAGGCGCCCTACGATCCCACCTCCGCGAGAGTCAAGGTATGAACGCCGAGTACGTCCTGACGTTGTCCTGCCCCGACCGCCCCGGGGTGGTCGCCGCCGTGTCTGGTCTGCTGGCCAGAAGCGGCTGCAACATCACCGAGAGCCAGCAGTTCGGCGACCAGGCCGCCGCGCGGTTCTTCATGCGGGTGCAGTTCAGGGCGGGCCTGCCGCACGACGAGCTGAGCGCCGCCTTCGCCGCGCTGGCGCCCGAGTGGGGCATGGAGTTCAAGCTGCGCGACCTTTCGGTGAAGCCGCGGGTGCTCATCCTGGTCAGCAGGTTCGGCCACTGCCTGAACGACCTGCTCTACCGGGTCCGCTCGGGGCTGCTCGACATCGAGATCGTCGCCGTCGCCTCCAACCATCCCGACCTGCGGCCGCTCACCCAGTCGTACGGGATCGACTACCACCACCTGCCGGTCACCCCGGAGACCAAGCCGAAGCAGGAGGCGGAGATCCTCGCGCTGGTCGAGCACTACCAGGTGGAGCTGGTGGTGCTCGCCCGCTACATGCAGGTGCTGTCGGCCGACCTGTGCGAGAAGCTGGCCGGCCGGGCGATCAACATCCACCACTCGTTCCTGCCGTCGTTCAAGGGCGCCAAGCCGTACCACCAGGCGCACGACCGCGGGGTGAAGCTGATCGGCGCGACCGCCCACTACGTCACGTCCGACCTGGACGAGGGGCCGATCATCGAGCAGGAGGTGGCGCGCGTCAACCACAGCCACACGCCGGACGACCTGGTCGCCATGGGCCGGGACGTCGAGTGCGTCGCGCTGGCGCGCGCCGTCCGGTGGCACGCCGAGCAGCGGGTGCTGCTCGACGGCCACAAGACCATCGTCTTCCCCCGCTGATCCCTCCCGTACGGCAGGCCAGGCCACGGCCACCGTCCCTCACCGGTGGCCGCCCGTCCGTCACGCGTGCTCCAGCGGGACTCCGGCGGGCCGTGCGGACGAGGCGAGGTCAGGGCCGATAGGTGCCGAAGAACCAGAGGTTGCCCTCGGGGTCCTTGCACGCGTACTCCCTGGACCCGTAGGGCTGGTCCGTCAGCTCCATGGTGACGACGGCGCCCGCGGCCACCGCCTTGTCGTGGTGCGCGTCGGGGTCGTCGACGGCGACGTAGACGCCCGGACCGCCGGGCGTGCCCCGCCCGAGCATGATGATGTCGTCGCCGACCAGGATCTCGGCGTGGTCCTTCATCACCTCGTGCGGCTCGAACCCGAAGGCCGCGGTCAGGAAGCCGACGGCGGCCTGGACGTCCTGGTAGCGGGCGAGCGCGAAAACGGTTCTCGTCATGAGAACGAGTCTGTGCCCGCGCCCGCCGGGTGTCTTGGACGAATCTGACCGGGCGTGGCGCCGGCCATCGCGCGGAACTCCCGGTTCATGTGGGGCTGGTCGTAGAAGCCGCACGCCGCCGCCACGCGGGCGAGGTCGGCTCCCGAGCGGAGCAGGCTCATCGCCCGCTCGAAGCGGATCACCCTGGCCGCCGCCTTCGGGGTCAGGCCCACGTGGTCGCGGAAGCGGGCCACGAGGTGGCGGTGGCTCCAGCCGAGCGATCCCGCCAGCCCTGTGACGCCGGCCGTTCCCGACGACTCGACCAGGCGATCCCACGCCCACACCACGCGGGGGTCGGGCGGCGGGGCGGCCAGGATGCGGGCCCGCAGCAGCGCCTCGGCGGCCGCGAGACGGCCGGGCCACGAGGCGAGCTCGCCGAGCCTTTCGACCGCCGCAGGACCCCACGCGGGCAGCAGGTCGTCGATCGGCACCACGAGGTTCGCCAGCCCGCTCATCGGCACGCCGAACAGGCGGCGCGCCCCGAACGGGGTGAGCAGGACCTCCACGCCCTCCGTCGGCGCGGTCATCCTGGTCACGGTGTAGCGGTCGCCGAGGCCGCCCACGAACGAGGTGAGGCGCGCGCCGTCGACCTCCATGGCGGCGCCGAAGGCGAGGATCAGCACCACGCCGGGCGTCGCCACCTCGGTGCGGGTCACCGGATGGTCGTAGCGTTCGCTGTAGGCCCACATCCGCGTGACGTAGGGGCGCAGGGCCGGGCCGGGTGTGCGCTCGATCGCGGTGAGACCCGGCACCGCCGGGGCGCGGCCGGCCGCCGTCCCGTCCATGCCCCGACCATACCCGGCCGTCCCGGCGTTCGCCCTTCCCCCGGAGGCGCGGGGCCCCCGGGGGAAGAGAACGTCAGAGGCCGGTGTGGCGGGCCAGGAAGGTCAGCTGGTCGGCGGCCAGGTCGACGGTCCTGCTCACCGACCGGGCGCCGTGCCCCACCTCGGTCTCGTTGCGCAGCAGGATCGGCGCGTCACCCGCCTGGGCCTGCTGCAGCGCCGCGCACATCTTCCACGCGTGCAGCGGGTGCACCCTGGTGTCGGACTGGAAGACGGTGAACAGCGTCGCCGGGTAGGTGACGCCCTCGCGCACGTGGTGGTAGGGCGAGTAGGCCCACAGCCAGGGGAACTCCGCCGGATCCTCGGCCGAGCCGTACTCGACGTTCCACGTGGCGCCGAGCCCGAACAGCTCGTAGCGGATCATGTCGAGCAGCGGCGCCGAGCACGCCACGGCCGCGTAGAGGTCGGGCCGCTGGGTGAGGGCGGCGCCGACCAGCAGGCCGCCGTTGGACCCGCCCGAGATGGCCAGCTGCGCGGAGGTGGTGACGCCGGTGGCGATCAGGTGCTCGGCGGCGGCGTGGAAGTCGTCGAAGACGTTCTGCTTGTTGGCGAGCATGCCGGCGCGGTGCCAGTCCTCGCCCTCCTCACCGCCGCCGCGCAGGCCCGCGATCGCGTAGACGCCGCCCGCCTCGACCCAGGTCAGGATGGAGGCGGAGTAGCCGGGCGTCATCGAGATGCCGAAGCCGCCGTAGCCGTTCAGGATCGTCGGGCGCGGCCCCTCGCGGTCGACCGGCTCGATCACCAGCATGTGGACCTCGGTGCCGTCCTTGGACCGGTAGACCACCTGCGAGGTCTTGACCGGCGGCACCTCGACCGCGCCGGGGGAGGCGGCCCACAACGTGGTCTCGCCGGTGCGGGCGTCGTAGCGCTGGATGGTCGGCGGCGTGGTGTTGTCGGTGTAGCCGAACCACGCCTCGTGGCCGCCCTCGGGCCGCTCGGAGATCCCGCCGATCGTGCCGAGGCCGGGGGTGGGCACCTCGCCGATCCGCTCGCCGCTCGCCAGGTCGTGCACGGTGATCTCGCTGATCGCGTGACGGGTCCAGCCGACCAGCATGACCGGCCGCTCGAGGTCGTCGAGGATGGCGAAGTCGGTCAGCACCGCCTCGGGGTCCTCGGGGATGAGGTCGGTCCAGACCGACGGGGCGGCCGGGTCGGCGACGCAGACCCGCGCGCGCGGCGCGTCGCGGTCGGTGTGGACGTACAGGCGCCCGTCGCGGCCGAAGACCAGCCCGGTCTGGGCGTCGACGCCCTCCTGGACCACGGTCAGCTCGGGCCGCTCGGCGGGGGAGGCGGTCAGGTCGGCCACCCACAGGTCGTTGCGCGGCGCCGTGCCCTCGGCGGCGGAGATCTGCAGCCAGCGGCCGTCGCGGGAGACCGACACGCCGTAGTAGTTGGTCATCTTCATGCCGTCGCCGAAGATCATCACGTCGTCCTCCGTGGAGGTGCCGACGCGGTGCAGGTAGACGCGGCGGTGGAACTGCGACTCGCCCTCGGGCACCTCGGTGCTCGGCAGGCGGCGCACGTAGTAGAACGCCTCGCCGCCGGGCAGCCAGGCGACGGGGGAGTAGCGGCACCGGTCGATCGGGCCCTCGACCCGCCGGCCCGTCGCCACGTCGACGATGTAGAGCGAGGACTCCTCGTCGCCGCCGACCGAGATCTGGTACGCCAGCAGGCGCCCCTCCTTGTCGGGCTGCACCGCGTCGAGCGTGGTCAGCCCCGAGGAGTCGATGGCCATCGGGTCGATGAGCGCGCGCTCGGTGCCGTCGGCGTCGACGGCGTAGTAGACGGCGTGCTCCTGGTCAGGTGTGCGCCGGGAGAAGAAGTGGCGCTCGCCCCGCCACACGGGCACGCCCACCGAGCCGGACCGGAGCAGCTCGGCGATGCGCTCCTTGAACCGCTGCGGCTGGACCTGCGACCGGAACAGTTCCTCCTGCGCCAGCAGCCAGCCCTTCACCTCCGGATCGTCGGAGTCCTCGAGCCATCGGTAGGGGTCGGGCACGGGCGTGCCGTGCAGGTTCTCGACGACGTCGTCTCGGCGAGCTGCTGGGTACATGTCTGAACCCTACCTGTGACGCGTAAAGCCCGAGTAGACCGGGCATATATGACATCGCGCGTCCCTTTGGTCATCAGTAATGGGTGGCGGGGGCATGCCGTAAACGCCAGACTTGGTGAAGGACGGTGCCGTGGTGACCATCCGTTGGACCGTCCGGCGGAGGTCCACGTGACGGAAGCGACCGGGTCCCAGGAGGGACCGCCAACAGGGGTCATGGCCCCTCTGATACCCCTGCGTCGGGGGGTGGCCCCCTGATGCGCCAAGTACTCCTGCTCAACGCCACCTACGAGCCACTGACCACGCTGTCGCTGCACCGAGCAGTCGTGCTGGTGCTGAGGGAGAAGGCCGACGTCGTCCATCGTGACGGCAGGGGAGCGGTGCTGCGCTCCGCCACCTGTACGGTGGACGTCCCGTCGGTGATCAGGCTCCGAAGATATGTCCGTATTCCCTACCGGTCTCGCATCCCCCTGACACGGGCGGCGCTCATGCGTCGTGACGACTTCCGCTGCGCCTACTGCGGGCAGCGGGCCGAGACCATCGACCACGTCATCCCCCGTTCGCGGGGCGGCACCCACACGTGGGAGAACTGCGTCGCCTCGTGCATGCCGTGCAACCACAGGAAGGCCGACAAGTTCCTGGAGGAGCTGGGGTGGACGCTGCGCGTCGCCCCCGCGGTGCCAAGGGGCGCCCACTGGCGGCTCATCGGCGCCCAGCTCGTCGGCGATCCCCAGTGGGCGCCCTACCTGTCCGAGACGGCGGCCTAGCGGCGGCGCGCCGCCGGCTCAGCGTCGCGTGGCCTGCTCGGCCAGAGTGTGGATCCCGTAGAGCAGGCCACCGGCGAGGTCGCCGGCGCTGAAGGCGGTGGCCATCGACATGGCGGCCAGCCTGCACGCCCCGTCGGACAGCCGCCGCCTGGCGTTCTCGCCCGTGACGATCTCCAGGCCGCGGCCCTCGGGGTCGACGAGGATGAGCACCGCGTCAGGCGACTCCTCTCCCATCGCGGCGTGCAGGCGCTCGGCGAAGTGGCGCCTGCCGTCCGCGGAGGCGCCGAGGAAGGCGCTGAAGCGCAGCCCGCTGCGCCGTTCGGCGTGCTGCAGCGCCGTGCGGACGTCGTCGGCCTGGGCGGGGGTGAGCGTGCGCATCGCCGTCACCACCCCGCCGAGGCGCCGCCGACGCCTCTGGCCGGCTCGGCGGTCTCGGCCTCGCCCACCCAGTCGACCTCGGGCGCGGGCGCCCAGTGGGCCCTGCGGTCGGCGAGCACCAGCCCCGAGGTGCTGACACCGTGCTCGCTGTGCCCGGGGCCGCCCAGCCACACGACGCCGGGGGGCTCCCCCTTGGCCGTCCTGGACGGCAGCATGACCACCAGGCTGATCAGCAGAAACAGCCCGAGCGAGGTTCCGACGAGGAAACCGAAGATCTCCAGCGCGCTGTCCACACCTCGACGGTAAACCCGCCGCGACGCGCGGACCAGCCCCGTCACCAGACGGGCGGTCTCCGCCTGCCCCAGAAGCCGCCCCGGGCCGCCTCGACCTGCGCCGACAGCGAGATCAGCGTGCCCTCGCCGCCCACCCGTCCCGCCAGCATGACGCCGATCGGCAGGCCGTCGGCGTTCCAGTGCAGCGGGAGGTTGACGGCGGGCTGCCCGCTCACGTTGTAGACCGGCGGGAAGGGGGCGAAGCGCTTCATCCGCTCGAAGGTCTCCTCCGGGTCGCCGCCGTCCTCGAACCAGCCGACGGGGACGGGCGGCTGCATGACCGTGGGCGTGAGCACCGCGTCGTAGGGGTCGGTCGCCATCAGCGCCATGCGCGTGGCCAGCTGCAGCGACGACTGCGCCTGCAGGAACGCGGGCGCCGGTACGGCGAAGCCGCGCTCGCGCAGCCACGCCGTCAGCGGGCGCAGCAGGTCCTGCCGGTCGAGCGCGACCGGGTGCATGCAGGCGAAGGTGAACCACATCGTGACGAACTGCGGTACCAGGTCGGGCCCGAACGGCGAGGCGATGTCGACGATCTCGTGCCCGAGACCCTCCAGGGTCTTGCTCGCCGCCTCGTAGGCGGCCAGCACGTCGGGGTGCACCTCGGCCCCCTCCACGACGGGAGTCGCGTAGCGCGCGATCCGCAGGCGGCCGGGCTCCATGGCCGCGCACTCGAGGAAGGTGCCCTCGTGCGGCGGGGCGAGGTAGAGGTCACCTGGGTTGTTGTGCGCCATCACGTCCAGCAGCGCCGCGGCGTCGGCCACGGTCCTGGCGATCGGCCCGTTGGTCGACAGCCCCGCCAGGTCCGGGATGATCGGGGCGAAGCTGATGCGGCCCCGCGTCGGCTTGATGCCGAACAGGCCGCAGACCGACGAGGGGATCCTGATCGACCCCGCGCCGTCGCTGCCGTGCGCGGCGGGCGCCAGCCCCGCCGCCACCGCGGCCGCCGCGCCGCCGCTCGACCCGCCCGCCGAGCGTGACAGGTCCCACGGCGTACGGCTGGGCGGCGACACGGCGGTCTCGGTGTAGCACGGCAGGCCGAACTCGGGCGTCGCGGTCTTGCCCAGCATGACGGTGCCGGCGTCGCGCAGCCGCTCCACGACCGTGTCGTCGACGGGCGCGACGAAGTCCTCGTAGGTCGCCGAGCCGAACCTGATCGGCACGTCCTTGACCAGGTTGAGATCCTTGATCGGGATCGGCACGCCGTACAGGGGGCCGCGCGGCTCGGTGAGCGCGCGCGCCTGGGCGAGCGCGCGCTCGGCCGTCACCGTGACATAGGCGCCGACCTGCGGGTCGATCCGCTCGATGCGCTCGAGGTAGTGTTCAACGATCTCAACTGGTGAGATTTCCCGGCGCCTGACGGCTTCCGCCTGCTCACGAGCGGTGAGATCATGTATGTGCGCCACGAACCGCAGAGTAGGCCGAGTTGTCTAGAGAAGAAAAGAGGTAGATACCCCGAATTCCGGTGGTAAACGCGGTGACGTGGGCCATAAAACTATGGACGCGCCAGCAGTAGGCACCGGCCGGGCCCTCGGCTACCGTTTGTAGCGTGGACTCCGCTAAGCAGCGCGAAGACGGTAACACTACGTCACCGATCTGGGTGAGTGACAGGCCTGCCGACGACGAGGGCACCGCCGCCGACCACTCCACACCCACCTCAACGTACGCGCCGGTCGAGCGCGCTTCCCTGCTCAGCCTGCTCCAGCAGCCCCGATTCCGGCATCTGGGCGTCCGCGTCCTGATCGCCGTGGCCGCCGGCGTGGTGGTGGGCTTCCTCGCCGCCGACGTGCGCGTGGGCATCACCGCGGCCGTCCTCGCCGCGATCGCCGACACGGTCTACCGCGCCAGGTCGCACTCCACGGTGCCCGCGTGGCGGCGCTCCTCGGTCGCCGAGCGCAGGACCGAGGCGCAGCTGAAGCGGCTGGAGCGCAGCGGCTACCGCACCCTCCACGCCAGGGCGATCCCCGGCAGCGAGGCGCAGATCGACCATCTGGTCATCGGCCCGACGGGCGTCTACGCGGTCGACTCGGAGAAGTGGGACAAGCGCCTGCCGGTGCGCGTGCAGATGGGCAAGAAGCTCTTCCACGGGCCCTTCGACATGAAGCCGCGCCTCACCGAGGCCAAGTGGGAGGCGACGCAGGCCAGCGAGCTGATCAGCAAGTCCTACGGCCGTGAGGTCACGGTCGTGGCGTCGCTGGCGATCTACGGCCCGCCCGTCCCCTGGAAGATCATGACGATCCGCGACGTGGACGTCTACGAGGGCGGCCGGGCGCGCAAGTGGATCACCAAGCGGGAGCGCGCCCTCACCGACGAGGAGATCGAGCGGCTGTACCAGATCGCCGCCCAGGTGCTGCCGCCCCGCTACGGCGAGGGCTAGCGGGGCCGGCTGGAGCAAAGCCGCCGCACGCCGTGCGGCGGCTTTCGCATGGGCGGGTGGCTGTCCGGCCCGTGGACGCGCGTCTCAGTCACCGAGCGAGGGTCGTACCATGTGAAGACTCGCTAGTCGATGGGAGAAGCGCACATGCCCGCCCTCAGGTCTCGTACGGTCACGCACGGCAGGAACATGGTCGGCGCCCGGGCCCTGCTCCGGGCGACCGGTGTAGCCGGCAGCGACTTCGGCAAGCCCATCATCGCGGTGGCCAACAGCTTCACCCAGTTCGTGCCGGGTCACGTGCACCTGCGCGAGGTCGGCGAGGTCGTCGCCGGCGCGATCAGGGAGGCGGGGGCGATCCCGCGCGAGTTCAACACGATCGCCGTCGACGACGGCATCGCCATGGGCCACGGCGGCATGCTCTACTCCCTGCCCAGCCGGGAGCTGATCGCCGACGCCGTGGAGTACATGGTGAACGCGCACTGCGCCGACGCCCTGATCTGCGTCTCCAACTGCGACAAGATCACGCCCGGCATGCTGCTGGCCGCCTTCAGGCTGAACATTCCGACGATCTTCGTCTCCGGCGGGCCGATGGAGGCGGGCAAGACGCCCGGCCGCAAGCTCGACCTGGTCGACCCGATGATCGCCGCGGCCGACGCGTCCGTCTCCGACGAGGAGCTCCTGGAGATGGAGGAGAACGCCTGCCCGACCTGCGGCTCCTGCTCGGGCATGTTCACCGCCAACTCCATGAACTGCCTGGCCGAGGCGATGGGCCTGGCGCTCCCCGGCAACGGCACCATCCTGGCCACGCACAAGGCGCGCAAGAGGCTCTTCGAGGACGCCGGTCGCCGCGTGGTCGAACTCGCCAAGCGCTACTACGACGGCGACGACGAGACGGTGCTGCCGCGCGCGATCGCCACCAAGGACTCCTTCGAGAACGCCATGGCGCTCGACGTGGCCATGGGCGGCTCCACCAACACGATCCTGCACATCCTGGCGGCCGCCCGCGAGGCCCAGGTCGACTTCGGGCTCAAGGAGATCAACGAGATCTCCCTGCGGGTGCCGTGCCTGTGCAAGGTCGCCCCGGCCACGAACAAGTACCACATCGAGGACGTCCACCGGGCCGGCGGCATCCCCGGCATCCTGGGGCAGCTCGACCGGGCGGGCCTGCTTCACCGCGACGTGCACACCGTCAACGGCGGCACGCTCGGCGAGGTCATCGCCGCCTGGGACCCCGCCTCGGAGACCGTGCTGCCCGAGGCCGTCGAGCTGTGGCACGCCGCGCCGGGCAACGTCCGCACCGTCAAGCCGTACTCCCAGGACAACCGCTGGGACTCCCTCGACCTCGACCGGGCCGAGGGCTGCATCCGCGACCGGGAGCACGCCTACAGCAAGGACGGCGGCCTGGCCGTCCTCTACGGCAACATCTCCCGCGACGGCGCCGTGGTGAAGACCGCGGGCGTCGACGAGTCGATCTGGAGGTTCACCGGACCGGCCGTGGTGTTCGAGTCGCAGGAGGATGCCGTCGAAGGCATCCTCGGCGGCAGGGTCAAGGAGGGCGACGTGGTCGTCATCCGCTACGAGGGCCCGAAGGGCGGCCCCGGCATGCAGGAGATGCTGTACCCGACCTCCTTCCTCAAGGGCAAGGGGCTCGGCAAGGCGTGCGCGCTGGTCACCGACGGGCGTTTCTCCGGCGGCACCTCGGGCCTGTCCATCGGCCACGCCTCCCCGGAGGCGGCGGAGGGCGGCGCGATCGCGCTGGTGGAAGACGGCGACCTCATCGAGATCGACATCCCCAACCGGCTCCTGGAGCTGCGGGTGCCGGAGGCCGAGCTGGCCCAGCGGCGCGAGCGGCTGCTGGCCGACCTGGGCGGCTATCGCCCGCGCGAGCGTCAGCGGCCGGTGAGCGTGGCGCTGCAGGCCTACGCCGCGATGACGACGTCCGCCTCGACGGGCGCCTCCCGGGACCTGTCCCAGCTGTCGCGCTGACGCGCCTCCCGAACGGCCCGCGCCTTCTCGTGGGCGTCGCGACACCTCCGGATGAGGGGAACGCGGTGGGCTACCGCCGCCCCCCGAATTCCCAGTCGTGGACCGCGATGTCGGCGTAGCGGTCCACGGCCAGGACGGCGCGTGCCGCATCCGGGTCCGGCGCCCGGACCAGCAGCGCCGTACCCAGCCAGGTGGTGCCGTCGTCGGACAGCGGCGGCCCGTACGCGATCAGCTCGTCCCGGTCGGGCGGCGGGACGAGGTCGGCGGTCTGCCCGCAGCCGAGGCCCAGCGCCAGATACCGGTTGCCGCCGTCCCGGCCGCAGGGGAAGTCCCACATGGTGCGCCCCAGCACGTTGCGCCAGCGACGCAACACCACGTCCCGGTACACACCGGCCTGGTAGTCGGGCTCGTCGAAGACGAACGCGCGCCCCGGCGGCATCCGGCAGGTCGACGATGTGCACGCTTCATCCGGATGCCGATAGCCGTACACTCTTTCGAAAATTGTCGGTGCCGTCCCGTACTCTCGGGGTATGACGACAGTCGTGAAGTCCTCCACGCGACCCCTGACGACCGCCGAGATCGCCGCCCTCGCCCTCTCCCTGGCGCACCTGGGATCGGGCCCGCAGGCCGTCACCGCGCGCCGCGGCCTGCGTCACGCGTTCGAGCACCTGGAGCTCGACGACGACGTCATCGCCACCACCCTCGCGACGCTCACCGATCCGCTGCCCGTGGAGGTGGCCTCCCGAGCCAGGGTGATCGCCGAGGCGATCACCAGCAGGCTCGTCATCCGCATCCACTACCGCGACGCCGGGGGCCACGTCACGATCCGTGACGTCGACCCGGTGACCTGCCTGGTCCACCGCGAATACTGGTACCTGGTCGGCGTGTGCCGGCTGCGTCGCGGGATCAGGGCGTTCCGGTTCGACCGCATCATCGCGGTGGAGCCGACGCTGACCCCCGCCCGGCCGCACCTCGCCGAACGATTCCTGCCGTTCCAGCGGCGCAAAGCCGCCTGACCCTGTCCCCCGCCCCACGGCGGCGGGGGATGCCGTCCCACCGCGGTCTCCCGTCCCACGGCGGCGGGGGACGCCATCCCGCCGCGGTCTCCCGGCCCCTCCCGGGGCGGGAGGCCGCGGCGCCCGGTTTCCCCGTGTCGAAGGGGGGCGGGGGCCGCCGCGCGCTTCGTGTCCTCGCCGCGAACCGCGATACCGTTCCCCGTGTGATGCGGAGCGACGGGGCCGAGACGTTCCTGACCGATGAGCGGCTGGGTTCCTGCCGCGTGACCTTGTGTCCGATCACCGGCGACGACCAACGCGAGTTCCTCGACCTGGTCCACGCCAGCGCGGACCTGCACCGGCCGTGGATGGCACTGCCCACCACGCCGCAGGAGTTCCAGACCTATCTGCGGCGGTTCGACGACCCGGCGGCCGCCGAGGGACTGCTGGTCCGCGTGCGGGACACCGGCGCCGTCGCGGGCACCGTCAACATCAACAGCATCATCCGCGGACGCTTCCAGTGCGGCTCCCTCGGCTACGCGGCCTTCGCTCCCTCCGCCGGCCAGGGATACATGTCCGAAGGGCTCGGCCTGGTGCTGCGGTACGCGTTCGAGCACCTGCGACTCCACCGGCTGGAGGCCAACATCCAGCCGGACAACCAGGCTTCCCTGAAGCTCGTCCGGCGGCTCGGCTTCCGCATGGAGGGCTACTCACCCGACCTGCTGTTCATCGACGGAGCCTGGCGCGACCACGAGCGGTGGGCCATCACCAGCACCATGACGGGCCATGCCCCCACCGGCCCGCACCCGACCCTGCCCCTCCGCTGACAACCCCCCGGCCTGAGGGCGGGACCCGCTCCGGTCCCACGCCGTCGCCGTCCGGGACCTTGGGCGGCCCTTGACCTTCGGCAGCCACTGGCCTTGCCGGACGGCTGGCAGGCTCCCTGCATGCGTTTACGGGGCATCGTGCTCGTCGCCGTGCCGGCGATCCTCGCCGGCGGGTGCGCGCACGCCGACGCCGCGCCGTCGGCTCCTGCGCATCGGGCGGCGGAGACCGCGCCCTCCGCCGCCGAGCGCGATGCCGTCGAGCGCGATGCGGCCGAGCGCGACGCGGCCGGGTCGGCGCTGCCCGAGCAGACGCGGCGCAGGCTGGACCGCTCGCTCACCGCCTACCTCGCCGGCCGCCCCGGCCGGTGCGCGGTGGCCGTCCATGACCGGACCACCGGCATCCGGTACGCCTTCCACGAGGACGAGCCGTTCCCGCTGGCCAGCGTCGTGAAGGTGGACATCCTGCTCGCTCTCCTGCTGCGCGCCCAGAGCCAGGCGCGCGAGCTGACGGCCCGGGAACGGCGGCACGCCGACCGGATGATCAGACAGAGCGACAACGCCAGCGCCGAACGCCTGTACACCGCCATCGGCGGGCCGCGCGGCCTGGCCAGAGTCCTGTACGGGCTCGGCATCTCCCACACGATGCCCGGCTACAGCTGGGGCATGACCCTGAGCAGGCCGTCCGACCAGGTGAAGGTGCTCGACCGGCTGACCGGCCCGGCAGGACCGCTGGCGACCGGCCACCGCCGCTACGCGCTCGAGCTGATGTCGTCGGTCGTTCCCGCGCAGGCGTGGGGTGTCGGCGCGGCGGCGGGGCGGGGCCGGGTGGCGCTGAAGAACGGCTGGCTGCCCGTCGGCCTGCACGACGGCGGGTGCACCGTCAACAGCGTCGGCCGGCTCGCGCTGCCCGGCCACGACCTGCTCGTCGCGGTGCTGTCGGAGCGCAGCCCCGCCATGGACACGGGGGTCGAGACCGTCGAGCGGGTGGCCACGCTGGCCGTTCGCGCGTTCACGGGTGTCGAGTCGCCCGCATAGCGCGCCCCGGCGGGCGGCCGAGAGCGGTCAGGAGCAGCAGCCGCCGCCGCAGCACCCGCCGCCGCCACCCGAGGGTGCGGTGGCGCCGCCGGTCACGGCGACCGTGGACAGCAGCTTGACCGTGTCGGTGTGGCCCTCGGGGCAGGCCGCGGGGTCGCCGGAGGCCGACATCGGGCGGGTGAGCTCGAACGTGGAACCGCAGGCGCGGCAGCGGAAGTCGTAACGCGGCATGGCTCTAGCGTACGGGGTCGAGCACGACGAAGGCGTAGTCGGACACCGGCTCGTAGCCGATGCTCTGGTAGATGGCGTTGCTGGTGGGGTTGCTCAGGTCGGTGAACAGCACGGTCATCGTGCACCGCTCGGCGAGCGCCACCT
Organism: Nonomuraea sp. NPDC004354; assembly: GCF_053602555.1. Taxonomy (NCBI): domain Bacteria; kingdom Bacillati; phylum Actinomycetota; class Actinomycetes; order Streptosporangiales; family Streptosporangiaceae; genus Nonomuraea; species Nonomuraea sp. NPDC004354. The sequence goes on along the minus strand of NZ_JBSGDV010000004.1, from coordinate 49,693 downwards.
GGCTGGCGTAGGCGGTGACGGCGGAGCCGTACCCGCGGCGGCGGCTCGACGGCGGCGTGTAGACGGGCCCGATCCTGCACATTCCCGCCGCCTCCGGCGAGATGCCCGCGAACGAGACGGGCACGTCGCCGTCGATCCAGAGCAGCATGTCGCCCTGCTCGATGCGACGGTGGGTGCGCTCGGCCAGGTCGTCGCCGACGCGCAGGCCCGCCTCGACGGCGAAGGCCTCGTACCAGTTCACCACCAGGGGGAAGTCGCCCAGGGTGGCGCGGCGCCCGTGACCGGTCACCTCCGGGACGGCCAGCGTGCCGAGCCGGTAGAGCCGCTCGTTGCGGCGGGGGGCGCGCTCGGTGGCTCCGGAGGCGTCGAGGAAGGCGTCGACCAGGTCGGCGGGCCCGGACACCTCCGGCGTCTCGACGCCGCGTGCGCGCAGCTCCCGGGCCAGCGGCGGCACCGCGGCCAGCGGCATGCGCGCCAGGTAGAGGGGGTGCGGAGCGGTACGGAACATCGCCCCGCTGACCTCGCCGTCCTCGCTCCACCACCCGAACAGGTGCCGATCGCCCCACATGCCCATGCGCGTCCCCGCCAGGACGGTGAGCGGAACGGTGTTGGCCGCCGGGTCCGCCTTCAGGAAGGCCTCGGCGTGCGCGGCGTACTCGGCGGCGTCAGACGAGAAGTTCCACATGATCGTGGATCATGCCAGATCGTCGCAGGCCCTGAGCAGGCCGGCCACGTGCGCGCTCACGTCGCGCAGGAGCGTGGACGGCTCCAGCGGTGTTCCCGCGATGGCGGAGACGAGCGACGGCAGCCCGGGGATCGGGAAGCCGTCGTCGACCAGCGCGCGGGCGCCCACCTCGTTCTTGTCCAGGGCCAGGCGGCTGCGCTCCCACGCGTCGAGCACCTCCTCCGGGGAGGGGACGCCGAAGCCGTGGCCGACGGGAGCGGCGTGGCGCAGCCGTACCAGCGGGGTCTCGGCGAACGCCAGCGCGGTGCGGGCCCGCACGTGCAGGTCCTCCTTCGCCTTCGGATCGATCCAGTCCATCGCCGAGCACGGGTTGCGGCAGGTGGCCACGCACACGGCCAGCGCGCCGGCCACCTGGCTGTGCTGCCGGTCGAAGTAGGCGCGCCAGCCCTCCGGCGGTTCGCCCGCCACCCGCAGCGTGCGGTTGGTGGCCGACTGCTCCGACTTGGTGTGGTCGCACTCCCTGTCGCCGATCACCCCGAACCTGCTGCCGGGCACGGTCAGCCCCTCCGGCCAGCGCGCGGGGTCGCCCGCGTGACCCAGCTGCGACTCGAAGGCCAGCAGCGGCAGGTACTCGCTGGTGATGTGCACGGCGGCGATCATCGGGCTCAGCTCGCGGCGGAACCACCTGATGGCGATGACCTCCAGCAGCAGGCCGTACGCGGGGCGCAGCGAGTCGAGCGCCCCTCTCGGCTGCTCGCGCGGGGTCTGCGGCATGTGGCAGTCGCGCGCCCTGCGGCGCAGATCGCTCGGTACGGCGGGCGCGCCCACCGCGAAGTCCTCGGCGTCCAGCGAGAGCAGGCGCTGGCCGAACTCGCAGACCTCGGCGATCTCCTCGGTCGGGGCCAGCGCGCCGAGGTCGGCGAACGCGTAACGATTGGCCAGCGCGACGAGCAGATCACGAGTCGTTTCCACGTGATCACTCTCTCATGGGGTCGGCGGATGACAGGATCCGGAGGGTCGGGGACCCACGCCATCCACCCAACACCACCGCCGTGGCCGTCATCAAACCGGGCCCGGCCGCCGGTGTGCGGCGACGCCGTCAGGGACAGGGCGCCTTGATGCACTGGATGTCGCCGCCCGGCCCGGTCTGCGGGTCCGGTGTGGGCGGGTCGACGGTCGGCTCGGTGGTGGGCTCCTGCGGCTCGGCGGGCTTCGTCGGCTCCTGCGTCGGCGCGGCGGTCGGCTCGCGGGTCGGCTCGGCGGGCGGTGTGACCGGCGGTGTGACGGGGACGCTCGGCACGGACGAGGGCGGTGGCGCGGTGGCCGCCTGGTCGGGGCTGGGCGTGGGCCTGACCTTGCCGCCGACCGGGGGCACCCGGCCGGGCTCCTGCTTGATCGGCACCCGGGCCTGGATCGTGCGTCCCCCGACCGGCTCGGCCACGGGCAGCTCCTGCCGCACCCCGCCCGCGGGGACCGGCTGCCGGAACCATGTCCACCCGACGGCTGCCACCGCCGCGGCGAGGGCGGCCAGGGTGGCGCCCGTTATCACCAGCGCCCGCCGGCGACCGCGGCGTGGCCGGTCGGCGGGGAGCGTGCGGAGGTCGGCGCCGGGCTCGGCACCGGGCTCGGCACCGGGGACGGCGGCTCCCGGCGCCCCCGCGCCCGCGGGTGGCGCCGCGGGCTCGGCGTCCTGGCCCCGGCCGCTGACCGGGCTGAGGTCGTCCATCGGGTGGGCGGCGGCGTGCCTGGCGGCGGAGGCCATGTCGGTGGCGCAGGCCCAGCGCATGGCCGGGTCCTTCTCCAGCGCCCACATGACCAGCGCGCGCGACGCGGGAGGCACGTCGTCGGGCAGCGGCGGCACGGCGGCCCTGAGGTGCTTGAAGATGATCTGGACGGGGGTCTCGCCGTCGAAGGGCAGCCTGCCGGTCAGGCACTGGTAGGCCACCACGCCGAGGGCGTAGACGTCGACGGCGGGGGTGATGTCGCCCGCCGAGGCCTGCTCGGGAGCGCAGTAGCCGGCCGAGCACATCACGGTGCCGGTCGCGGTCAGCTGGCCGCCGGAGGCGGAGTGGGCGATGCCGAAGTCGGTGAGGGTGACGCTGCCGTCCGCCTTGATCATCAGGTTGGCGGGCTTGACGTCGCGGTGCACGATGCCGCGCTCGTGGGCCGCGGCCAGGGCGTCGGCCACCTCGGCGACCAGCCGCATGGTCTCGTCGGCCGTGAGCGCCGAGCGGCGCAGCAGCCGGTCGAGCGACTCGCCGTCGACGTACTCCATCACCAGGAAGCTCACCCGGCGCCCGTCGCCGAGCTCGCAGGTGCCGTAGTCGTAGACGTCGACCACGCCGGGGTGGGTGAGCGTGGCCATCGCCCTGGCCTCGTTCTGGAAGCGCTGGGCGAAGCGCGGGTCCTCCATGAGCGCCGGCAGGAGGACCTTCACCGCGACGGTACGGCCGAGCACGTCGTCGTCGGCACGCCAGACCTCGCCCATGCCGCCACCACCCAGCCTGGACAGCAGACGGTAGCGGCCGCTGAGTCTGGTCCCGGGTTCGAGCACCAGTCGAGGCTAACACCGCAGGTCCCGCGGCATCCGGGAAACGAGCGAGGGGGTGGGACGTCGCACCGGGAACGGACGCCGCATACCCCACCAGATGCCGTCGAACCAGGGCGGCGCCCTCCAAGGGGAAGGGCGCCGCTGCGGAGAGGCGGCGGTCAGAAGGCGCCGCCGGTGGGGGCGACGTGTGTGGTCAGCCGGTGGCGCGGCCCGTGTCGCCGAGGGAGACGAGCAGGCGGCGCAGCAGCACGGTCAGGTGGTCGCGGTCGGCCGCGGTCAGGCCGGACAGCAGGCGGTTCTCGTTGGCGATGTGGTGCTCGACGACCTCGTTGACCACGGCGAAACCCTGATCGGTCAGCGAGATCAGCACGCGGCGCCGGTGCGCGGGGTCGACCTCGCGGTGGACCAGGCCCTTGGCCACGAGGTGGTCGACCCGGTTGGTGAGGGCCGCGGAGCTCACCATCGCCGCCGCGCTCAGGTCGCCCGCGCAGAGCAGGTACGGCGGGCCGGAGCGCAGCAGCGTGGCCAGCACGTCGAACTCCCAGGGCTGCAGGCCGTGCTCCTCGAAGAGGTCCTTGACGCCGCGTTCGATCAGCCGCGAGGCTCGTGACAGCCGCCCCACGACGCCTATGGGGGAGGCGTCGAGGTCGGGCCTGGCCTGCCGCCACTCCTGGATGATCACGTCCACCTCGTCCTCTGGGGCGCTCTCGCTCATGGCTCACATCCTTGTCGGGGTTTCCGCAGCCTAACATTTCCACATCGAAGCGTTTGACAGTGGCGAGGGTCGAGCCTTAAGTTTTCGACATCGAAATTTTTGATGGAGGTCTGACATGCGTGTTCTGATCATCGGTGCGAGCGGCTACCTGGGCACGGCCATCTCCGAGCGGCTGGCGGAGCGGGGCCACGAGATCGTCGAGCTCACCCGCCCCACTTCCGTGGGGTCCGGGCGGGGGAACGAGCGCCGCGTCGGCGACATGACGGATCCCGCCTCGCTCACCGCGGCCGTGACGCCCGACATCGACGCCGTGATCAACCTGGCCGGACCCACCGGTGACGCCGCCGTCGACGCCGCCGCGATCACCGCCCTGACCGAGCCGCTGCGCGGTACCGGGCGGGCCTTCGTCTACACCAGCGGCGTGTGGGTGCTCGGCGCGACCGGGGCCGGGACCGCCGACGAGCGGACGCCGGTCAACCCGCTGCCGATCGTGGGCTACCGCCCGGACATCGAGCGTCAGGTGCTCGCGGCCGCGGCCGACGGCGTACGCGCAACCGTGATCCGTCCCGGCATCGTGCACGGCCGCGGCGGCGGCATCCCCGCCCTGCTGGTGAGCCTCGCCGCCAAGCACGGCGCGCCCAGGTTCGTCGGCGACGAGTCGGTGCGCTGGCCGATGGTGCACGTCGACGACCTCGCCGACCTGTTCGCGCTGGTGGTCGAGAAGGCGGACCCCGGGACGCTCTGGCACGGCGTGACCGAGAACGCGGTGCCCGTCACGGATCTGGCCGCCGCCGCGGGACGCGCGGCCGGGCTCACCGCCGCGCCCGAGAGCTGGCCGCTGGAGCAGGCCGGTGCGGAGCTCGGCCGGCTGTTCGCCGACGCCCTGGCGCTCGACCAGTCCGTCGCCGGTCAGGCTGCGCGCGACACGCTCGGCTGGACGCCCGAGCGCCCCGGCGCGGTCGCCGACATCCAGGACGGCTCCTACCGCTGACCCCGCCCGTGAACGCGACCGGGCGCCCCTCGAGAGCCGAGGGGCGCCCGTCACATCGGCGGGTGCCTCATGTCAGCCGCCCCGCAGGGGCGGCCGCGCGGCCGGTCAGCCGCGCGCGGAGGCGTCCTTGGCGCGGGCCCGCAGGGCGCGGCTCACGCCGTCGGCACCCTCCATGACCATCCTGCGCAGCGCCTGGGGAGCGCCGGACGAGGCGAGGTAGTCGTCGGCCGCCTGGACCGTCCCCTGCTCGATCAGCAGCGAGGGGAAGCACCCCACGGAGAAGCTCTGCGCCATGTCGAACGTCCACTCGTCGTAGATCCGCCCGACCTCGGCGAAGTACTTCTCCTTGTACGGCGCGAGCAACTCCACGTGGTGCGGGTCCTGGAACCCGGCGATCGTCGTCCTGAAGATCGCGTTGGCCAGCTTGCCGCCGGTGATCGCCGCCCACGCCTCCGCCTTGGCCTCGGCGGTCGGGATGGCCGCCTTGCACAGGGCGGCCGAGCGCTCGCCCGAGGCGGTGGCGTCGCGCTGCAGCTCCGCCTCGATGTCGGCGGCGCCGAGCACGCCGCCGCTGACCAGCGCGTGCGTCAGCGTCCAGCGCAGGTCGGCGTCGACGGCCAGGCCCTCGGGCACCGACGTGCCGTCCAGGATGCCCTTGACGAAGGCCAGGTCCTCGCTCGAGGTGGCCACCGCGCAGAAGGCGTTGACGTAGGCGAGCTGGTGGTCGGAACCGGCCTCGGCCGAGGCGATCCACGACTTCAGCGCCGCGGCGAGCTGGGCCAGGCCCTCGGCCTGCCAGGCCGGGTCGGCGTACTGCTGCACGGCCTGGCGGGCCTGGCGCAGCACGGTCTGCACGACCGTGATGTCCTTGACGGTCGAGATGCCGGAGATGACCAGCTTGACGTAGTCGCGGGTGGCCATCTCGGCGTCACGCGTCATGTCCCAGGCCGCCGACCAGCACAGCGCGCGCGGCAGCGACTCGGTGAAGCGCGTGATGCCACCGTCGACCAGCGTGGCCAGGGAGCGCTCGTCGAGCCGCACCTTGGCGTAGGTGAGGTCGTCGTCGTTGACGAGCACCAGGTCGGGCTGGACCTCGCCGACCAGCTCGGCGACGGCCGTGCGCGCGCCGACCACGTCGAGCTCGACCCGCCTGGTCCTGGTCAGCTCGCCGTCGACCAGGGAGTACAGGCCGATCGCGACGCGGTGCGACCGCAGCGTCGGGTACTCGGCCGGCGCCTCCTGCAGCACCTCGAAGCGGGTGAAGCGGCCCTCGGCGTCCACCTCGAACGAGGGGCGCAGCGTGTTGACCCAGGAGGTCTCCAGCCACTCCTTCGACCACGACGACAGGTCGCGGCCGCTGGTCCGCTCCAGCGCGGTGAGCAGGTCCTTGAGCTCGGTGTTGCCCCAGGCGTGCTCGGAGAAGTAGTCGCGGACGCCGGCCAGGAAGTTGTCGAGGCCGACGTAGGCCACCAGCTGCTTGAGCACCGAGGCGCCCTTGGCGTACGTGATGCCGTCGAAGTTGACCTCGACCGCCTGCATGTCGGGGATGTCGGCGGCGATCGGGTGGGTGGAGGGCAGCTGGTCCTGGCGGTAGGCCCAGGCCTTCTCCACGTTCGCGAACGTGGTCCACGCGCCGTTGCCCCAGCGGGTGGCCTCCGACTGGCACAGCACGGAGGCGTAGGTGGCGAACGACTCGTTCAGCCACAGGTCGTCCCACCAGCGCATGGTGACCAGGTCGCCGAACCACATGTGCGCCATCTCGTGCAGGATCGTCTCCGCGCGGCGCTCGATGATGGCGTCGGTGACGCGGGAGCGGAAGACGTAGTCCTCCAGGAAGGTCACGCAGCCGGCGTTCTCCATCGCGCCCGCGTTGAACTCCGGGACGAACAGCTGGTCGTACTTGCCGAACGGGTAGCGGACGCCGAAGACCTTGTGGAAGAAGTCGAAGCCCTGACGGGTGACCTCGAAGATGTTGTCCGGGTCGAGGTGCTCGGCCAGCGAGGCGCGGCAGTAGATGCCCAGCGGGATGCCGTCGTGCTCGGAGGTCACCTTGTGGTAGCCGCCGGCCACCAGCGCGGTGATGTAGGTGGAGATGCGCGCGGTGGGCGCGAAGTGATGGCGCCTGGCCGCCCGCATCGTGCCGTGGCGGCCCTTGTGCTCCTCCAGCTCCTCGACGGAGTCGGCGGCGCTGTTGGAGACGACCTCCCAGTCGGCCGGGGCCAGCACGGTCAGCTCGAAGGCCGCCTTCAGGTCGGGCTGGTCGAAGCAGGCGTACATGCGGTGCGCGTCGGCCGTCTCGAACTGCGTGTGCAGGTAGACCTTCTGGTCCACGGGGTCGACGAACCGGTGCAGACCCTCGCCCGTACGCATGTAGGCGCAGTCGGCGTCGATCGTCAGCTCGTTGTCGGCGGCCAAGCCGGACAGCGGGAAGCGTCCCTTGTCGGCGTCGTAGGCGGACACGTCGAGCGCCACGCCGTTGAGCTCGACCGAGCGCAGGTGGGCGCCGTGCAGGTCGATGAACGTCGTCGCGCCTGGTTCCGCGGCGGAGAAGCGAACGGTCGTGACGCTCTCGAACCGCTCCTCACCCTCCGTCAGGTCGAGTTTGACGTCGTACGACTCGACCTTCAACAGCCGGGCCCGCTCGCGAGCTTCGTCACGGGTCAGGTTGCCTGCCAAGATCCGCTCCTCTTCACCACATCTTTGGGGTTATGTCTGAATCCTGTCACGTCAGGAATAGTCCTGACTCTCACTCAGGTTATGGCCGACGGCAAGGTCATCACGACTGAGGGAACCCCCACCATGGCTGAACGAACCCCTGTAGACCTCTGGTTCGACCCGTTCTGTCCCTTCGCTTGGATCACTTCCCGCTGGTTGCTGGAAGTCGAGAAGGTCCGGCCGATCGAACCCCGCTGGCACATCATGAGCCTGAACGTCCTCAACGAGGACAAGGACATCCCCGACGAGTACCGCCAGATGATCGCCGCGGCGATCGGCCCTGTCCGGGTCGTGGCGGCCGCCGCGGAGAAGTACGGTCAGCACGTGGTGGGTCCGCTGTACACCGAGCTCGGCACCCGCTTCCACAACGAGGGCCGGCCCAAGGAGGGCCCCACCATCAGGGACACGCTCGTCGACGCCCTGGAGGCCGCGGGCCTCGACCGGGAGGTGGCCGACGCGATGGACTCCGGTGACTACGACGAGGCCATCAGGGAGTCGCACTTCCGCGGCATGGACCTGGTGGGCCAGGAGGTCGGCACCCCCGTCATCCAGGTCGAGGGCGTGGCCTTCTTCGGGCCCGTCCTGACGAAGATCCTGCGGGGCGAGGACGCGGGCAGGCTCTGGGACGGCGTCCGCGCCGTCGCCGGCTTCGAGGACTTCTTCGAGCTCAAGCGGACCCGCACCAAGCGGCCCGTCTTCGACTAGTCACGAGATCTCCGACATGTCCCCCTAACTCTGCGCGCTAAGCCGTACTCTCAGGGGAGTCAAGGTTCTCGCTTTGTGACCTTCGGCACGCAAGGATGGGGGACATGCGTCATCTCTATATCAACGGGGCCTGGACGGCCTCGGTCTCGGGAGAAGGAATCGACGTCGTCAACCCCGCGACAGAGGAGACGATCGATACCGTTCCGGCCGGCGCACCGGATGACGCAGAGGCCGCGGTCCTGTTCGCCCGCGCCGCCTTCCCCGACTGGTCGGCCACCGCGCCCGCCGAGCGAGGCAAGCTGCTGGCCGCGGCCGCCGGCCTGCTGCAGGAGCGCGCCGAGAGCGTCGCCAGGACGATCGCCACCGACATGGGCGCGCCGTACGGCTTCGCGCTGAAGGTGCAGACGCTGATGCCCGCGGGCGTGCTGGCCTCCTACGCGCAGCTGGCCGAGAGCCACCCCCGCGAGAGCAGGATCGGCAACTCGCTCGTGGTCAAGGAGCCCGCCGGCGTGGTGGCCGCGATCACGCCGTGGAACTACCCGCTCCACCAGATCATCTGCAAGGTCGCGCCCGCGCTGGCGGCCGGCTGCACGGTCGTGCTCAAGCCGAGCGAGGTGGCCCCGCTGGCCGCCTACGCGCTGGCCGAGATCTTCGACGAGATCGGCCTGCCGCGCGGCGTGTTCAACCTGCTCAGCGGCAGGGGCCCGGTGGTCGGCGAGGCGCTGGTCACCCACCCCGAGGTCGACATGGTCTCCTTCACCGGGTCCACGAAGGCGGGCCGCCGCGTGGCCGCGCTGGCGGCCGAGAGCGTCAAGCGGGTCGCGCTGGAGCTCGGCGGCAAGTCGGCCAACCTGATCCTGCCCGACGCCGACCTGGCCGTCGCCGTCAAGGCGGGCGTCGCCAACGCCTTCGTCAACGCCGGGCAGACCTGCTCGGCGTGGTCGCGGATGATCGTCCACCGCGACCAGTACGACCAGGCGGTGGGCCTGGCCGTCGAGGCCGCCCGCAAGTACACCGTCGGCGACCCCTTCGACGGGGCCACCAGGATCGGCCCGCTGGTCTCGGCCGCCCAGCGCGACCGCGTGGTCCGCTACATCAACACGGGGCAGGAGGAGGGCGCCCGCCTCATCATCGGCGGCACCGAGCGCCCCCTGGAGCGCGGCTACTACGTCGAGCCGACCATCTTCGCCGGCGTGGAGCCGGGGATGACGATCGAGCAGGAGGAGATCTTCGGTCCGGTCCTGTCGATCATCCCCTACACCACCGAGGAGCAGGCCGTGCAGATCGCCGACGGCACCCGCTACGGCCTGGCCGGCGCCGTGTGGGCGGGCACGCAGGAACGGGCCGTCGCGGTGGCCAGGCGGCTGCGCACCGGCCAGGTGTCGATCAACGGCGGCCAGTTCAACCCGCAGGCGCCCTTCGGCGGCTACAAGCACTCCGGCATCGGCAGGGAGCTGGGCGAGCACGGGCTCGAGGAGTACTTCGAGATCAAGTCGCTCCAGCTCTGAGCCGGCGTCACAGCAGCAGGCCGCCCGTCGCGCGCAGGTTCTGGCCGGTCAGCCACCTGCCGTCCGGCCCGGCGAGGAAGGCCACCACGTCGGCGATGTCGGCCGGTCGGCCGATCCGCCCGAGCGCGGTGAGCTCGGGCATGCGCTCCAGCGCCTCCGGCGGGTTGGTGGAACGCAGCAGCTCGGTGTCGACCGCGCCGGGAGAGACGCTGTTGACGGTGATCCCGCGCCCGCCGAGCTCGCGAGCGGCCACCATGGCGAACCGCTCGACCGCCGCCTTGCTCGCGGCGTACACGGCGACGCCGGGCACCGCCAGCGCCGTGTTGAGGGTGGAGATGTTGATGATCCTGCCGCCGTCGCGCATCGTCCTGGCCGCCCAGCGCATCGCGATGAACACCGCCCTGGCGTTGACCGCCATGACGTGCTCGTAGTCGTCGTCGCTGGTGTCGGCGATGGACCGGGGACCGCCGGTCGCTGCGTTGTTGACCAGGATGTCCAGCCCCGGCAGGACCGCCTCGGCCGCGGCGAACAGCCGCTCCAGATCCGCCTTGCCCGCCAGGTCCGCCTGTACGGCATGCGCCCCCGTGGCGGCGGCGACCCGCTCGGCCGCCTCCGCCTGGCTGCGGTAGCTGAAGACCACCTGAGCGCCGTCCCTGGCCAGACGCTCGACGATTGCCCTGCCGATGCCCCTGGACCCTCCGGTGACGACCGCCCCCTTGCCGCTGAGTACTCCCATGCGGCCAACCTAGGCGATCGGTCCGGCGTCAGGGTGTGCGCTGGAGGATCTTGCGGGCCTCGCTCTTCGGCAGCCGGTCGACGTAGAGCGTGCCGTCCAGGTGGTCGGTCTCGTGCTGGAAGCAGCGTGCCAGCAGGCCGCGCGCCTTGAGCCGGACGGTGCGGCCGAGCCTGTCGACGCCCTCGATGCTCACGCCCGCCGCCCGCGGAGTGGCCGCGTACAGCGGCCTGCCGGTGTCGCGCCCGGGAACCGACAGGCAGCCCTCCTCGTCGAGCACCGGCTCGGCGTCGTCGATCGTCAGCGTGGGGTTGATCAGGTGCCCCTTGCGCCCGCTGCAGTCGTAGACGAACAGCCGGCGCGACACGCCGATCTGGGGTCCGGCCAGGCCCACGCCTTCGGCCGCGTACATCGCCTCGAACATCTCGTCGATCAGCTTCCTCAGCTCCCTGTCGAAGTCGACGACGGGTTCGGCCGGGGTGCGCAGGACGGGATCGCCGATGTACCGGATCTCACGCATGGGCGCTGTACTCCTGTAAGGACTGGGCGGGGCAAGAGCCTCTTACTCTAGCGTGGGACCGGCGTGGAGCGCGCCTTGCGAACCTGCCAAACTGGTCCCGTGCGTGTCTACATCGGTGCCGACCATGCCGGCTATGAGCTGAAGAACCACCTGGTGACCTGGTTGAAGGACCAAGGGCACGAGGTGACCGACTGCGGTCCTTTCGTCTACGACGCCGAGGACGACTACCCCGCGTTCGTGCTGCGCGCCGCCGAGGGGGTCGCGGGCGACCCCGGCAGCCTGGGCATCGTGATCGGCGGCTCCGGCAACGGTGAGCAGATCGCGGCCAACAAGGTGCGCGGCATCCGTGCCGCGCTGGCCTGGAGCGAGGAGACGGCGCGGCTCGCCCGCGAGCACAACAACGCCAACGTCATCAGCGTCGGCGCCCGCATGCACTCCGAGGAGGAGGCGACCGGGTTCGTCGAGGTGTTCCTCGACACGCCGTTCTCCGGCGCCGAGCGCCACAGCCGCCGCATCGCCCAGCTGGCCTCCTACGAGACCATCGGCCAGTTGCCGCCGCTGCCGTAGCGGCCCGCCAGGCTCCGGGGGCCGACCGCCCGCGCCTCCACGGCGAGCGGACACCCGCTCGCCGTGGCCTCGTCGCGCGGGTCGGGCATCCGCTCGCCAGATCCCGCGCCATAGGTTCTCTACCGAAATGCGCAGGCACGTTCTCTCCCGGAGCGCAGGCACGTTCTCTCCCGGAGCGCAGGCGCGTGGGCTCCCGAAGAGCGCAGGCATGTTCGCTCCCGAAGAGCGCAGGCACGCCGGGGCGCGCCCGCTCGCGCGGTCTCGCGGCATCCGCCAGAAGAAGGTCGCGCGCGAGGTTCCCGGCAAGGGCTTGCGGGCGAAAGGGGCGGCCGTGCGCCAGGGGTTACTGCTTGCGGCGCGGTTCGCGCCGGGGGGCCTCGTCGCGCAAGGGTCTCCGGTCGGCGGCCTCCTGCTGCTCCTGCGAGGGCCTGGAGACGTCCCTGGCCCGCATCGCGGTGATCGCCGTGATCTGCAAACTCTGCAGCGCCATACCTGTGACTGTAACCCGCCCCCGGCCCGTCCGTGGCGGCGGCCGGCCCCGCGCGCTCGAGGAGCGTGCCCCTGGAGGGAGGCCCGCCCCGTGCCCGCGGTGGCGGCCGGCCGTGCCTGCCGTACCCCATCAAGCCGACCCGACCGACCCGACCCGCCCCCGGCCGCCCGCCCGCTCTCCGGGCGTTCCTGAGCCGGTCAGAACACCAGGCCCGCCCACGGGGCGGGCGACCACGACAGCGCGGTGGCCAGCGCCCGGACCGCGCCCGCCGAGTGCTCGGTCAGCAGGCCCGCCGCGTGCTGGGCCGCGAGCGAGCCGGCCCCCAGGTAGGCCCCGCCCAGCGCGGCCACCGGCAGCGACAGGTCGGGCGCCTCGTCGGTGGGCTTGCAGGAGGCCGAGCCGGTGTCCGCGGTGAGGCGCCAGCGGCCGGCGTTCCACGGGCAGACGTCGTCGGCCACCTCGATCACCACGTCCACCGGCGCGGCGTACGCGCGGGCGGCCAGCGCGGCGTCCACCGAGACCAGCCTGACCCAGAGCTCGTCGCCCCAGCGCGCGTTGAGCTGGCGGACGTCGGCCAGCAGCTGGGTGATCGGGTCGTCGACCGGGACGTCGGCCGTGACCTTGGTGACCAGGTCGCGGTCGAGCACCGAGCGCCACAGCAGCGCGTGCGCTGCGGGGTCGGTGGCGTGCAGCTCGCGCAGCTGCAGCTCGCCGTCGGGTCCGCCGTTGTCGGCCCAGCCCCCCTTGACGCGGAACAGCGCGTAGCCGCGTGCCTTGTCGGCGTCCTCCACCAGGATCGCGCGCAGCCTGCCGGCGCCGTTCTGGTCGAACTCCTCGTCGGCCAGCATGTGGTTCCAGAAGTGCTCGTTGCGCGCGTAGCGGCCGGGCCGTTCCGCCACGACGGAGGCGAACAGCTCCTCCAGGACCGGCCTGACGTCGGCGGGCGTGACGACGCGGATCCTGAGCGAGGGATCGGACGGGGCGGACGCGGCGAAGGCCGAGCGGTGCGTGGGGATGCCGATCGCCAGGTTGTCGGACGCTCTGCCGTAGCCGAACCGGCCGTAGATGACCGCCTCGGAGGCGTAGAGCGCGGCCACGGCCTCGCCCCGCTGACGTACGTCGGCGAGTTGCCGGCGCATGAGCTGCGAGAGGATGCCGCGGCGGCGGTGGGAGGGCAGGACGCTGACCGCGGTCACGCCCGCCACCGGCAGCGTGCCGCCCGGCACGGCCATCGAGAGACTGTGGACGCCGGTGACACCCGCGATGAGGTCGCCGTCGAAGGCGGCCAGTGTCCGGTCGAACTCGGTGTTGGCCTTCCAGCGTTCGGCCTGGGTGGGAGGGGGCGTCCAGTTGAAGGCCTCGACGAGCACGCCGCTGAACTGGGGCCACTCGTCTTCCGAGATGGGGCGGATCGGATAGGTCATCCGTCCACGGTAGGAGCGGGCAAAGCCGGACGGCCACCCAATATCCATGGTAAATGATCAAGGTCTTGGTCAAGTGGGCTGCCCAAATGAGGGAGAGAACGCTACAGTCAGGCGCATCATGAATTCACGTCCGGTGCCGCAGATCCCGCCTCGGCTGCGTGCGGTGCTGGTCAAGGTGCCCGGTCTGGTGCCCCTCGTCAGATTCCTCCGGAGAGGGCCGCTGGCCCGCGACCGCAACCTGCTCATCACACTGTCGGTGCTGACCCTGACCGTCGGCGGGCTGGCCGCCCGCGTCTCGATGGAGTGGTTCTCGCCGTCCCTGTTCATCCTCATCACGCTCATCGGCGGCCTGCAGCTACGGCTGCGCAGCCTGGCGATCCTGCTGGTCTCCGTCCTGGCCTCGCTCGCCTACATTGGAGCGGTCCTGGGCGTCAACAGCATCGGGCTCGGGCTCATGGTGACCATCGGCTTCACCACGGTCCTGGCCGTGCTCATGGCGCGCACCAGGGGCAAACTGGGCGTGCAGGGGCTGCGCGGCGACGCCATGCTGCTGGAGCTGCGCGACCGGCTCAAGAGCCAGAGCGAGCTGCCCGCGCTGCCCAAGGAGTGGGGCGCCAAGGTGGTGCTCAAACAGGCGGGCGGCTCCTCCTTCGGCGGCGACTTCCTGGTCTCCACGCGCGACGGCGACAAGGTCGACATCGCCCTGGTCGACGTGTCCGGCAAGGGCGTCGACGCCGGCACCAGAGCGCTGCTGCTGTCGGGCACCTTCGGCGGGCTGCTCGGCTCGGTCGACGACTTCCTGCCCGCCTGCAACGGCTACCTCCACCGCCAGCGCGGCGACGAGGGCTTCGTCACCGCCGTCCACCTGCGCCTCGACCTGGCCACCGGCGAGTACACGATCACCTCGGCCGGTCACCCTCCCGTGGTCAAGCTCGACTCCGGCACCGGCACCTGGGAGATCGCCGCGGCCAAGGGCGTGGTCCTCGGAGTCGTGCCCGACCTGCACTGCGAGCCCGACAGCGGGGTGCTGCGCAAGGGCGACGCCCTCATGCTCTACACCGACGGCCTCATCGAGCAGCCGGGCCGCGACATCGACGCGGGCCTCGACAGGCTGCTGGGCGAGGCCGAGCGGCTGCTGCCCTCGGGTTTCGGTGACGGCGCCAGGGCGCTGGTCAGCTCGATGGCCTCCGGCCACAACGACGACTGCGCGCTGGTGCTCATCTGGCGGCCGTGACGAATGACACGGTCAGATCGTGAGCTGAGTCACTGTCTGGCAAGGGAGCGGGCCTGAGACCCTCAAGGGGCGGTCACGGTCGGCAGGGGCGCCACCGAGCGCCCCTGAGCCCCGAGCCCCGGCAGGAGCGGCGCGGTTCCGCCGGGGCTCGGCCGCGGTTCGCAGGGCTCGGTGGCGGTGCGTAGGGTTCGGTGGCGGTAGGCGGTTCACGAGGCTGGGCCGGCTGAAGCGGGCCCGCCGACGGCATGGCCGGAGCGTGGGGGCGGTCCCGCTACAGCCAGCCGGAGTCGCTGGCGATGCGCACCGCGTCGAGCCTGTTGCGGGCGCCCGTCTTGCACATGATGCGCGACAGGTGGTTGCGGACCGTGCCCACCGACAGGAACAGCTGGTCGGCGATCTCCGTGGAGCGCGCTCCGCCCGCCGCGACGCGCAGCACCTCGCGCTCGCGCGGGGTCAGCGGGTTGGCGGCCGACTCCAGCGCCGCCAGTGCCAGCTCGGTGTCGACGGCCCTGCGCCCCTCGGCCATCGCCCGCAGGCCCGCGGCCAGCACCTCGGGCGCCACGTCGAGGCCCATGAAGCCGGACGCGCGCGCCTCGAAGGCCCGCCGTACCTGGCCAGGGTTGGGCTGGGCGGACAGGATCAGCACCCGGCAGCCGGGCGCGTGCTCGCGCAGCAGCGCGGTGGCGCCGAGCCCGCCGAGCCCGCCGAGCCCGTCGAGGCCGGGCAGGCCGAGGTCGACGACGGCGGCCTGAGGCTGGTGCCGCAGCGCCGCGGGGACGATCTCCGTACTGCTGCCGACCTGGGCCACGACCTGCAGGTCGGGCTCCGCCTCGAGCGAGGCGACCAGGCCCCTGCGCACCAGCGGACGGTGCTCGGCGACCAGGATCCGAAGCGACACATCCCCTAGAGTGATCGGATGGCTGCGCAGTGTCAACGTGGCGCCACGCTTTCGCAAAGGACGCGCAAGCCGTTCAGCATTGGATTGTTCGACTACTCTGGGCTTGTCGGACCTTCTTCTCAGCCACGGAGCGCGCGTAGATGATCTGGCTCTACATCGCGGGGATCGTCATCTTCGTGCTGGGGCTGATGGCCTCCATCGCCCTGCACGAGATCGGCCACCTCGTTCCCGCCAAGCTGTTCGGCGTCAGGGTGACGCAGTACATGGTGGGCTTCGGCGGCACGTTGTGGTCGAAGAGAAAGGGCGAGACGGAGTACGGGATCAAGTGGATCCCGTTCGGCGGCTACATCCGCATGATCGGCATGCTGCCGCCCCGCCCCGGCGACGACCCCACCAAGCTGCGCAGATCCTCGACCGGGCCGTTCCAGGGCCTCATCGACACCGCGCGGGACGTGGCGCAGGAGGAGGTGGGCCCCGGCGACGACGACCGCGTCTTCTACCGCAAGAAGTGGTGGCAGAAGGTCATCATCATGTTCGGCGGCCCGCTGATGAACTTCGTGCTGGCCTTCGTGCTGTTCACGATCCTGCTCGTCGGCATCGGCCTGCCCGGTCTGTCGCCCGTGGTCTCGCCCGACACCAACGCCTGCGTCATCCCGCACGGCCAGACCCGCACGGTCTGCGCGGCGGGCGACCAGCCGACGCCCGCCGCCAAGGCGGGCATGAAGGCCGGCGACAGGATCGTCGCCTTCAACGGCGTCAAGGTCAGCACCTGGGAAGAGGCCACCCAGAAGATCAGGAAGCACGGCGCCGGTCCGGTCACGATCGGCATCGTCCGCGACGGCAAGCCGATGACCCTCGACGTCACGCTCATCACCAGGGCGGCCGTCGACGACCCCACGGCCAGGACCAAGGGCGAGGGTTTCCTCGGCGTCATGGCCACCAAGGTCTACGAGCAGCAGAGCGTCGGCACCGTGATCGGCTACATGGCCACGCTGACCGGCCACGTGGCCGAGTCGCTGGTCAACCTGCCGCAGCGGATGGTCGGCGTGTGGCAGGCGGCTTTCTCTGGCGAGGAGCGCGACCCCAACGGGCCCATCGGCGTCGTCGGCGCCGGGCGCATCGGCGGTGAGATCGCCGCCTCGGAGCTGCCGGTCAAGGACAAGCTCTTCCAGCTGGTCAACCTGCTGGCCGGGTTCAACCTGGCGATCGGCATGTTCAACCTGATCCCGCTGCTGCCGCTCGACGGCGGCCACATCGCCGGCGGCCTGTGGGAGGGCGTCAAGCGCGGCTACGCCCGCGTGATGCGGCGGCCGGAGCCCGGCTACGTCGACATCGCCAAGGTGCTGCCGCTGACCTACGCGCTCGCCATGGTCATGATCGTCATGGCGGGGCTGCTCGTCTACGCCGACCTGGTCAACCCGATCAGGCTCTCCGGCTGAGGTCAGTCGCCCGTCGCCCCGTCGATCCGCTCGCGCAGCAGGTCGGCGTGGCCGTTGTGGCGGGCGTACTCCTCGATCATGTGCACCATGATCCACCGGAGTGACACCTCCTCGCCGTGCCGCAGGCCCTTGCCGATCGTGTCGAGCGGGAGTCCGGCCGACACCTCGCGGGCATGGGCGATCTCGGCGCGCCAGGCGGCCAGCGCCTGCTCGCCGGTCATCGTCGCGATGTCGTCGAAGACGTCGTCAGGGCGGCCGTCGGTGGAGTGCAGGCGCGGGGCGTCCTCGCCCATGAGGTGCCGGCGGAACCAGCCGCGCTCCACGTCGGCCAGGTGGCGTACCAGGCCCAGCAGTGACAGCGTGGACGGCGCCGCGGACCGTTCGCGCAGTTGGTCGTCGGTCAGGCCGGCGCACTTGATCGCCAGCGTCTCGCGGTGCCAGTCGAGCCAGGAGTCGAGCATCTCGCGCTCGCCGGCGATGAACGGGGGATCGATCCGGGGGTTGGTCATAACGTGTGATTATGGACCCGCCCAGGAGCCATGGCGCCGCCAGGGGGCGCGGGAGGAGCCGGGGGCGTGACGGCCCCGCGGCCGGTGCGGGGAGGGCTCGGGACCGGCCTGGGGCGCGCGGGCGAGTCGGGCGAGTCGGCCGGGTCAGCCGTCCAGGAGCACGGGAAGGGCCGCCAGGCGCCAGGAGCCGGGCATGAGCTGCCGCTCCAGCTTCTCGGGCGGGACGGCCAGGCGTAGCCCGGGGAAGCGCGACAGCAGCCCGCCGAAGGCCACCTCGCCCTCCTGCCGGGCCAGCGCCGCCCCCAGGCAGTAGTGCAGCCCGTGGCCGAAGCCCACGTGGACCTCGCGCCTGCTGTCGGACTCGCGGGCGATGTCGAGCCGGTCGGCGTCGTCGAACCTGCGGGGGTCGAAGTTCGCGCTCACGAGCACCGCCATCACCGGCTCGCCCCGCCTGAGCACGGCGCCGTCGAGCTCGACGTCCTCGACGGGGTAGCGCAGGCGGGTGCCGTGGACGGGTCCGCACCAGCGCATGAGCTCGTGGACGGCGCGCGGCATCAGTTCGGGCTCGGCGCGCAGCCTGGCGAGCTGGTCGGGGTGGGTCAGCAGGGCGGCGGTGCCGTTGCCGATCAGGTGGGCGGTGGTCTCGTGACCCGCCAGGACGAGCGTGAGCACCATGGTGACCAGCTCGGCGTCGCTCAGGCGGTCGCCATCCTCGTCGTGGGCCCTGATGAGCCCGGTGAGCAGGTCGTCGGCGGGGGTGGCGCGCCGGCGGGGGATGAGGTCGCGGACGTACTCGATGATGCCGACGAGCGGCTCGGCGAGCGCGCCGGGTTCCATGCTGACCATGCGGGCGCCCCAGGCCCTCCACTGCGGGCGGTCGGCCTCGGGGATGCCGACCAGCTCGCAGATGACGGTGATCGGCAGCGGGTAGGCGTACTCCTCGACCAGGTCGACGACCCGGTCGGACGGCAGCGCGTCGAGCAGCCGCGCGCTGATCTCCTCCACGCGGGGCCGCAGCTCCATCACGCGCCTGGCCGTGAAGGCGCGCGAGACCAGCCTGCGCAGCCTGAGGTGGTCGTCGCCGTCGAGGTCGAGCATGCCGTTGGCCAGGAAGTCGGCGTACTCGGGCGGGACGCCCCTCGCCTGCGCGATCTTCGTGCGCGCGTTGTCGACCGTCCCGCCTGGCACGTTGCGCGGGTCGTTGACGAACCGGTGGTCGCTCAGCACGGTCCTGACGTCGTCGTACCGGGTGACCAGCCAGATGGGGGTGTCGTCATCCAGCCACGGGAAGGAGGCGCGGAGCACGGGCGCCTCCTCCCTGAGCTCGGCGAAGCCGCCGAAGGGGTCGGCCAGCAGGTTGGGATCCATCATGTTGACGGTCTTCATGAGCGCCTCTCGTGACCGAACGGATGATTTTGGTCATCGAGTCAAACGTACGCCTGCCGCCGACCCCGGGCAAGGAGCGTCCGAAGCCACGAGGCGGACGGCAGGGCACGGCCGCGTGTCCGCTCTGCGAAGGGGGCGGCTATGTTGACGATATGGCGTCTGACTTCGAGGCGCAGTCGCGAGTGGTTTCAGCCGGTTCGGTGCGGCGCGTCGAACCCGCCGGTACGACCGCCCGCCACGAGTCACGCGTGCGGGACAACCATCGCCATGTCGTGCGCCGCTCCTGCGGTGCGATCGCGGACGTCGACTGCGCCCCCGGCCGCGCCCCCTGGCTCACCGCCTCGGATGACCAGGGCTTCGTGACCGGCCATGCGGAGGTCGTCTCCTGGGGCTCCTGTCCCGGCTGTGCGACCAGACGCATTGCCCACTGATCCGGCAGTTCGGAGGAAGCAGATGAGCGACACCCAGGACAACGCCCCCTCCAGCGCGCAGGGCGTGGACCAGAAGGCGGCGGCCGGCTACTCGGTCGCCCAAGACTCCGCGACCGCGCGTGGCAGCGAGAGCGAGAATCCGGCGATCCCCTCGCCGACCCCGAGGACCGGCGGTCGTCCGCGCACGAACCGGGACTGGTGGCCCAACCAGCTCGACCTCTCGGTGTTGCGCGCGCACTCGTCCAAGAGCAGCCCACTGGCAGAGGGCTTCAGCTACGCCAAGGAGTTCGGCAAGCTCGACGTCGAGGCCCTCAAGCGGGACATCATCGAGGTGCTCACCACCTCGCAGGACTGGTGGCCGGCCGACTTCGGCCACTACGGCGGTCTCATGATCCGGATGAGCTGGCACGCCGCAGGCACCTACCGCATCCACGACGGTCGCGGCGGGGCCGGCGATGGCGCCCAGCGTTTCGCGCCGCTCAACAGCTGGCCCGACAACGCCAACCTCGACAAGGCCCGCCGGCTGCTGTGGCCGGTCAAACAGAAGTACGGCCAGAAGATCTCGTGGGCCGACCTGCTCGTGCTCGCCGGCAACGTCGCCCTGGAGTCGATGGGTTTCCAGACCTTCGGCTTCGGTTTCGGCCGCGAGGACGTCTGGGAGCCGGAGGAGATCTTCTGGGGTCCGGAGGACGCCTGGCTCGGTGACGAGCGCTACGCCACCGACACCGAGATGGTGCCGATCTTCGGCGCGACCGAGATGGGTCTCATCTACGTCAACCCGGAGGGTCCCCACGGCAACGCGGACCCGGCCGCGGCGGCGCATTTCATCCGCGAGACCTTCGCACGGATGGCGATGAACGACGAGGAGACCGTCGCTCTCATCGCCGGCGGCCACACGTTCGGCAAGACCCACGGCGCCGGCGTCGCGGACGACCATGTGGGGCCGGAGCCCGAGGGCGCGCCGCTGGAGGCGCAGGGCCTGGGCTGGCTGAGCAGCTACGGCACCGGCAAGGGCGGTGACACGATCACCAGCGGTCTCGAGGTGACGTGGTCCGACCGGCCGACGCAGTGGAGCAACCGTTACTTCGAGATTCTCTTCGGCCACGAGTGGGAGCTCACCACGAGCCCCGGCGGCGCGAAGCAGTGGGTCGCGAAGGACGCCGAGGCGTTCATCCCGGACGCCCACGACCCGTCGAGGAAGCACAAGCCGACGATGCTCACGACCGATCTGTCGCTGCGCGTCGACCCGACGTACCAGAAGATCTCCCTCCACTTCCTGGAGAACCCCGACGAGCTCGCGTCGGCCTTCGCCAAGGCCTGGTACAAGCTGCTGCACCGCGACATGGGTCCGGTCAGCCGCTTCCTCGGACCGTGGGTCGCCGAGCCCCAGCTGTGGCAGGATCCGGTGCCGGCGGTCGACCACGAACTCGTGGGCGACGCCGACGTCGCCTCCCTCAAGGCGAAGATCCTGGAGTCCGGCCTCACGACCGCTCAACTGGTCTCCACCGCCTGGGCCGCCGCAGCGAGCTTCCGGTCCACCGACAAGCGCGGCGGCGCAAACGGCGCCCGGCTCCGTCTCGAGCCGCAGCGCAGCTGGGAGGTCAACCAGCCCGAGCAGCTCACGACGGTCCTGGACGCCCTCGAGGGCATCCGGCGCGAGTTCAACGAGGCCGGCGGCGCGAAGATCTCGCTCGCCGACCTGATCGTGCTGGCCGGCTCGGCCGCCGTCGAGAGGGCAGCGGGCGAGGCCGGCGTGGCGGTGACGGTGCCGTTCCGCCCGGGCCGTACCGACGCCACTCAGGAGCAGACCGACGTCGAGTCCTTCCGGGTCCTGGAGCCGCGGGCCGACGGGTTCCGCAACTACCTGCGTTCCGACGAGAAGACGCAACCGGAGGTGCTGCTCGTCGATCGTGCCTACATGCTCAACCTGACTCCGCCCGAGATGACCGTCCTCATCGGCGGCCTGCGTTCCCTCGGAGCCAACGTCGGCGGTACCCGGCACGGCGTCCTCACCGACCGGCCCGGTGTGCTCACCGCCGACTTCTTCACCAACCTGCTCTCCCCGGGCACCCGGTGGAAGGCATCGGACTCCGAGGAGCATCTGTACGAGATCCGCGACGTGGTCACCGATGAGGTGAAGTGGACCGCCACCGCGGTCGACCTCATCTTCGGCTCCAACTCCCAGCTACGGGCCCTCGCGGAGGTCTACGCCAGCCAGGACGCCCGCGACAAGTTCGTGACCGACTTCGTCGCGGCCTGGACCAAGGTCATGGAACTCGACCGGTTCGACCTCGCCTGACCCGTGAACGCCCCCGCCGCCGAGGGCGGCGGCGGGGGCGGCGGAGGCGTATCGGTCCAGGCGGCTCGCCATCGCCTGCTTTCAGTTCATCGAGACGTGGACGTGGTCGTAGTGGTTCTCGGTGATGCTGCCGCGGTCGGACATCGGCCGCCAGCCGCTGCCGCTGTTGATCCGCTGCCGCCAGATCACGTACTTGACGCCCAGGCGGGTCTGGTTCTTCACCGCCCACGCCGCGATCTGGTCGCCCAGCGTCCGGTTGACGGCCGCGGGCATGGAGCCGCCCGAGCTCATCATGAAGTCGCAGGCCCGTCCGAGGGGGTGTTCCCCGCTGCTGCCCGACCGGTAGCAGCCCACCTCGAACGGCAGCGCGAACGTCTTCTTGATGGTGTCGCGCATGAGCCGGGTGCGCGGGGTGATGTTGTCCGACCCGGCGGGAAGCTCAGGCGCCCAGCTGCCGTCGGCCTTGCGGCCAGGACCGGTCGGCACGAGGGCCTGCAGCTTCTTCTCGATGTCCTTGATCATGCCCTCGGCGGCCTTCCGGTCGCCGGCGACCTGCTCGGTCTCGGTCCTGATCCGGTCGGCGAGCGCGGTGGCCGCGTCGGCGGCCTGCTTCTTGGTGTCGCGCGCCGCGGCGACGTTCTTGACGACCGCGTCCTGCTCGGCGCTCATCTGCTCGAGCAGGGCGGCGGTGTTGAGGTCGGGGGTGAACAGCAGCGTCGGCAGGTCAGGGGTGCTGGCCTGGTAGCGCAGCTCGGTGATCCTCGAGGCCTCCTTCTCGGCCGTGACCAGCGTCTGCTCGGCCGCCGCGAGCTGTTTCCCGGCCGCTTTCGCGTCCTTCTGGGCCTTGGCCAGCGAGACGCGCTTGGCGTTGTAGGTCCGGATCAGCTTGTCGACCCGGGTGTTGAGCTTCTTCAGCTCGGTCCGCAACTGCGGTTCGGACGGCTTGGGGGCAGCCGAGACCGCGGTCGCGGAACCGATCACGAGGGACAGCGCGGCGACAGCACCGCATGCGAAACGGGACGTGGGGGACGCCACGAACGATCCTCTCCGTCTGCCGGCCGGGTTAGCTGACGGGTTCGGGCGGGAGAAGCCCTACCACACGCGTGGATTCACCCCAGGTTCTCGATGGGTCCCCGGCTCCGGGCAACGCGCCCAGGATTAGGCATGTGACGGCTGTGAAAGCCGACGAATCGGGATATTAGTAGTAAATCCCCCGTAATGCGACCTCAAGCGGACATTAATTAGTGATCTACTTGTGATCGAAGCAGCCGTGCCGCGTCCTCGGGCAGAACGTCGTTGACGAAGGCGCCCATCGCCGACTCCGAGCCCGCCAGGTACTTCAGCTTCTCCGGCGCCCTGCGGATGCTGAACAGCTCCATGTGCAGGTAGGCCAGGTCGCGGCCGTGCCGTACGGGGGCCTGGTGCCAGGCGGCCACGTACGGCATGACCACCCCGAACAGCCCGTCGAGCGCCTTCAGCACGCGGGTGTAGACGGGGCCGAAGGCGGCGCGCTCCTCCTGGGTGAGCGCCGCCAGGTCCGGAACCTGGCGGTGCGGGTAGAGGTGCACCTCGAACGGGTAGCGGGCGGCGGCCGGCACGAACGCGGTCCACAGCTCGTTGGCGGCCACCACACGCTCGCCCGCCCGCTCGGCGGCCAGCACGTCGGCGAACAGGTTCGGCCGCTTGGCCGCGGCCGCCAGGTGCAGGCGGGTGCGCGGGGTGACGTAGGGGTAGGCGTAGATCTGGCCGTGCGGGTGCGCCAGCGTGATGCCGATCTCGGCGCCCCTGTTCTCGAAGCAGAACACCTGCTCCACGCCCGGGATCGCCGACAGCTCGGCCGTGCGGTCGGCCCAGGCCTCCATCACCAGCTCCACCTGCTCGTCGGACAGCGCCGAGAAGGAGGAGTCGTGGTCGGAGGTGAAGCAGACGACCTCGCAGCGCCCGACCCCCGGCCGCACCTCGCTCAGCCCGCCGGGGGCGGCGTAGGTGCCCAGGTTGGTGGAGAAGCTGGGAAAGCGGTTCTCGAAGACGGCGACGTCGTAGTCGGCGGCCGGGATCTCGGTCGGCTTGCCGGGCCTGGTCGGGCACAGCGGGCACTCGTCGGCCGGCGGCAGGAAGGTGCGGGTCTGCCGGTGACCCGCCATCGCCACCCACTCCTCGGTGAGCGGGTCGTAGCGCAGTTCGGAGGCCGCGGGCCTGGGCGGCAGCTCGCGCTCGTCGATCGCGCTCCGGTCGGCGTCGTCGCGCCGGTCGAAGTAGATCAACTCTCGGCCGTCGGCCATGTGCGCGATGGTGCGCTTCACTTGATGTCCTCCGCGATGATCAGTTCTCCCGCCCGCTCGGCCAGCTCCGCGCGCGCCTCGTCCGGCAGGGCCGCGTCGCTGATGACGACGTCGGCCTCCGACAGCTCCGCGATCGTGCTGATGCCGACCGTGCCCCACTTGGTGTGGTCGGCCGGGACCACCAGGCGATGTGCCGAGGCGACCAGTTCCCTGTCGGTCTCCGACTCCAGCAGGTTGGGGGTGGTGAAACCGGCCTTGGTGCTCATGCCGTGCACGCCCAGGAACAGCGTGTCGACGTGGAGCCGCCTGATGGCCGCGACGGCGACCGGGCCGACCAGGGCGTCGGACGGCGTGCGGACGCCGCCGGTGAGCACCACCGTGCGGTCGGCGCGCGGGCTGCGGTGGAAGACGTCGGCGACGGGGATGGAGTTGGTGATGACGGTGAGGTCCGGCACGTCGACCAGGTGGTGGGCCAGCGTCCAGGTGGTGGTGCCGGCCGACAGGGCGACGGCGGTGCCGGGGCGGACGAGCGTGGCCGCCCTGCGGGCGATCGCGTCCTTCTCCGGCTGCTGACGCATCGACTTGGCGGCGAAGCCCGGCTCTTCCGTCGAGCCGGGGCCGTTGATCGTGGCCCCGCCGTGCACCTTCTCGAGCAGGCCCCGCTCGGCGAGCGCCTCCAGGTCCCGGCGAATGGTCATGTCGGAGACGCCGAGCTCGCGGACGAGGTCGGCCACCCGGACTCCGCCGCTGCGACGGACGCGCTCCAGGATCGCCTGTTGCCGCTGTGGTGCGAGCATGTGCCCTCCTTCCAACAGATTCCACCAAATTATGACACATCTATGTTGAAACATGGGGAGTGGAATCTGGCGAAGGCCTTGTCCGGGCCGCCGCCTTCGCGAGAGGTTGGGATCATCACATGAGGAGGTAGGCGATGGCGAAGCGCGCCCGCAAGACCAAGGCCCGCAAGAAGAAGGCGGCCAACCACGGCAAGCGTCCCAACGCTCGCTGAGGCAGGACATCGGGTACACCGCGTACGCCGCGTACGCCGCGTACCCGATGTCCGGTCCCCCCTCTGGCGCCACGGGCAGCGACCGCGGCGATCCCGTACAACGCGCTGACCGGCGCGGTTGCCTGCCTTCGTCACCGACGGTCGCGATAGTGTGACCCATGATGTCGCGTGGACTGCGGATCCTCATCGGCCTCGCGGCCGCGGTGGTCATCCTTGCCGGGCTCAGGCGCGCGAGCGCGATCATGGCCCCGGCCTTCCTCGCGCTCACGCTGACGATCGCCGTCAGCCCGCTGCGCGCCTGGCTGAAGCGGCGCGGCGCGTCCTCGTGGGTGCTGGTGACCGTGCCGCTGACGGTCGTGCTGCTGGTGCTGCTGGCGTTCGTGGGTGCCCTGGTCGTCTCGATCGCACGGCTGGCCGGCCTGCTTCCCCAGTACGCCGACGAGTACCACCAGCTGGCCGCCTCCGTCACGCAGTGGTTGGCCGGCCTCGGGATCACCCCCGAGCAGATCAGCGCCGCCGTCAAGGCGCTGGATCCCGGCAAGCTCGTCCCGCTGGTGCAGGGCTTCCTGAGCGGCCTGCTCGACGTCGCCTCCGCCTTCATCGTGATCATCCTGCTGGCGTACGGCATGAGCATGGACGCGGGCCACATCCAGGCCGCCGTCCGCCGGCTGCAGAACACCAAACCCGACCTCGTGCGCGCGCTGACCGACTTCGCCAGGAGCACCTGCCGCTACCTGGTGGTCTGCACCGTCTTCGGCTTCATCGTGGCGGTGCTCGACGCGGGCGCGCTGTGGCTGCTCGGGGTACCGCTGCCCGTGCTGTGGGGGATGCTGTCCTTCATCACCAACTACATCCCCAACGTCGGGTTCTTCCTCGGGCTGCTTCCGCCCGCGCTGCTGGCCCTGCTCGACTCGGGCTGGGTCACGATGGTCTGGGTGATCGTCGTCTACACCGTGGTCAACTTCGTCATCCAGTCGGTGATCCAGCCCAAGTACGCGGGGGAGTCGGCGGGTCTGTCGACCACGCTCACGCTGCTGTCGCTGCTGGTGTGGTCGGTCGTGCTCGGCCCGCTCGGCGCCATCCTCGCCGTGCCCCTCACCGCGCTGGCCAGGGCCCTCGTCATCGACGCCGACCCCGGCACCCGCTGGGCGATCCCGCTGGTCAGCGGAGAAGCGCGGGAAGAGCGGCCGACACCGCCCGATGGAAGGTCGGGTACGCGTAGATCATCTGGCTGAGCCGTTCGACCGGGATCCTGGCGTGCACGGCCAGCGTCAGCATGGACAGCATCTCGCCGCCGCACGGACCGGCGCTCGTCGCGCCGACCAGGACCCCGTCGGCGGCGACCAGCTTGACGAACCCCTCCGCCCGCGCGATCCAGCCGCGTGTCGAGCCCGCCAGGTCCGTGAGGGACACCCTGACGTCCAGCCCCTGCTGCCGGGCCTGGGCCTCGGTCAGCCCGACGGCGCCCACCTCGGGGTCGGTGAACGTCACCCTCGGCACCGCGTGGTACTCCGCCTCGTACACCGGCTCGCCCAGGATCTGCCTGACGATGATGTCGGCGTGGTACATCGACATGTGCGTGAACGCGCCCTTGCCGACCACGTCGCCCAGCGCCCACACCCGCTCGGCGGCGCGCATCCGCTCGTCCACGGGGATCGCCCGCGCGCTCTCGTCCAGCCCGATCGCGCCGACGCCGAGCGCGGCGAGGTCGACCCTGCGGCCCGTGGCGACCAGCAGCCGTTCGGCCGTCACCCCCGCCAGCGTGAACCTGCCGTCCGCGTAGGCGACCTCGTCGACCTTCACCCCCGTGCGCACCCCGATGCCCTCGTCGGTGAACACCTTCTCCACCAGCGCGCTCGCCTCGGGCTCCTCCATGGACAGCAGCCGGTCCAGGCCCTCCAGCACCGTCACCTCCGCGCCGAACCTGGAGAACGCCTGCGCCAGCTCGGCGCCGATGGCGCCGCCGCCCAGCACGACGAGCGACTCCGGCACCGTCTCCGTCTCGATCGCCTCGTGGTTCGTCCAGTACGGCGTGCCGTCCAGACCCTTGATCGGAGGGACGGCCGGCCGCGACCCGGTGGCGATCACGATGCCCCGCCGCGCCCTGATGACCTGCTCGCCCACGGTGACCTCGTCCGGCCCGGTGATGCGGCCGTGGCCCCTGACCAGCAGGCCGCCCTTGCCGGTGAAGCGGTCGGCGGCGACCTTGTCGTTCCAGTCGTCGGTCGCCTCGTCGCGGATGCGGCGGGCGACCGGGGCCCAGTCGGGCGCCAGGCCGCCCTGGGCGACCTCGTTGGCCGCGGTGACCATCATCTTGGAGGGGATGCAGCCCCAGTACGGGCACTCACCACCGACCAGGTTCGCCTCGACACCGGCGACCTCCAGGCCGGCGTCGGCCAGCCGCTCCGCCGCGTCCTCGCCACCGGGACCCAGGCCCAGCACGATCACATCGACATCCATCCACCCACGTTACGCCGCTCGCCCGGCGACGACGCGATGGCCAGGACCGGCTTCACCGCACCGCTCAGCGCTTCCCCTCCGCCAAGGAGAAGCCGGTCACGTAACGGGCAGGCCCGACAGTGACCGGGCGATCCGCTCCTCGGGCAGCGCGAAGTCCTCCATCTCGCCCGCCAGATAGCGGTCGTAGGCGGCCAGGTCGAAGTGGCCGTGCCCGCACAGCGCGGTCAGGATGACCTTCTCCTGCCCGCTCTCCTTGCAGCGCAGCGCCTCGGCGATCGTCTCGGCCAGCGCGTGCGTCGGCTCGGGCGCGGGCACGATGCCCTCGGTCCTGGCGAACCGCACCCCGGCCGCGAAGCAGTCGGTCTGCGAGACGGCGACCGCCTCGAAGAGCCCCAGCTCGTACATGTGCGACAGCAGCGGCGACATGCCGTGGTAGCGCAGCCCGCCGGCGTGGATCGGGTCGGGCACGAAGTCGTGGCCGAGCGTGTGCATCTTCAGCAGCGGCGTGAACCCCGCCGTGTCGCCGAAGTCGTAGGCGTAGACCCCGCGGGTGAAGGACGGGCACGCCTCGGGCTCGACCGCCCGCAACACCGGCGAGATGTTGCCGGCCAGCTTCTCCCGCAGGAACGGGAAGATCAGCCCCGCGAAGTTGGATCCGCCGCCGGTGCAGCCGATGACGACGTCGGGCATCTCGGGAAGCTGCTTCAGCGCCTCCTCACCGATCACGGTCTGGTGCAGCAGCACGTGGTTGAGCACCGACCCCAGCGCGTAACGGGTGTCGTCGGCGGCCCCGGCCACCTCGACCGCCTCGCTGATCGCGATGCCCAGGCTGCCGGGCGAGTCGGGATCGTCGGCCAGCACCTTGCTGCCCGCGCCGGTCAGCGGCGAGGGGCTGGCGTGGACGGTCGCGCCGTACACGCGCATCAGCGAGCGGCGGTACGGCTTCTGGTCGTAGGAGGCACGCACCATCCAGACCTCGCACTCCAGCCCGAACTGGGCGCAGGCGAAGGCCAGCGACGATCCCCACTGGCCGGCGCCGGTCTCGGTGGTGAGGCGGCGGATGCCCTGCTTGGCGTTGTAGTAGGCCTGCGGCACCGCGGTGTTGGGCTTGTGCGAGCCGGCGGGCGAGACGCCCTCGTACTTGTAGTAGATGCGGGCGGGCGTGCCGAGCGCCTCCTCCAGGCGGTGGGCCCGCATCAGCGGTGTCGGCCGCCACAGGCGGTAGACGTCGAGCACCTCCTGCGGGATCTCGACGAACCTGTCGGTGCTCACTTCCTGGGCGATCAGGTCCATCGGGAACAACGGCGCCAGATCCTCCGGCCCCACCGGCCGCATCGTGCCGGGATGCAGCGGCGGCGGCGGAGGAGCGGGCAGGTCGGGAACGATGTTGTACCAGTGACTGGGGATCATCTCTCCATACTGGACCCGTCACGCTTCGCGTTCCAGTGCTACCTGTCTGCGAACCTCCGGGACCACCTCCTCGGCGAACAGGTGGAGCTGCCGCTCCTGGTCGCCCTCCGCCCAGAACACGAACGAGTCCATGCCGAACCCGACGGACAGGTCGGTCAGCTCGGCCACCCACTGGCTCGCGGGCCTGTCCGGCCCGATGGCGCCGTTGATGTTGTAGACCCGCCGCAGGTCGGACGGCTTCCTGCCCGCCTCGACCGCCGCCTCGTCGATCCTGGCGTGCAGCTCGGGCAGCCGCTCGGGCGGCGCCCACGGCGAGGACGGCAGCCAGCCGTCGGCCGCCCGGCCCGCCAGCGCGAGCCCCTTCGGCCCGCCCACGCCCAGCCAGATGCCGATCCCGTGCGCAGGCGAGGGTCCGGCCTGCGCGCCGCGCAGACGGTAGTGCTCGCCCTCGAAGCGCCGGTTGCGCTCGCCGCTCCAGATCTGCCTGATCACCGAGATCGCCTCGCCGAGCGCGTCGATCGCCGCCCCCTTGGTACGGCGCGGCCCGCCGTACGCCTCGATGGCGTCCCAGAAACCGCCCGCCCCCAGCCCGAGCTCCACCCGCCCCCCGCTGAGCAGGTCGAGGCTGGCGGCCGACTTGGCCAGCACGGCCGGCTGCCGCAGCGGCAGGTTCGCCACGTCGGGGAAGACGGTCACCCGCTCGGTCACGGCGGCGATCACGCTGAGCAGCGTCCAGGTGTCGAGATACCTGCGCTGGTACGGGTGGTCCTGGACGCCGATCAGGTCGAGGCCCAGCCGGTCGGCGAGCCTGGCGTGCTCGATCACCGGGTCGCCGGCGTCGGGCACGAGGAAGTAGCCGAACTGGAGAGGTCGTCCGTAGTCGCTCATGTCCCCGCAAACCGCGGGCCGGCCCGGGAGATTCCGGCTGAGTATGGACCTACTCATGCGGAGGCCACCGCACCGGCGCACCGTGGGCGCATGAACCCCATCGCCCGCATCAGGGACGACGTCGACCAGCTCGCGGCCAGGGCGGAACGTCTCGTGGCCACGGGACAGGTGCCCGTCGCGACCATCGAGAGACTCGTCGGCGAAGGCGTGGCCAAAGGCGCGCCGCTGTACGAGCGCATCATCGCCGCCGCCGCCGACCACCCGCCCGCGGGCTTCCTGTCCAGGGGAGCGCGGGCCGTCGCCGCCGTGGCCCGGATCTCGGCCGGCCCGCCGGGAAGGGAAACGCCGCTGGGCACGGGGTTCATGGTCTCGCCCAGACTGCTGCTCACCACCGGCCATGTCCTGCCCTCGTCCGCCGCGGCGGGCGGCGCGGTCGCGGAG
The DNA here is from genome assembly GCF_053602555.1 of Nonomuraea sp. NPDC004354. Taxonomy (NCBI): domain Bacteria; kingdom Bacillati; phylum Actinomycetota; class Actinomycetes; order Streptosporangiales; family Streptosporangiaceae; genus Nonomuraea; species Nonomuraea sp. NPDC004354. The sequence continues at coordinate 19,403 of NZ_JBSGDV010000004.1, read as the reverse complement.
TTCTTCGGCGAGGAAGGCGCCGGCGACCGGCCAGGGACACCCGTCAGGTTCAGGTTCGACCCGGACGGCTGCTTCCTCACCGACGAGCGGCTCGGCTACACGCTCGTCCTGGTGAAGGCCGCCGCCGACGGCAGCGAGGCGGGCGCGCTCCTCGGCTGGAACCCGCTCGTCGCCCGGCAGGGGAAGATCGTCGCAGGGGAGCCGGTGAACATGGCCGGCCATCCGCCCGGCCATCCGCCGGGCCGGGCGACGGAGATCTCCGTCCGGCACAGCCGGCTGCGGGAGCAGACCGCGCAACGGCTGCTCTACACCACCGGCGGGCCCGGTGGCTCGGGCTCGCCGGTGTTCAACGACCAGTGGGAGGTCGTCGCGCTGCACCACGGTCCGGCCGACGACCCACCGAGCCCGGGCGCGGAGACGGATGCGGAGGTGCGGGGCTCGGGGGTGCCGGGCTCCGGGCTGCGGGGCTCCGGGGTGCGGGGCTCGGGGGTGCGGGTGAGTGTCATCCTCGCCCACCTGGCGGGGCGCGAGGTCACCGCGGGGGTGCGGGCCCTGCTCGCCGAGATGGGGCCCGCCGCGGGGCTCGGGACGCCTGCCGTACCGGTCGCCCGGCCGCCCGCCGTCCAACCCCTCAGGGCGCCCGCCACCGCTCTCGCCGCCCGCCCCACCGCCTTCGGCGGCGGCAGGCGCCTTCTGTTCCTGCCCGGCGGTCCCGGTGAGCATCGCGACCACGCCGGCCCCGTGGCGCTGCGCAGGCAGTGGACGGCCGGGCTGAACAAGGGACTCACCCTCGCCGACCTGCCCACCCTCGACCCTGGCGACGTGTGGCTGCCCTCCTACGCCGACCGGCTCGTCCCGGCCGGCCCCGAGCCCTCCGCCGGGTGCGCGGCGCCCACCTCGCCGACCGCGCGGCTGCTGTACGAGCAACTCGTCGGCGAGGCGGCCATGATGGCGGGCATGCCGTCCGACTCGCGGCGCGAAGGGCTGCTCACCGGCCTGGACGGCGCGCTGTCCTGGCTCGCCTCCGCCACCAACCTCGACCGGCTCCTCATCGCGCGCGTCTTCCGCGACGTCGCCGCCTACCTCGACGACCCCCCGGTACGGCACCGCGTGCTCGACGCCGTCATGCGCACCCTGCCGCGCTCCGGCGCCCTCGTCATGGTGGCGCATGGCCTCGGCAGCGTTGTGGCGATGGACCTCATGGCCTCGCTGCCGCCAGGCGTGGAAGTGCCGCTGCTGGTGACCGCGGGCAGCCCGCTGGGCCTCGACGCCGTGCACCGCCACCTCCTGGCGGGCGGGCCAGCGCGCCCGCCGAAGATCGGCGCGTGGCTCAACGTCTGGTGCCCGTCCGACCCGGTGTGCATCGGCTGCCCCCTGGACGACGACTGGAAGGGACAGGTCGACGAACGCGCGGTCGACAACCCCCTCCAACGCGCCCACGACGTGGAGGAATACCTGTCGGACCCGGCCGTCGCACGCGCCGTCGCCGCCGCCTTGGCATGATGTTCGCCCGGAAGGCCCGCACGACAGACGGACAGGGGCACGATGCTCAAGCCAGGAGATCCCGTACGGCTCGGGCCGTACAGGCTGCTCGACCGGCTGGGCGAGGGAGGCCAGGGCGCGGTCTACCTCGCCGAAGGACCCGACGGGGCGCGGATCGCGGTCAAACTGCTGCACGCCCGCCACGCCGACCGCCCCGACGTGCGGGCCCGCTTTGCGCGAGATCGAGCTGGCCAGGCAGGTGGCCGAGTTCTGCACCGCGCGGGTCCTCGACGCGGGCGAGAGCGACGGCTCCCTCTACGTGGTGAGCGAGTACATCGACGGCGTCTCCTTGCAGAAGAGCGTCGAACGGGAAGGCCCCCGCTCCGGCGCGGCGCTGCACCGGATCGCGGTCGGCACCGCGACCGCGCTGGCCGCCATCCACCAGGCGGGCATCGTCCACCGCGACTTCAAACCGGCCAACGTGCTGCTCGGACCGGACGGCCCGCGAGTCATCGACTTCGGCATCTCCAGGGCGCTCGACACCGTGGGCACCACGACCAGCGGCGTCGTCGGCACGCCCACCTACATGTCGCCCGAGCAGGTCGGCGGGCAGCGGGTGGGCGCCGCCTCGGACGTCTTCAGCTGGGCGGCGACCATGGTGTTCGCCGCCACCGGACGGCCCGCCTTCGGCCACGACAGCATTCCCGCCGTGCTGCACCGCATCCTGACGGCCGAGCCTGACCTGTCGGCCATCCCCGCCGACCTGCGGCGGTTGCTGGCGCAGTGCCTGGCCAAGGATCCCGCTGCGCGCCCCACCGCCTCCCAGGCGATGCTGTCCCTCATCGCCCACCGCCCCGCACCCGCCGGTCCCACTTCCGCCGGCCCGCCGCCTGCGGGGCCCATGTCCACCGGACCCTCGCCCAGTCCTGTGCCTGCGGGGTCTGTGCCGACCGGTCCGGCGCCCGTTGGTCCTGTGCCTGCGGGGGTTGCGTCTTTCGGCCATGTGTCTGCCGGTCCTGTGCCTGCGGGATCTGTACCGACCGGTCCGGCGCCCGTCGGTCCCGTGTCCGCCGGAGCTGTGCCGTTCGGACCCGTGCCCGCCCCGCCCGGGGCTGACGGCGGACCCGCGACGCCCGCGCCCGGGGTGACCGGGCCCGCTCCGGGTTCCCGCGCTCTCCAGGGACGTGCGCTGGACACGGTTCCGGGCAGGACCAGGAGGAAGGTCGCCTACGGCGTGGTCGCCGCCGCCTGCGCGGCCCTCGTCACCGGAGCGGCGGTCGTCGTGCCCGCATGGCTGGGCACCGGCACGCCCCGCCCCACCGTCGGCCCTCTGGCCTCCACCGGCGCCCCCGCGCCGGCCACCCACACCCCGCCGACCTCCGCCCGGACCTCGTCACCCACCCCGCCGACCCCGGCTCCGGCCCTGTCGCCGTGGTCCGGAAAGACGGTCGGCACGGCGCTCGGCACCCTACGCGGCCACACCGACGACGTGGAGACCGTCGCCACCACCACCGTGGACGGCAGGCCGGTCGCGGTCTCCGGCTCCCAGGACCGCACCGTCCGGCTGTGGGACCTGACCGGGCGCAAACTCATGGCCACGTTCACCGGCCACACCAACGGGGTGCGCGAGGTCGCCGTCACCGACCTGGACGGCACGCCGATCGCCGTCTCCGGCGGCGACGACGGCACCGTCAGGGTCTGGGACCTGGCCCGTCGCGGACCGCTCGGCAAGCCCATCGACCAGAACGAGCCGGTGTTCTCCCTGGCGGTGGCACGCCACGGAGACCGCACCGTGGTGATCACCGGAGGCGGCGACGGCAACGTACGCGTGTGGGACCTGGCCACCCGCAAGCAGGTCGGCCAGACGCGACGCGGCGCCCATGACGGTGCCGTCTTCTCCCTCGCCGCGACCGACGACGGCACCTTCTACACCGGGGGACAGGACGGCGAGGTCAAACGTTGGAGCCTCGACGGCGGCGAGGGGGCGAACGTGACCACCCACTCGGGATACGTCTCGGCGATCGCGACCGCCACGCTCGACGGCGGGCCGGTCGTGCTGTCAGGCGGCGGAGACCAGGAGGTGTGGGTGGACGAGCCGGCGGGCGGCGAGCGGCGCCTGCCGTACCGGGGGCACTCGGGATGGGTCTACTCGATCGCCGTGGCCGAGGTGGCGGGCCGGACGCTGGTCGTCTCGGGCGGCAACGACGGCTCCGCCAGGGTGCACGACCTGGCGACCGGCAAGGACGCGGGCAGGCCGTTCAAGGACCACGACCACAACGTCTTCGGCCTCGCGACGGCCGTCGTCGGCGGAAGGACGGTCGTGGTCAGCGCCGGAGGCGACGACACGCTACGGGTGTGGCGGCTCACCTGAGCGCCAGGGGACGACGGGGATCGGCTCACCTGGGCAGGACGGGCGGCCGGGGCTGCAGCACGGGACGGCGGTGATCGGCGCGCCTGAACGGCACGGGCGGCCGGGGTCGGCTCACCTGAGCAGCACGGGGTGGCGTGGATCGTCGGTCTTGACCGCCACGTCGGCCGACTCCGCGGGGGCCACCTCGCGCTCGTAACGCTCGTAGGCCGGCAGCCGCCAGGCGTCTCCGGGTTCGGTGCGCCGGGTCAGGGCCGCCCGCGACAGCCACAGGTGCACGGTCAGCTCGGCCGGCAGGCCCCGCCCGAGCAGCAGCGTGCCGTCCAGCAGCAGCACCCCGCCCTCCGGCAGCGTCTCGTACGGCGCGCGGGTGGCGCGGTCGGTCACGCTGTTCCACAGCGACGGGATGATCCGGCCGGTGCCGCCGGGGGAGAGCGGGTCGAGCACCTCCCTGCGCAGGCCGCCCTCGTCCAGCCAGTCGTCGTAGAAGGCGTCGGGGTCGGTCCTGCCGTACTCCAGGCGCAGGGAGGCCGCACGCAGGAAGTCGCCGGCCGACACCCGCCGCACCGCGCGCCCGCGCACCCGCAGCGGCTCGACCAGGTCGTCGGCCAGCAGATCGGGCCGCGCCGGCGGCGCGCCGTCGACCAGCACCCGTACCCACGCGCCGCGCGGGTGCCGTGCTACGCGCTCGGCCAGTTCCTCGACCAGCGACGCGGGAGAGATCGGCCGCACGCTAGCGGTCCCTGCCCAGGGCCTGCCGCAGCTCGTCCCGGGTGAGCCGCCGGTTGTAGGGCGGCGTGTCCGGCTCGAACCTGCGGCCCTCCGACAGCGGCCCGGCGTCGACCACGTCGAACCCGAACGCGTCCGTCAGCTCGGCCACCACCCGCTTGGCCGCCTCGTCGTCACCCGCGATCGGCAGCGCGCGCCTGCCCGGCGTGCCCTCAGGCAGGCCCTGCGTGGCCAGGTCGCGGTAGTAGATGCTGTTGAACGCCTTCACCACCCTGGCGTCCTTCAGGTGCGCGGCCAGCAGCTCGCTGCTCGTCGTCTCGCCGAAGTCGAGCTCGGCGACGTGGCCGTCCCTGGCCGGATAGTAGTTGTTGGTGTCGATCACGATGGTGTCGATGGGCGGCACCTCGCGATAGCTGCCGAACGGGATCGTCACCACGACCACGTCACCCGCACGCGCCGCCTCCTCCGCCGTGCCGGCCCGCGCCCGTGGCCCCAGCTCCTCGACGAGGTCGGCGAGGGTCTCGGGGCCGCGCGAGTTGCTGAGGACCACTTCGTGGCCTGCCGCGACGGCCAGCCTGGCCAGCGTGCCGCCGATGGATCCGCTGCCGATGAGTCCGATAACCATGGACGTAACCATGGACGCGGCAACACGGCGCCGCCCTCGCCCTATTCCGTCGTCGGGCCCGCTCTCAGATCCGCTCTCAGATCCGCTCTCAGATCCGCTCTGAGGTCCGCTCTGAGGTCCGCCCTCAGGTCCGCGCGATGACGAGGAACTCTCCGTCCCCTTCCCCGACCGGCTGCCGGTGCCACCCGCCGTGAATCCGCTCCACCCGGAATCCGGCCTCCGCCAGGGAGGCGCGCAGTTCCTCCTCGGTACGGAAGCGCAGCGTCGAAGTGCTGAGCAGCGTCTCCCCGTTCGAGAAGGCGTAGTGGTAGGTGAAGCTGACCCTGCCGTCCTGGACGTCGGTCACCTCCACCCAGGTCTCGGCCTCGGCACCGTCCGGCAGGCGCACCAGCTGGCGCGAGTCGGTCGGGTTCCACCGTTCCCAGGCGAGATTGCGGGGATCCCGCGAGTCGAACACCAGCCGGCCACCTGGCACCAGCGACCGTTCGAGCGCGGCGAGGACGCGCTTCCACTCCTCGTCGTCGACGAAGACCTGCGCCACATGACTGGTCATGACCGCGACGTCGAACGCGCGCTCGGGAAGCACGTCGGCGGTGCCCTCGATCCAGGTGACCCGCTCGGCGCCGGGCTTGGCGCGGGCCGCCTCCAGCGACGCGCGGGCCGGATCGACGCCGGTGACCGTATGGCCGGCCGCCGCCATGCCCAGCGCCAGCCGCCCGGTCCCACATCCCAGATCCAGCACCCGGGCAGCGGGAGTCTCGCCGACCACGGCGAGGAAGAAGTCGTCGTCGCGACCCCAGGTGTACATGGCGTCGTAGACCGCCACCAGCCGGGGGTCGTTGAACTCGGCGTCGTGCATACGGAGATCGTATTCGCCCGTTCTCCTGGCAGCCGAAGACGCTTCACCGCCCGCGCCTTTGTCGGCGAGTTCTGTTCAAGAAGATGAGCCGGAGGCGTTCTGGACCGAGATGGGCGGCTCGGCCACGATGAGGGCATGACGGAGAACGGATCAGCGCGGCCGCCGACGGCGGGCGGAGGAGCAGGGTTGCGCCTGAACTGGTCGGCACTGGGCGCTCTGGCGGGCGCGGCCGCCGCCGTGGTCGCGCTGATCGCCTACCTGGTGCCGCCGACCCCACCTCCGCAGCCCCCGTCCGACGCGGTGGCCCCCACCCCGGCCCTGCAGTCGTCGTCACCAGATCCGGTGACCACCCCGCCCGCACCGCCGACCCCGAGTCCATCGCCTGAGCCCAGCACGCCGCCTGAGTCCAGCACGCCGCCTGAGTCGAGCACGCCGCCCGAGTCGAGCACGCCGCCTGAGTCCAGCACGCCGCCCGAGCCGACACCGCCGAGCTCCACGCGAGAGGTCCCGGATTCCTCGGCACCGGTGGCAGCGGTGCGGCCCGGCGGCTGCGACGAGGCGGCGGCGGCGCTGACCGCATACCGCCGGAACGCCGGGACCATCCGCAGCAGCCAGGCAGCCGCGGCTCAGCAGACGCGCCACGACCTGATGGGCGCGGTCCTCGACGCGCAGGGAGTGGTGGGGGCGAAGATCAGTCGGTTGGCCGCCGAATTCCAGGAACTGAACTTCCGCCTGACCGGCATGACCGGCGGCGATCCCAACCAGGTGATCGCGGATATCAACACAGACGTCGCGGAGCTCAACAGGCTGTGCGGATCCGTCTGACCTGACGACACGTCACAGCCGGACCGGCGCGCGACGGCCGCGGAGCAGCGGGGGCCACCAAGCCAGCGCAGGAGCGCACGCCGCCTCAAGTGCTGCTCTGATCTACCGGCACGCCACCAGAGACCAGGACCAGGCCGTCGCGCAGGCGCTCGGCCGGGCATTCAGGGGCAGCGAAGAGGAACCAGGCATCCACGGCAGCGAAGAGGAACCAGGCATCCACGGCAGCGAAGAGGAACCAGGCATCCACGGCAGCGAAGAGGAATACAGAAAGAAGGCAACGGGCAGAAGATCGGAAAAAGCGTCTGAAGATCACGAAAGGCCAGGTCTCCCTTGCCGGGTGACCTGGCCTTTCGCCTGTCTGAGCGGACGACGGGAATCGAACCCGCGTAGCTAGTTTGGAAGACTAGGGCTCTACCATTGAGCTACGTCCGCGCGAGCCGGTCGAAGTCTGGTCTAGACTTCATCCGGTCGTCAGGGCGTAAGCGTACCGGAGTCCCGGAGCGCATGCGTAACTGACGTCGCGGGGCGTGGCGCAGCTTGGTAGCGCGCCTGCTTTGGGAGCAGGAAGTCGCAGGTTCAAATCCTGTCGCCCCGACTGCCGTGCCTGCCACGAGGCCACTCCACGAGATAGGGAGTGGCCTCGTGCGTGTCCGGCGGGCGGGCAGGCGCTCATGTGCGTCGTGGCGGCCGTCCTCGGCGCCGCGAGACCCCTCCGGTGGTATGGCGGAACACCATCAGGCATGATGACCCTGAGTGGGGAGTCGCGTGCCGGGGGTGAGCATGTCGATGGACGACGAGGTGCGGGCCGGGTCGGTGATGCTCACCAGTGACTGGATGGCCGTGATCCGGTCCAGGGAGCGGGCCCAGGCCGACGCCTATGTGGACGATCCGTGCGCCGCCGCCTTCGTCACCTCGGAGTCCGAGGCGAGCTACGACGAGATTCGCAGCAAGGGGCTGCCGTCAGAGGTGGTGCCGATCAGGGGGCGGCTCGGCGACGCGACGCTGCTCGAGTCAGGCGTACGGCAGGCGGTGTGCCTGGGCTCGGGCACCGACTCCCGCGCCTACCGGCTGCCGCTCGACGAGGGCTTCAGCTACTTCGAGGTCGACCTGCCCGGCCAGCTCGCCGGCAAGGCGGAGCTGCTCGGCGCGGCCGGGTTCACCGCCAGATGCCGGGTGGAGGTCGTGGAGGCGGACCTGCGCGAAGACAGCTGGACGGCCGCGCTGCTCGCCGCCGGCTTCGAACCCGGGCGGCCGGTGCACTGGATCGCGGAGGGGCTGTTCTACTACCTCACCAAGCCGCAGGGGCGGGCACTGGCCGAGACCATGAGCGCGCTGTCGGCGCCGGGCTCGTGGTTCACCTTCGACGGGCCGCACGACCGGTTCCTCACCGATCCCGCCCGGCAGGAGTTCCTGCGGCAGATGAGCGAGCGCGGCTCGCCGTTCGTCGGCTCGTTCCGCGATCCGGTGGAGTGGCTGGCTCCCTACGGCTGGCTGGCGCAGGCGGCGCTGCACCGCGACATCGCCGACGGGCGCTGCGAATGGCTGCCGCCGTTGCCGGAGCGGTTGCGGGCCCCCATCCAGGACGTCTGGTTCGTCCGCGCCCGTCAGGCCTGACGTCGTCCCGGGAGCAGCCGGGTTCACGCCGGTCCGCCGCCAGGGCGGCAGGACGGACGGATGGACGGCGCTCCGACGGCGTGGCGGGTTCGTGAATGGCCGCGGTCGCGTGTACAGGGATGCCACGACGGCGGCGAGCCGGTCAGGAAGACGGACCGGAAGGACCAGCAGGAAAAGACGAGCCGGGAAGACGACTCAGGACGGCGAGTCGGCCTCGGTGTGGAACAGCGCCCAGACGGCCTTGCCGCCGCCGTCGAGGCAGTCCCAGCCCCACTGCTCGCTGTAGGTCTCGACGATGTAGAGGCCGCGCCCGTTCTCGGAGATGAAGTCGGGTTCCTTCGGCATGGGCACTTCGTCGCTGGGGTCGGCGACCGCCAGCAGGACGTGCGGCGCGGCGCGCATCAGCAGCAGCGTGATGTGGCGGTTGCCCCTGGCGTACCTGACCGCGTTGGTGACCAGCTCGGAGACCACCAGGGCGGCGTCGTCGCCGAGCTCGGACAGCCCCCAGTCGTTGAGGGTCGAGCGGGTGACGTCCCTGGCCGTACGGACGGAGTCGGCCTTGAAGGGGAGGGGCCAGGAGGTGGTGTCCGGGAAGTCGTCGTGGAGCAGGCGCTCGAAGCCGACTTCACGCGTGATCTGCAGGCAGGTGGCAGCGGCCAGAGGGTCCTCCACCATCCCGCCGTACCTCCACTAATCCCGAATTAGTGCATATGTCAGTGATTGCCCCCGATATGCACTAGGCCATCATGGGTCACGACAAGCCACGCTGCAAGACCCAAATGCACGTGCAGCTGCAATGTGCAACAGCATTGTGATTACTGGCATGGGGGACACACGGCTGAGACCTTGTCATGGAAGCTGGAACTAGTGACACTGTGTGCGGACCGAAGAGGGAGGCATTGTGACGCAGCACCCGCCGGGGTCGGGGCCAACGGCTCTGCGCATCCTCCTGGGCTCCCAACTTCGCCGGTTGCGTGAGTCGCGGGGCGTCACGAGGGAAGAGGCCGGTCACCTCATCAGGGGCTCCGAGTCCAAGATCAGCCGCATGGAGCTCGGGCGCGTCGGGTTCAAGGAGCGCGACGTCGCCGACCTGCTCACCCTGTACGGCGTGGCGGAGGAGAGCGCCCGCAGGGCCGTGCTCGACCTGGTGGCCACCGCGAACGAGCCGGGCTGGTGGCACAGGTTCAACGACCTGCTGCCCTCGTGGTTCCAGGCCTACGTCGGCCTCGAGGAGGCCGCGGCCCGCATCAGGACGTACGAGGTCCAGTTCGTCCCCGGCCTGCTGCAGACCAAGGAGTACGCCAGGGCGGTCATCACCGCCGGTTCGGCGGGTGTCGGCGGCGAGGAGATCGCCCGCCGGGTCGACCTGCGCCTCGAGCGCCAGCGCGTCCTCGACCGGCCCGGCGGCCCCGTCTTCTGGGCAGTGATCGACGAGGCCGCCCTGCGCCGCCCCATCGGCGGTGCCGACGTGATGAAGGCCCAGCTCGAGCACCTGATCGAGCAGATGCGCCAGCCCAACATCACCATCCAGGTCATGCCGTTCGACTTCGGCGGCCACAGCGCCGAGGGCGGCGCGTTCAGCATCCTGCGCTTCCCCGACCACGACCTGCCCGACGTCGTCTACGTCGAGCAGCTGGCCAGCGCCCTCTACCTCGACAAGCGCGAGGACGTCGACCGCTACACCGAGGTCATGGAACGCTTGTGCGCGGTCAGCACGACACCAGACGAGACCGTCGAACTGCTGAACAAGATCAAGGACGAGATCTGAGCCGCGCTTCGTCGTGCTTCGGTGCACATCTGCCCTAGACTGGCGTGCGGCGTTGGACATTCGCCGGTGCGAGCATGCCCGACACCGATCATGTGGGCGCGGCGCGTGAGCCGCAGATCTGGACGCGCCCGCGGACACTCAAGCTTGATCAAGGAGACCACCCCGTGAAGACCGCTGTCGAGGAGCTCAGCCCGACTCGGGTGAAGCTCACCGTCGAAGTGCCGTTCGACGAGCTTGGCCCGAGCATGCAGGCGGCGTACAAGAAGGTCGCGCAGCAGGTGCGCGTCCCCGGTTTCCGCCCCGGCAAGGTCCCGGCCCGCATCATCGAGCAGCGCTTCGGCCGCGCGGTGGTGCTGGAGGAGACCCTCAACGACGCGGTGCCGAAGCTGTATGGTCAGGCCGTCGACGAGGTCGACCTGTTCCCTGTCAGCCAGCCTGACATCGAGGTCACCAAGATCGAGGACGGCGAGCAGATCGAGTTCACCGCCGAGGTCGACATCAGGCCCAGCTTCGAGGTGCCCGACTTCGCCGGCATCGAGGTGACCGTCCCGGCCGCCGAGGTCACCGACGAGGACATCAACGGCCAGCTCGACGCGCTGCGCCAGCGCTTCGCCACGCTGACCGGCGTCGAGCGTCCCGCCGTCAAGGGCGACTTCGTCGTGATGGACCTGCGCGCCGAGATCGACGGCGTCAACCTCGAGGAGCAGCAGGCCAACGAGGTGTCCTACGAGGTCGGCGCGGGCTCGGTCCTGCAGGGCCTCGACGACGCGCTCGAGGGCATGTCGGCCGGCGAGGAGAAGACCTTCCGCACCGAGCTCGTCGGCGGCGAGAACGCCGGCGACGAGGCTGATGTGATCATCAACATCAAGTCGGTCAAGGAGAAGGTCCTTCCCGAGCTCGACGACGAGTTCGCCCAGCTGGCCAGCGAGTTCGACACCCTCGAGGAGCTGAAGGACAGCATCCGCGAGCAGGCCCGCCGCAACAAGCTGGTCGACCAGGTCGTCCAGTCCCGCGAGAAGGCCCTCGACGCCCTGCTGGAGAAGATCGACATCCCGATCCCCGACAGCGCGCTCAAGGCCGAGCTCGACGCCCGCAAGCACAACCTCGACCACCAGATCGCCGAGAGCGGCCTGAGCCGCGACGCCTTCTTCCGTCTCTACCAGACGACGGAGGAGGAGCGCTTCGCCGAGTTCGAGACCCAGTCGGCCAAGGCCATCAAGAGCGGTTTCGTCCTCGACAAGATCGTCAAGTCCGAGGAGCTGGGCGTCAACGAGCAGGAGCTGACCAACTTCGTGGTCCGCCGCGCCATGCAGATGGGCGTCGCGCCCAACACGCTGGCCCAGCACCTGTCCGACAACGACCAGCTCACGCTGGCGATGGTCGAGATCGTCCGCGACAAGGCCAAGACCGTCGTCGGCGACGCCGCCAAGGTCGTCGACGAGGCCGGCAACGAGGTCGACCTCAAGGCCATCTACACCGAGATCAACGGCGAAGAGGTCACCGAAGAGGCGCCCGCCGACCAGGAGTAAGCACTCCGCGTTCTGCCGAAACCCCCGTTCCTGCTCCCGCAGGGCGGGGGTTTCGCCGTTTTCGGGGCAGGCACTCACGAGAGGCCGATCGACGGGGGAGTCATGGGGGACGAGCTGTTCTTCCTCGCGCTGGCGGTCGCCGTGGCCCTCGTGGCGGGCCGCGTCCTGGCCCGCCGCCTGCTCGTGCCGGAGGCGATCCTGCTGGTCGCCTTCGGCCTGCTGATCAGCCTGCTGCCCGGGGTCGACGACGTGCGCGTCGACCCCGAGATCGTGCTCAACCTCTTCCTGCCGCCGCTGGTCTTCCACGCCGCCTTCCTCACCGCGCCGCGGGAGACGCGGGCGGACGCCGGCCCCATCGCCATCATGGCCTTCACGCTGACCTGCGCGACGGCGCTCGTTGTGGCGGCCGTGACCGGCTGGGCCGTACCGGGGCTGCCGTGGGCGGCGGCGCTGGCGCTCGGCGCCGCGGTCGCGCCCACCGATCCCGTGGCCGCGACCGCGGTGCTGAAGCGGGTCGGCGCGCCCCGTCGGCTGGTCACCATCCTGGAGGGGGAGAGCCTGGTCAACGACGGGGTCGCCCTGACCATGTTCGGGCTCGCCCTCGCCGCGCTCGACCATCCGGTCACCGCCGCCGACACCCTGATCGAGCTGGTCAAGGTCGTCGCCGGCGGCATTCTCTGGGGCATCGCGGTCGCCGGACTCGTCGGCTGGCTGCGGCCGCTGGTCAAGGAGCCCGGCGCGCAGATCGTGCTGTCGCTCGTCACGCCGTTCGTGGCCTACCTGCCCGCCGTGGAGCTCGGCCTGTCGGGCGTGCTCGCCACGATCGTGGTGGGCTTCCGGCTCGGCACCACCGGGCAGGGCCTGCTGCAACCCGCCTCCCGGCTGACCGGGCAGGCCTTCTGGGAGGTCCTGGTCTACCTGCTGGAGTCGACGCTGTTCGTGCTGCTGGGCCTGGAGATCACCGACGTGTTCGGCGCCATGCCCGGGCAGTCGTGGTCGCGTCTGCTGGTCACCGTCGTGGCGGTCATCGCGGTCGTCGTGCTGCTGCGGATGTTCTGGACGCTCGTGGTCGTGCCGCTGCTGCGCTTCAAGCGCTTCGAGACCATCGACGTACGGCAGCGCGTCGCGATGGGCTGGGCCGGCATGCGCGGAGCGATCACGCTGGCCATCGCGCTGTCCATCCCGTTCGACGTGCCCAACAGGCAGATACTGCTGTTCCTGGCCGCCTGTGTCGTCCTGGCCACACTTGTGGGCCAGGCGGCGACACTGCCGTGGCTGCTGCGCAGACTCGGACTGGGGGAGAGCGAAGCCGAGATCAAGGAGGAGGCCGTCGCCCGCGCGGCCACGCTGGAGGCCGCGCTCGCCCGCATCGACGAGCTGGCCGCCGACGACCGCATCGACGACCGCACCGCCGACGTCTACCGGCAGCTGTTCGAGCTGCGCCTGGACACCGTGCGCTCGGTGCTCGGTGAGGACGAGGGCAGGCCCGAGATGGGCAAGCTCAGGAAGGAGCTGGTCAAAGCCCAGCGGGACAAGCTCAACGAGCTGTACCGCAAGGGCCGGATCAGCGTCGCGACCCAGCGCAAGCTGCTGCACGAACTGGACCTCGAGGAGCGCAGACGCGCTTCAGGCGGGCACTGACGCCGACCTGCGCCGACAGCGAACAGTCGGTGGACCGGGCATGACCTGTGGGCCGTGCGCGTTAAGGTCACAAGCAAAGCCCATCGATTACGACGCATCGGAAGGTGACGCTGTGACCAGCCCGCCGACCTTCTATCAGCCCGAGTCGCGAGGCCGTGAGAACGGCTCGTCCTTCCGGCTTGAGGACCAGCTGTACCAGCGCCTGCTGCGTGAGCGCATCATCGTGCTCGGCACGGACGTCAACGACGAGATCGCCAACCGCATCTGCGCCGAGCTGCTGCTTCTCGCGGCCGACGATCCCGACCGCGACATCTACCTCTACATCAACTCGCCTGGTGGTTCCGTCACCGCCGGCATGGCGATTTACGACATGATGGAATACGTGCCGAACGACGTGGCCACGGTTGCGATGGGCCTGGCGGCTTCCATGGGGCAGTTCCTGCTCTGCGCCGGCGCCCCTGGCAAGCGTTACGCGTTGCCGCACGCCCGCATCATGATGCACCAGCCCTCGGGCGGCATCGGCGGCACCGCCGCCGACATCGCCATCCAGGCTGAGCAGATGCTCTACGTGAAGAAGACGCTGGCCGAGCGGATCGCCTTCCACACCGGCCAGTCGCTGGAACAGATCGAGGCCGATTCCGACCGCGACCGCTGGTTCACCGCCGACGAGGCCAAGGACTACGGCTTCATCGACCACGTGGTCCGCAGCGCGCGCCAGGTGTCCTCGCAGGGCACCGTTTCCTAGGGGGAGCTGAAGTGAACATCGAGAGCCGCTACGTTCTCCCCTCCTTCGTCGAGCGCACGTCGTACGGCGTGAAGGAGATGAACCCGTACAACAAGCTCTTCGAGGACCGCATCATCTTCCTCGGAGTGCAGATCGACGACGCGTCAGCCAACGACGTCATGGCTCAGTTGCTGACGCTCGAGTCGCTCGACCCCGACCGTGACATCAGCATCTACATCAACTCGCCCGGCGGGTCCTTCACGGCCATGACGGCGATCTACGACACGATGCAGTTCGTCCGGCCGGAGATCCAGACCGTCTGCCTCGGCCAGGCCGCCTCCGCGGCTGCCGTGCTGCTGGCCGGCGGCACCCCGGGCAAGCGCTTCGCGCTGCCCAACGCCAGGGTGCTGATCCACCAGCCCTCCACCGAGGGCGGCGGCCAGGGTAGTGACATCGAGATCCAGGCCCGTGAGATCCTGCGGATGCGAGCGCTCCTTGAGGAGATCATCGCCAAGCACTCGGGCAAGGCTCCGGCCGAAGTTCGTAAGGACATCGAGCGCGACAAAATTCTCAACGCCGATGAGGCCAAGGCGTATGGTCTGATCGACGACATCATTCCGGCCAGGAAGAAGCGAGCTCAGGCCGTCGCTTCCTGATCGAGACGCGACGCACCGGAGCGCTGCCCAATTGGGCACGTTCCGGTGCGACTCGCCGCCAGGGGGCTCACTGAGGGCCCAGAAGACGGTAACGTCGAAACCTGAGCGGTTCGGACCGGGTCCGAAGGATCGGATCGCGGGAGCAGGGCGGTCCCACGCAAAGGAGTTTCTGGGGTGGCACGCATCGGCGACGGTGGAGACCTGCTGAAGTGCTCTTTCTGCGGGAAGAGCCAGAAGCAAGTCAAGAAGCTCATCGCCGGTCCCGGCGTCTACATCTGCGATGAGTGCATCGATCTCTGCAACGAGATCATCGAGGAGGAGCTGTCTGAGTCCTCCGAACTCAAGTGGGACAATCTGCCGAAGCCGAGAGAGATCTACGAGTTCCTCGACGCCTACGTCATCGGCCAGGACAAGGCCAAGAAGGCGCTCTCGGTGGCGGTCTACAACCACTACAAGCGGGTGCAGTCAGGCGACCGCGGCAGGGACGACGGCCTCGAGCTGGCCAAGTCCAACATCCTGCTGCTCGGTCCGACGGGATCCGGCAAGACGCTGCTGGCGCAGACGTTGGCCAAGATGCTCAACGTGCCGTTCGCCATCGCGGACGCCACGGCGCTCACCGAGGCGGGATACGTCGGCGAAGACGTCGAGAACATCCTCCTCAAGCTCATCCAGGCCGCCGACTACGACGTCAAGAAGGCCGAGACGGGCATCATCTACATCGACGAGGTCGACAAGATCGCCCGCAAGAGCGAGAACCCGTCCATCACCCGCGACGTCTCGGGTGAGGGCGTGCAGCAGGCGCTGCTGAAGATCCTGGAGGGCACGACGGCCTCGGTGCCGCCGCAGGGCGGGCGCAAGCACCCGCACCAGGAGTTCATCCAGATCGACACCACCAACGTGCTGTTCATCTGCGGCGGCGCGTTCGCCGGCCTCGAGAAGATCATCGAGTCCCGGGTCGGCAAGAAGGGCATCGGCTTCAACGCCATCATCCGGTCGAAGGAAGAGATCGACTCCGCCGACATCTTCGGCGACGTGATGCCGGAGGACCTGCTGAAGTTCGGGATGATCCCCGAGTTCGTCGGCCGGCTCCCGGTCATCACCTCGGTGCACAACCTCGACCGCGAGGCGCTCATCCAGATCCTCACCGAGCCGCGCAACGCCCTGGTCAAGCAGTACCGCAAGCTGTTCGAGATCGACGGGGTCGAGCTCGAGTTCACCGACGACGCCCTCGAGGCGATCGCCGACCAGGCGATCCTGCGCGGCACCGGTGCCCGCGGCCTGCGCGCCATCCTCGAGGAGGTGCTCCTGTCGGTGATGTACGAGGTGCCCTCCAGGCAGGACGTGGCGCGCGTGGTCATCACCCGGGAGTCGGTGCTGGAGCACGCCATCCCGACGCTGGTCCCGCGCGACCAGCTGGCCGCCAAGCAGCAGCGGACCCCGCGCGAGAAGTCGGCCTGACCACAGGCCGTCCTAGTACGGCGAGGCCCCCGGAGCACAAGCGTGCTCCGGGGGCCTCGGCGCGTCCCGGGGGTGACGATTCCACGGAAGTCGCCCGAGGTCTCTAAACTTGACCGCGTGACAACGCCAGAGCTGCCTACCCAGTACACGCCCGCCGACGTCGAGACCCAGAGCTACGAGCGCTGGGTAGCAGGCGGTTACTTCGGCGCGGACCCGGGCAGCGGGCGCGAGCCGTACTCGATCGTGCTGCCTCCGCCCAACGTGACGGGTGTGCTCCACATCGGCCATGCGCTCGACCACTCCGTCCAGGACGCGCTCACCCGCCGCGCCCGCATGCGCGGCATGGAGACGCTGTGGCTGCCCGGCATGGACCACGCCGGCATCGCGACGCAGAACGTCGTCGAGCGCGAGCTCGGCAAGGAGGGGCTGTCCCGGCACGACCTCGGCCGTGAAGCGTTCGTCGAGCGCGTCTGGCAGTGGAAGGACGAGTCGGGCGGCAAGATCCTCGGTCAGATGAAGCGCCTGGGCGACGGCGTCGACTGGTCGCGCGAGCGCTTCACCATGGACACCGGGCTGTCGCGCGCCGTCCAGACCATCTTCAAGCGGCTCTTCGACGACAAGCTGATCTACCGCGCCGAGCGCATCACCAACTGGTGCCCGCGCTGCCTGACCGCGCTGTCCGACATCGAGGTCGAGCACAGCGAGGACGAGGGCGAGCTCGTCTCGATCCGCTACTCCGACGAGATCGTGGTCGCCACCACCCGGCCCGAGACGATGCTCGGTGACACGGCCGTGGCCGTCCACCCGTCGGACGAGCGCTACGCGCACCTGGTCGGCACCGAGGTGGAGCTGCCGCTGACCGGGCGCAGGATCCCGATCGTCGCCGACGAGCACGTCGACCCCGCCTTCGGCACCGGCTGCGTCAAGGTGACGCCGGCGCACGACCCCAACGACTTCGAGATCGGCCGCCGCCACTCGCTGCCGTCGCTGACCGTCATGGACGAGCGCGGCGTGATCACCGCCCATGGCCCGTTCCTCGGCCTCGACAGGTTCGAGGCGCGACCGGCCGTGGTCGCGGCGCTGCGCCAGCAGGGCCTGATCGTCGCCGAGAAGCGGCCCTACCTTCACGCCGTCGGCCACTGCTCGCGCTGCAAGACCGTGGTGGAGCCGCGGCTGTCGCTGCAGTGGTTCGTCAACGTCGCCCCGCTCGCCAAGGCCGCCGGCGACGCCGTCCGTGACGGGCGCACCCGCATCCACCCGCCGGAGCTGGCCAAGCGCTACTTCGACTGGGTCGACGACATGCACGACTGGTGCATCTCGCGCCAGCTGTGGTGGGGCCACCGGATCCCGGTCTGGTACGGCCCGGCCGGCGAGGTGGTGTGCGTCGGGCCGGACGAGGACCCGCCCGCGGGTTATGTCCAGGACCCGGATGTGCTCGACACCTGGTTCTCCTCTGGGCTGTGGCCGTTCTCGACGCTCGGCTGGCCGGCGCAGACGCCCGAGCTGGCCCGCTTCTACCCGACGACCGTGCTGGTGACGGGATACGACATCCTGTTCTTCTGGGTGGCGCGGATGATGATGCTGGGCCTGTACGCGATGGACGGCCAGCCGCCCTTCCGCACCGTCGCCCTCCACGGCATGGTCCGCGACCAGTTCGGCAAGAAGATGTCGAAGTCCTTCGGCAACGTGGTCGACCCGCTCGACTGGATCGACCGCTACGGCGCCGACGCCACCCGTTTCACCCTGCTGCGCGGCGCCAACCCCGGCTCCGACGTGGCGGTCAGCGAGGAGTGGGCGGCCGGTTCACGCAACTTCTGCAACAAGATCTGGAACGCCACGCGCTTCGCGCTCATGAACGGCGCGACCACCGGCGAGCTGCCCACCGCGCTGACGTCGGCCGACCGGTGGATCCTGTCGCGGCTGCAGACCGTCGTCCGCCAGGTCGACGAGGCGTTCGAGGAGTTCGAGTTCGCCAAGGTCGCCGACCTGCTCTACCACTTCGCGTGGGACGAGGTCTGCGACTGGTACCTGGAGCTGGCCAAGGTCCAGCTCGCCGAGGGGCTCGACCAGACCCGCATCGTGCTCGGGCATGTGTTCGACGCGCTGCTGAGGCTGCTGCACCCGTTCGTGCCGTTCGTGACCGAGGAGCTCTGGCGCGCGGTCACCGGCGGCGAGTCGGTGGTCGTCGCACCGTGGCCGGTGGCCGACGACCGCTACGCGGACCCGGCGGCCGAGGCGCAGATCCTCGCCCTGCAGGAGCTGGTGACCGAGGTGCGCCGCTTCCGCTCCGACCAGGGCCTCAAGCCGGGCCAGAAGGTCGCGGCCAGTCTCACGCTGGAGGGTACGGCTGTCGCCGCGCACGAGAGCGCCATCCGGTCCCTGCTCAAGCTGCAGGAGCCGGGCGAGTCGTTCATGCCGACCGCCTCGTTCGTCGTCGGCGAGGTCACCGTCGCCATCGACACCGCGGGCGCCATCGACGTGGCGGCTGAGCGCAAGCGGCTGGAGAAGGACCTGGCCGCGGCGCGCAAGGAGGCCGCGCAGGTGGCGGCGAAGCTGGGCAATGAGCAGTTCATGGCCAAGGCGCCGGAGGACGTGGTGGCCAAGGTGCGGGCCAGGGCGGAGGCGTCCGCCGCTGACATCAGCAGGCTCGAGGCGCAGCTGGCGACCCTGCCCGCCGGCTGATCGGCGTGGACAGTGGAGGGCCCGGAGCCGTGCGCGGCTCCGGGCCCTCCGGCATGTTTGGCCAACGCGAACCAGGGGAAAACTGATTCGTTACCGAAGGTGGACGCCGGACCTCTGGCTGGCTGCTACAGTTTTCAAGGCGGGGCAACGCGGCCTACGGATCTTCGGAAACGAAGGTCACGCAAGGACTGCTAGGCTCCCGTCACTCCCTCTGAAACACATTCGATCTTCGGGCGGCGTCCACGCGATTGGACAAGGACCGAATGATGGAGTAGGTTCAGAGGGTTGCCCCGGAAGCGGGGTGGTCGAGATTGTAGCTGGTTCGCCCGGTTTGACAGCAAGTCGGACGAAACGGTAAAATTAAGACACAACGAACGAAGCGAGTGCGGCCGGGTGGTTGACGGTGAACGCGTCCGTTTCTTGAGAACTCAACAGTGTGTTAA